>DBYT01000114.1:29019-51002 GCA_002309915.1 Bacteroidales bacterium UBA1179 | reverse complement strand
GATACATCGCTGTTGTTGAACAGACAGGATTGGGATATGGGGCTGCTCAGAACTATGCCTTCAAGTGTGCAGCATCGGGACAGTGCCACATAGACCTGACCGAAACTGAAGGCCGATGCCGCATCAATGATCACACGGTCAAATGTCAGGCCCTGGCTCTTGTGAATGGTGACTGCCCAGGCGGCGCGCAGCGGGTACTGCGAGAAAGTTCCCTCTACATTTGGTACAATCTCCTTGGTCTCACTGTCTATCTCATACTGGATGTTCTCCCATTTTTCAATAGGAACATTGATTTCATCGCCGTTTTCATCGGTTACAATGATGCCGTCATCGTAGTCTATGGAGGTTACGGTGGCAATCTTTCCGTTGTAGTACCGGCCCTCGCGGGAGTCGTTGCGGAGGAACATAACCTGTGCGCCTTCCTTGAGTTGGAGTACCTTCTCGGCAGGGAGGGTGTTTTCAGGAAAATTGCCCTCAACCTCGGCGTAGAATGTGTACAACCGGGTCTTCAGAGCCTCCATTTTCTCCTGGTTGATGCTGTCTGCCTGACGGTTGTGGGTGGTAAGTCGGATCCATCGGCCTCCGGAGGGAGCAGCGGTATCATCGGGATTGAAACGCGGGTCCAAGCGGCTGTTCAGCATACGGTATGTGGCGTTGTCCATCACTCCGTCACGGATGCTGTTCAGTATATCCAGAAATGATGTATCTGATTGACGGTAAACCGTTTGCAACTCTATGGTAACGTATTTGAGCTGCTGCATCACCTTGGAATGGAAGAAGAAAGGTGATTTGTACACCTTCTTGAGCCAGGGCTCATCCTGCTCGGTCACTACAGGCGGAAGCTGGTGGGCATCGCCTATCATGAGCAGCTGCACCCCGCCAAAGGGTTTGTTGTTGTGCCGATATCGGCGCATCACGGAGTCAACCGCATCAAGCAGATCGGCCCTGACCATTGATATTTCATCGATTATTAGCAGGTCCAGCGTCTTGATTATCTTGACTTTTTCCTTGCGCAACTGTCGCCTTGCCTCGGGCAACTGATACTCCGTGACCAGTTCCTCCACATCTGGCAGATACGGACATAGCGGCAGTTGGAAAAATGAATGGATCGTAACGCCGCCAGCATTGATTGCGGCAACACCTGTCGGCGCAAGCACCACGCAGCGCTTGGGCGTATTCTCAACAATGTACTTTAGGAAAGTTGTTTTTCCGGTTCCGGCCCTGCCGGTAAGAAACACCGAGATTCCCGTCTGGGAGATATAATTCTCGGCCAATTCAAAGAGATGATCTTTTTTCATAGTATAGCAATCAGGTTTCTTGTCTGGCAAATATATGGATAATTGCTGACAAACCAATTACGCAGGTACAGCGTATTCTTAAAAATGGCCGTACCTGCGTAAAAGGGCCTTTAAAAGGCGGTTTTTTGCAAGTATGGCAGCGAAAATGCCCAAAAACCGGGTTTTTGCTGCCATACTTGCAGAGAATATGGGCTACAGAGCCTGTGGTGACAAGTATGGCCAAATATGGGGCAGCAAGCAGGAAAATGGCCGTACCTGCGTGACGTAAATACAATAAAACCAGCAAAAAAACCTTAAAACACTTGACAACCCCTATCTTAGGGTATTATCTTTGCGGTCACCCTGCGCGCGTGCCGCGTCAGGCGCGTGTACACGAGAGAGGATGATTTATCAGGATTTCAAGCCTTGTCCATTATGCGGAGCGTCGGGACAGATCCCTTACGCAAACTGCACTGACTTTACCGTAAGCAAGGAGTCATACACTCTGATGCGTTGCCCGTCATGCGGTGTGGTGTACACTTTGGATCCCCCCAGGGAGGATGAGATGAGCCGCTACGACAAGGTCAACCTGAAACTCAAGTTGGGCGACTCCCCCTCCGGGCTTATCGGCCGTCTTTACTATCATGTCCGTAACCTCATGCTCCGCAAGAAGGTCAGGATCGTGGAATCGCAGTCATACCGCACCGGCGGCTCGCTGCTCAACTACGGAGCCAAGACGGGATTTTTCTCACATAAGATGGAGAAACGCGGATGGAAGGTGACATCGGTCGAGAAATACCACGAGGAGAGGCTTTTCTCACTTGAGATGTTCCACCACCGCATGATCGACGTGCCCGAGATGGATGCACTTCATGCCGGTACGTTTGACGTCATCACCCTGTGGCACGTCTTTGAGCACTGCCATAATCCCCACGAACTGCTGGACAGGTTCTATGAACTGCTCCGACCCGGAGGCATACTGATAATGGCCTGCCCCAATATCTGTTCGACCGATGCCATGTACTACGGACCCTATTGGGCAGCGTACGATGTGCCCAGACATCTATGGCACTTCAACCCCTCCTCAATAAGCGCACTGGCATACAAGCACGGATTCACGCTGATGCATCATGAGAAGATGCCTTTTGACAGTTTCTACATCTCGATACTGTCCGAAAAGCATCTGCATCACCGCATGTCATTCCTGCGCGGCATGATTCACGGACTGCATTCATGGAGGATATCACTGACCAGACGGAGCAAAAGCAGTTCACTGGTTTACGTTTTCAGAAAAAGGATAACATCGGAATAATATGGTCAAACAAAAGAAAAAGAGAAAGATAGACCTGCTGTTCATTACGGCCTGCATCAGCACGTCTCTGGTTCTGCTGCTCATAGGCATCGTGGCTCTTCTGCTGCTTACTGCAAATGATCTGTCACGTCACCTCAAGCAGGAGATGACGGTCGAGGTGATTCTCAAGGAGAGCATAACTGACGCCCAGCTTTCAACACTCCGCCGTAGCATCGAGGCATCACCCTACTGTGCCGTCTGCTCGTACATATCCAAGGACGACGCCCTGAAGGATATGACCAAGGCCATGGGTACCGATCCCTCACAGTTCCTGGAGTACAACCCCTTCTACGCATCACTGAACATAAGGGTGGAGGCCGATTACGCCTGCAACGACAGCCTTAAACTGATTGAGAAGAAGATTGCCGCACAGGAGGGTGTGCGCGAGGTTACATGGCAGAAGGACCTGCTGGACATCATCAACAGCAACATCCGTAAGGTTGCCGGTCTGCTGCTGGTACTGGCCATGATACTCTCACTGGTATCATTCACACTCATAAACAACACGATAAAACTCACCATCTACGCCCAGCGTTTCGTGCTCTACTCCATGAAACTGGTGGGTGCCAAGTGGTCTTTCATACGCAAGCCTTTCATAAGCCGTAACCTGTGGATCGGGTTCACATCGGCCGTACTCACATGCATCATCATCTGGTACGGTCTCAAGATAGGCCTCAAGTATGAGCCCTGGCTTATCATGCTGGCCGAACCCAGAATCATCATTCCCGTTTTCGCAGTGGTTATGCTTATCGGACTGCTTATTACAGGCATTTGTGCCCTGCACTCCGTAAACCGTTTCCTCCGCATGAAATCGGGCGAACTTCATTATGTCTAACCAATCAATCCTTGAATGTATGGATAAGAAAAAATTCGCTTTCACCAAGACCAACTACATTCTGACCGCAATCGGAATGGCTATCATTATCATCGGCCTGCTGCTGATGACCGGTCCTAACTGCACATCAGAGTATTTTGAACCCGACATCTTCAGCGTACGCCGCATAAAGGTGGCTCCTGTAGTTACCCTTATCGGATTCCTGACCATCATAGCGGCTATCGTCTACAAGCCCAAAGCAGATAAGGAGGATAAGGAAGAATGAGTTGGCTTGAATCACTTCTGCTGGGACTGCTGCAGGGCCTGACCGAATATCTGCCCATAAGCAGCAGCGGACACCTGGCAATAGCTTCATCACTGTTCGGCATTGACGGCGAGCAGAACATGGCATTTACCGTACTGGTACATGTGGCTACCGTACTGAGTACTCTGGTGATTCTCTGGAAGGAAATTGTCTGGATATTCCGTGACCTGTTCACCAGACAGTCATGGAAGAGTTACAGCGGTCTTAATGAAGGTACCCGATATGCCATCAACATTATCATCTCTATGATTCCCGTGGGCATAGTAGGCGTCTTCTTCAAAGACAATATCGAGGCCATATTCGGTTCCGGCACAACCGTTGTAGGCTGCTGCCTGCTGGTGACCGCCGCCCTGCTCACTTTCTCCTACTACGCCAAACCGCGTCAGAGGGAGAACATCTCGGGCTGGCATGCCTTCATCATCGGAATAGCACAGGCCGTTGCGGTTCTTCCGGGTATTTCACGTTCCGGTTCGACCATCGCAACCGGTATCATGCTGGGTAACAAAAAAGAGCGTCTGGCACAGTTCTCGTTCCTGATGGTGATACCCCCTATCCTTGGTGAGGCACTTCTGGATATGAAAGACCTCCTTGAGTCCGCCGGTACAGGTGTAGCCGGGGCCGATACAGGTTTCGGTGTTCTGGCAATAGGCTTTCTTGCAGCCTTCCTTTCAGGCTGTGCCGCCTGCAAGTGGATGATATCGATAGTGCGCAAGGGCAAACTGATATGGTTCGGAGTCTATTGCGCTGTTGTAGGACTTGTAACAATACTGTTCCTGTAATATGGATTTCCAGGAAGGAGTAATACTGGCGTTTGACAAGCCTTACCGCTGGACATCATTTGATGTTGTGGGTAAGATCCGATGGCTCATATGCAGCCGTCTGGGTGTCAAGAAACTCAAGGTGGGACATGCCGGCACGTTGGACCCTCTGGCCACAGGCGTACTGATAGTATGTACCGGCAGGGCCACCAAACGCATAGAGGAGCTGCAGTCAGGCACAAAGGAGTACTACGCTACCATCCGCCTGGGAGCAACCACTCCCTCATTCGACCTGGAGAAACCCATTGACGCCACCTACGCCACGGAGCATATAACCCGTGAAATGGTGGAGCAGGTACTGGAGCGTTTCAAAGGAAAAATCGAGCAGGTCCCGCCCACCTTCTCGGCCTGTAAGGTTGAAGGAAAACGCGCCTACGAGATGGCCCGTAAAGGCGATGAGGTGGAACTCAAGCCCAAGACGCTGGTCATTGACGAGATTGAACTGACCGAGTGCAACCTGCCGGACATAACCATCCGCGTGGTCTGCAGCAAGGGAACATACATAAGGGCTCTTGCCCGTGACATTGGTGAGGCTTTGCAGAGCGGAGGTCATCTGACGGCTTTGAGGCGTACCCGTGTGGGTGATTACAAAGTTGAGGATTGCCTGAACCCTGAAAAGTTCACCGAGTGGCTGGACAAGCATCCTATTCAAGAACAGTAAAAAGGATTGTAATGAACATAGCGATTATCCTTTCAGGAGGAACAGGAACCCGAATGGGGCTTTCAACTCCCAAGCAATATGTTGAGGTGAACGGCAAACCCGTCATCCAGTATTGCCTGGATACCATCCTGAGTCACAACACTGTTGACTGCGTTGTCATTGCCGTGGCCGATGAGTGGGTGGATTATGTGCGCGGATGCGTTGCAAAATCAGCATCCGGGAAACCTGTCTTCTATTCCCAGCCGGGTGAGACCAGACAGGGCTCCATCGTAAACGCCCTGAAGGCAGCCAAGGAGAACGGTGCCGCTCATGACGACATTGTACTCATACATGATGCCGCCCGCCCGCTTCTGACAGCACAGCTAATATCAGACTGCTTCAATGCATGCCAGGATGCCGATGCCGTACTGCCTGTCATCCCTGTCAAGGATACCGTCTATATGAGCCGTGACGGCAAGAACATAGACTCCCTGCTGGAACGCAAGACACTGTGGAACGGACAGGCTCCCGAGGCCTTCCGGTTCGGAACATACTACGATGCCAACATGAAACTTTCGGCCGATGAGATAAACCGTATTACCGGAAGTACCGAGGTTTCATACAGGGCAGGATTGAAATGCATACTGATTCCGGGTGACACGAACAACTTCAAGATCACCACCCAGGAGGATTTGTCCAACTTTGAATCAATGGTCAGGAATGAAAGCATATAATCTGCATTCAGTAGGAGCTCTCTGTTACGAGGATGTACCTATGCCGCAATGTGAGAGCGGATGGGCCATCGTGAAGGTGAAAGCTGCCGGAATATGCAGTTCCGACATATCACGCGTCTTCACCAAGGGCACATACCACTTCCCCACCATACCGGGGCACGAGTTCTCAGGTATTGTAGAATCAGTGGCCGATGCACAGGACAGCAAGTGGATAGGAAAGCATGTGGGAGTGTTCCCGCTCATTCCGTGCCGCAAATGCCGTCCGTGTGCCGATAAGCACTATGAGATGTGTGAAAACTATGACTACATAGGATCCCGTCGCGACGGAGCGTTTGCCGAGTATGTAGCCGTACCTGTATGGAACCTCATTGAGATCCCCCAAGACCTTCCTTTTGAGGTAGCCGCCATGCTTGAGCCCTTCTCAGTGGCACTGCATGCCATAAAGTTCGGTCAGATATCGGCTGGCGACAAGGTTGCAATAATAGGCACCGGAATGATTGGAATAGCAGCCGGACTGTGGGCCGGGATGCGAGGTGCCGGACAGGTTACGGTCATCGGCCGCAGTGAGGAGAAACGCTCCATGATTGAAAAAGCAGGACTGGAGTATCTGGTTCCGGGCACATCGGACCTGAATGAATATGACTTTGTTCTGGAGGCCGTGGGCACACCCGAATCGATAGAGACCGCAATCAATGCCACACGGCGCGGAGGCAGACTGGTGCTGATGGGCAATCCCAGCGGTGATATCATGCTCCGTCAGAGCGTTTACTGGAAAATACTGCGCAAGCAGATTGTCATAACCGGAACATGGAACTCATCATACGACGGAACCAACCCGTCTGACTGGACCGATGTCGTTGAAGCGTTGAAAGACGGAAAGATTGACGGCAGGAGCCTGATAACCCACCGTTTCAGTCAGGACAGACTCATGGAAGGCCTTGAACTGATGAAACAGCATAAGGAGCCATACTGTAAGGTTATGACTTTATGGAACGAATAAAACTGTAAAACAAGACAATATGCAATCACACAAGAAAGAGATTTCGGCATCGATGATGTGCTCGGACCTCATCAACCTCAAAGAGACTCTCAAGATATTTGAGGATGAAGGAGTGGAGCATCTGCACATTGATGTGATGGACGGAACTTTTGTTCCCAACTTTGGACTTGGCGTTGACTACATCCGCAGTCTTCGTGAACTTACTGACATACCCATGGACCTGCACCTGATGGTAAAGGATCCCGAATACAAATTCCAGTGGGTAGGAATCAAAGAGAACGATATCGTATCCGTTCATTATGAAAGTACTTTCCAGGTTCAGCGTGCACTGGATTTCCTGGAGCCGTTCGGCTGCAAGAGATTCCTGGCCATCAACCCTGCCACGCCCGTCTATTCACTGGAAGAGGTGCTTGATTACATTGACGGAATCCATCTTCTGATGGTGAATCCCGGATTTGCCGGTCAGAACATCGTACCCTCCACTATAAAGAAAGCCGAGAAAGTCATGGAGCTTCTCAAGGAGAAGAACCATGAAGATATCATCATGGAAGTGGACGGCAACATAACCCTTGAACACGCTGAGATACTCAGCAAGATAGGAGCCAGCATTTTTGTGGCCGGTACATCATGTCTGTTTACCGGAGACATCAAGGACTATGCACAGAATCTGGAGAAACTCCGTAAAGCCATCAACAGGTAAAACAGGAATTAATAACAACTAAATACTAGGGAATGAAACTATCTCAATTCAAATTCAAACTCCCCGAGGACAGGATTGCACAGTATCCTGTAGAACACCGCGACGAATCAAGACTGATGGTCGTGCACAAGAAATCCGATGAAATCGAACATGTACAGTTCAAGGACATCCTGAACTATTTCGATGAAAAGGACGTTTTCGTATTCAATGACACCCGTGTATTCCCCGCCCGTATGTACGGAAACAAGGAGAAGACCGGTGCCTGCATCGAGGTCTTCCTGCTGCGTGAGCTGCGTGAGGAGAACCTGCTTTGGGATGTACAGGTGGATCCCGCCCGTAAGATCCGTATCGGCAACAAACTCTACTTCGGCGAGGACAACTCGATGGTAGCCGAGGTAATTGACAACACCACATCACGCGGACGTGTACTGCGTTTCCTCTATGACGGTCCGCACGATGAGTTCAAGAAGGCACTCTACGCTCTTGGCGAGGCCCCCATACCTACCTACATGAAGCGTAAGGCCTGTGCCTGGACATATGACGAGGAGGGCAAGGCTGTTCCCAAACCCATGACTCAGATTGAGAAGGGCGACTTCTGCGACGAGGAGAGTTTCCAGACAATCTTTGCCACCAACGAGGGCGCCGTTACCGCACCTACCGCCGGTCTGCATTTCAGCCGCGAGCTGATGAAGCGCATGGAGATCAAGGGTATTGACCGTGCGTTCATAACCATGCACTGCGGTCTGGGTAATTTCCGCGAGATTGACGTGGAGGACCTGACCAAGCACAAGATGGAGTCCGAAGAGATGTACGTGACACAGGAGTGCACCGATATAGTAAACAACGCCAAGTTGGGCGGTCACAAGATCTGCGCCATAGGCAATACCGTCAACCGCGCTCTTGAGACTGTAGTGGGAACAGACCACCTGATCAAGCCTTTCGACGGCTGGACCAACAAGTTCATATTCCCGCCCTACACATTCAGCGTAGCTGACAGCATGGTAAGCAACTTCCAGCTGCCCGAATCAGTACAGCTCATGCTCACCTGCGCCTACGGCGGTTATGAAAAGATAATGGCAGCATACAACCTTGCAGTCAAGGAGGGTTACCGATTCGGCTGCTACGGTGATGCAATGCTTATAACAGACTGATAACTGATGTCCACGCTGTACCTATCACTGGGAACCAATCTGGGTGACAGGCAGCAGAATCTCAAGTCTGCCCTGGAACTCATAGGCCGTGAGGTAGGTACTGTCGTGTCGGCATCGGACATTATTGAAACAGAACCGTGGGGATTTGACAGTCCCAATCCGTTCCTCAATATGGTGGTCAAGGTGGAGACCCATCTGCAACCCCTGGAGGTGTTGCATACCACCCAACAGATTGAACGCAAGTTGGGACGCAGTCAAAAGACGGTCAGCGGAGAGTATCATGACCGCCTGATTGACATAGACATACTTCTCTATGACAATCTGGTCATGAAAACCCCTGAACTCACCATTCCCCACCCGCTCATGTATGAGCGTAAGTTCGTAATGGAACCCTTGGCGCAGATTGCGCCTGAACTTGTCAAGAGTTGACTATGGCAGACAACTATCTGGAAAAGCATTATGAGGACTATCTCAAGCGCAAGGCCGCTTGGGAGAAATCACGGAAACACGGCAAGTCAAACAGACCCGCTCCACCGGAATGTCCCGATGATGAAGCGTTGTAGGAAAGAAATGTTTATGAGTATTATTTTTTGAACAATATGCAAGCAATAATATTAGCAGCCGGAATGGGTAAAAGGCTTGGTGAACTCACCAAAGAAAACACCAAGTGCATGATTGAGGTCAACGGAGAGAAACTCATTGACCGCATGTTGTCCCAACTGTCAGGCATGAACCTGAAAAGAGTCGTTATTGTGGTGGGCTATAAGGCAGACAACCTGATACAGCATATCGGTAAAAGGTATGAGGGAAAACTCAGGATTGAATTTGTACTTAACCCCATATATGACAAGACCAATAATATCTATTCGCTTGCCCTTGCCAAAGAACAACTCCAGGAGGATGACACCCTGCTGTTGGAAAGCGACCTGATATTTGAGGACCGCATGCTCACACTGCTTACCGACAACCCCTATCCCAACCTGGCTCTGGTGGCCAAGTATGAGACCTGGATGGACGGCACTATGGTACGCATTGATTCAGACAACAATATCGTAAGTTTTGTCCCAAAGAAAGCCTTCCGATACAGCGATGTCCCCTATTACTATAAGACCTGTAACATCTATAAGTTCAGCAAAGAGTTCAGCCGCAACCAGTACGTACCGTTCCTTGAGGCTTACAGCAAGTCAATGGGAAACAACGAATATTACGAGCAGGTACTGCGTGTGATAACCGCATTGGACAAATCGGCACTCAGAGCCCTCCCCATTACCGATGAGAAATGGTATGAGATAGATGACATCCAGGACCGCGATATAGCCGAGACCAAGTTCTCTCAGGGAAAAGAGATGCTCCAACGTTTCCATCAGTGCTACGGAGGCTATTGGAGGTACCCCCAGATGAAGGATTTCTGCTATCTGGTCAACCCCTACTTCCCTACCGAACGCATGAAGGATGAAATAAGGGCCAATTTCGATACCCTGCTCACTCAATATCCGTCGGGAATGAAGGTCAATTCCCTGCTGGCAGGCAAATATTTCGGGATAAGGCAGGAGTTTGTATGCGTAGGCAACGGTGCAGCCGAACTTATCAAATGTCTCGTTGAGAATCACTGCACAGGAAAGACAGGTTTCGTGCTTCCCACATTTGAGGAGTATCCCAACCGGGCCGATGCACAGGACAAGGTTACATTCATTCCGTCAAATCCCGATTTCAGATATACGGCACAAGACCTGAAAGAGTTCTTCAAGGATAAGGAAATAAAGAACCTTTTGCTTATCAATCCCGATAATCCGTCAGGCAATTACATTCCGTTTGACGAACTGAAAGGACTGATTGAATGGACTGCAAAAAACTCCATCAACCTGATAGTGGATGAGAGTTTCGTTGATTTCACCGAAAACTATCGTCAGGCATCCCTGCTCAACAACGATATCCTGACAGCAAATCCGCACCTTACGGTTGTCAAGTCAATCAGCAAGTCCTATGGCATTCCCGGACTCCGTCTTGGAATAGTGGCATCGGGCAATACTTTCATGATGGACAAGATGCGCAAGGAGGTGGCTATCTGGAACATCAACTCCTTTGCCGAATTCTACATGCAGATATTCAACAAGTACGAGAAAGACTATCAGGAGGCTTGCGGCAAGTTCATTCAGGAGAGAACGCTGTTCCTTAATGAACTCAAAGAGATTCCTTTTCTGCGTGTCATACCGTCACAGGCCAACTATTTCCTTTGTGAGGTAACCGCAAAATACACATCCTCACAACTTACACAGAAACTGTTGGATGAGAGCAACATCCTGATCAAGGACTGCGGACAGAAGAGCGCTTTTGCAGGAAAGAATTATATACGCATAGCCATAAGGGACAGGGAGGATAACAGTAAACTCGTTCAGAAACTCAGACAGTTATGATCAGACAGAGGATCTGCATATGCGGTGGAGGCAACCTGGCTCACGTGGTGGGCGGTTTCCTTTCGGCCAAACCCGATTGTGAGGTCAGGCTTCTTACCCGTCATCCCGAAAGATGGCAGGAGGACAGATCATTGCAGTTGACCGATATAAACGGCAGATCATTCGACTCAAGGTTTGCCGTAATAAGTTCGGACCCCGCCCTAACAGTCGCCGGTGCCGATATGGTACTGCTGTGCCTACCCGGATTCGCAATAGCACAGGTTCTTGAATCGGTAAAGAATCATATATCTGCGCACTCATTGGTTGGTTCAATCGTATCAAGCACCGGTTTCTTTCTCATGGCTCAAAAGATACTGCCGGAGCGAACCGGACTGTTCGGATTCCAGCGTGTGCCGTTCATAGCCCGCATCAACGAATATGGAAAGTCTGCATCACTGCTTGGATACAAACCTTCATTGGCATTCGCAACCATTAACGTAAGCAACCCGCAGGAACTTGGCAATACACTTTCCAAACTCTTTAATGTTCCTGTAACATGGCTTGACAGCTACCTGAAAGTGACTCTCACCAACAGCAACCCCCTGTTGCACCCATGCCGCCTGTACGGCATATTCGGAAAAGGAAAAACAGTGTTTGACCGACCGGTCCTTTTCTATGAGGAGTGGGACGACCTTAGCTCACAGACACTCATTGACTGTGACAACGAGTTCAGGCTCCTGCTTGACAGATTAGGTATTACCGGACAGGAGATAGCTCCCATTCTGGATTATTACGACAGTCATGACGCCCACTCCCTGACAGACAAGATAAGGTCTATCCAGGCGTTCAAGGGACTCACTGCACCCATGATACAGACCGAAAACGGAAAATACGGCCCGGACTGGCAAAACAGATACTTTGCCGAGGATATTCCTTATGGACTGCTTATCATCAAGGCTTTTGCCTGCAAATACTGCATTGATACCCCGACTATCGACAGAATCATTGAATGGGCTCAGTCAGGAATGGGCAGGCAATATATGGTCAACGGACAATTGACAGGTAAAGATATTTCTCAAACAGCAGTGAATTGCATATAATGCTATGGGAACCCAAACGGAAATGTCAACATATCGTCGGATAGAAAGAAGAGTCAGGCTTAAAACCAGTATCTTCCTTTACAGTCTCATTTTGAAGAGACTTGTCCGTAAAGTCGCCCGACGCAGACCGGTAAGGGTAATGTTTTATGTCAACAATCTGTCCATGTGGAAAAATGACAAGCTTTTGATGCTTCTCAAGGAAGACAGCCGCTTTGAACCGATTGTTGTCTCCCTGCTTTACTCCAGGGACTCGCTATCAAGGAAAAAGGATCTGGAAGAGGAGTTGTTAACCCATTTCAACAAAATGGGAGTAGACTGTCTGAGCGGGTTCAATTTCAAGAAGAACAAAACTCTCCCTGCTTCTATATTCAAAGCAGATATCGTATTCTTTCCGCAACCTTACATCAATAATCTGAAAGACATTCCATTCAATGCCCTGTTGTCATACATCCCCTATGGATTCAGTATTGAAGATTCGCCCATATTCCATAATTCGCTGTATCAGAATATCTGCTGGAAATACTTTGCCGTATCTTCTTTACAGAAAGAAATGAAGGTAAGGTACAACTACAATCATGGAGCCAATGTCATAGTTTCCGGAGACCCGCTGGCCGATTATTTTCTTGACGGCCATACCCCATCCTGCAGCAATTGGGCAATAGACGATCCCAAATTGAAGAGAATCATATGGGCTCCCCATCATTCAATCTCATCCACAGACTGGCTGAACAGGGCGAATTTCCTGAAAATAGCGGACGACATGCTGGAAACGGCAAGAAAATACAAGGATAAAGTCCAGTTTGTATTCAAGCCGCATCCGATGCTTAAAGACAAGCTGTACAAAAATGAGTCCTGGGGACCGGAGAAGACCGATGCATATTACGATGCGTGGAATACAATGCCCAATACACGGCTTGCCGATGGCAACTATGTAGATCTGTTCATTACATCTGATGCCATGATTCATGATTGCAGTGCATTCACGGCAGAGTATCTTTACGTGAACAAACCTGTCATGTATGTGACGGAAAAAGAGAGGATAGAGTCTTTCAATTCATTCGCCAACGAATGTTTTCAGGTCCATTATCACGGCTCTTCAATCCGGGATATTGAGACCTTCATTGATAATGTAATCAACGGGAATGACCCGTTATTTGAGAAAAGGACAGCATTGGTAAAAGAGAAGCTTCTACCCAAGGGAGATGAAACCACAGCAGGAAATATCTATAAAGAACTATGCAAAATCTTTGAGTAAATGGCAGAAAACCTAAAGAACCAGACCGTAAAAGGTGTATGGTGGAGTGTTTTGGAGAAATACGCCACACAAGGCGTTTCCTTTGTCATTACCCTAGTAATGGCCAATATCCTTTCGCCCGATGAGTACGGACTGATAGGAATGCTGGCTATATTCATTTCTCTTTCACAGGTTTTCATTGACGGAGGATTCGCCAACGCACTGATTCAGAAGAAGACAAAGACAGACACGGACTTCTCGACCGTATTTTGGATCAATACCTCCATAGGAGTGACCTGTTATATCCTGCTGTTTATCTTTGCTCCTGTCATTGCCTCATTCTTTAAACAGGATATTCTTGTTCCTATTACAAGAATCTATTCCATAAACCTAATCCTGAACTCGCTGTGCGCTGTGAACAAGGTAAAACTGGTGATTGACATCAATTTCAAGACACAGTTGAAGATTTCACTTGCAGCAGCCGTCACTTCAGGTATTGCCGGTATAACATGCGCTGTCCAGGGATGCGGAGTCTGGGCTATTGTTGTCCAACTGAATGTTCAGGCATTCATGACGGCATTATTAAGTTTCATCTTTGTAAGATGGAAACCTGCATTCGTTTTCTCCAAGGAATCATTCAGGTCACTGTTCGGGTTCGGATCAAAACTGCTGATTGCACAGACCATCAGTACGGTTTATGTGAATCTGTATAATATCGCGATAGGAAAGAGATACACTGCCGCCCAACTGGGCTTATACACCAGAGCCCGTCAGTTTGGCGAGATAGTGAGCACCAACCTGACATCTGTTATGACGAGAGTCTTGTTCCCTGTCCTGAGCCGTGTTCAGGATAATGACGCACAGATGATGGCTGCTTACCGGAAATTTATAGCTATGGTGGCATTCATAGTCTTCCCCTGTTCCCTTGGTTTATGTGGAATTGCCAGACCGTTGGTGGTCTCCCTGATCGGAGAAAAATGGTTAGGATGCGTACCCCTTCTGCAGATCCTGACTTTTGCATATCTGTGTGACGGAATAACCATCATAAACCTGAATCTGCTTTACGTCAAAGGCAAGTCAGACATAGTACTGAAACTTGAGATCATAAAGAAATCCATTGCGGTCGCTTTCCTGCTGATTGCAATCAGGTACGGAGTCACTGCAATCTGCATAAGTCTTGTCATTTACTCCTTTATTGCCCTGATAATCAACACCAGGAACACCAAGAAACTGTTAGACTACGGCTTCCTGAATCAGATGGCGGACCTGTTCCCTTATCTCCTTTGCTCGCTCACAATAATGGCATTGGCGTTTTTATCAGATTTTGTTTTTGACAATAACTGGCTGTCATTATCAGTCAGCCTGATTCTGTGTCCTTTGGTTTATATTGCACTATGCCGGATCTTCAAACTGGACGCTCAGAAAGAGATGGTGTCTATCATTGCATCCAACAAGTATTGTCCAAAATGGTTTGACAGACTCATTAAAAAACTATACCCCGCACTGTCATGAACATCTTTCTGCTCATATTGCTCGCATTGCTCTTATTCGGCCTTAAAAAAGCCGATGCAAAGGACGCGTGTCTGAAAAAGGAGCACACTGATGCAGTCAAGGGCTTTTTCATAATCATTGTCTTATACAGTCACATACTACCGTATCTTACAAGTTCAGGAGTATCGTTTTCACCGATATTGGATGTCCCTGCCAATAAGATAATCAAAATGACAGGCCAACTCATGGTTGTTATGTTCCTGTTCTACTCCGGATATGGAGTAATGGAATCCATTCAGAACAAAGGAAAAGACTATATAATATCCATACCATACAAAAGGATCCTGTCAACACTTGTGAATTATGGCATTGCAATAGCTTTTTTCCTTTTCATGAATTTGCTGTTAGGTATTCATTATCCTGTAAGGCAATACCTTCTTTCACTGATAGCATGGGAAAGTGTTGGTCAGAGCAACTGGTATATTTTTGCCATCTTATGCTGCTACCTGTCAACCTTTATATCGTTTTCTGTTTTAAAGGACAAACGGTTTGCATTTGCACTGACCGTCATCCTGCATCTGATATACATTGTCGTACTTCACGAGACAAAGGAGAGCTGGTGGTACAATATCATCCTGTCATATCCGGCCGGAATGTTTGTTTCCCTGAACAAGAAAGAGCTGCTTTCATTCTTGGAAAGCCATTACCTCATCTCGGTCATCGGCACCCTTGTCATTTTCCTGTTGTGCTATACTTTAGGACACTCTACTGTCGTTTATCAGGGGACAGCTGTCTCTTTCGGCTTCCTGATATTCATCATCTCATACAGACTGGTAATAAAAAACCGTTTTCTGACATGGTGCGGCAAGAATCTGTTCCAGTTGTATGTATATCAGAGGATTCCGATGATAGCGTTGTATAACCTGTTCCCCGAACTGGTCAGAATACATCCGTATCTGTATGTAACTTGCTGTATGGCAGTAGCACTGCTGTTCGCCATCCTGATTAAACCCATATCTATTACTCACCCCCAAAGAATAAGATGAAAAAGCCCGAGATATCAGTAATAGTTGCAGTCTATAACGCCCAAAAGACGCTTGTAAGACTTGCAGACAGCCTGAAGGCACAGACCATGCCCGATTTTGAGGTGCTGCTCATTGATGACGGGAGCACCGATGCATCGGGTTCCATCTGCGACAGGATTGCGGAGTCCGATGCCAGGTTCAAGGTTTTCCATAAGGCCAATGAGGGAATAGGCACGACCCGTCAGTTCGGACTGGAGCATGCATCGGGAGAGTACACCATTCATGCCGACTCGGACGACTGGGTTGAGCCCGACTACCTGGAACTTCTCTACAAGGAGGCCGTTTCATCGGGGGCCGATATGGTTATATGCGACCTTTTGCTGGAAAAAGGCAAGAAGGTCATATACAGGAATGAAAAGCCCAGGGCCTTTGACCGTGAAACCCTGATTGACGACATGTTTTGCCGCCTTCAGAACGGACCGTGCAACAAACTGGTAAGACGGTCTCTCTACACCGATAACAACATATCATATCCCCAGGGTCTGAATTACGGCGAGGACCAGTTGGTCAACCTTAAGCTTCTAATGGCCGGCGCATCGGTATCATACGTGCCCAAGGCCCTTTACCATTACGACTGTATAAGCAACCTTGACTCGGCATCACGCGGAGTATCACCGCAGAAGATACTTCAGGGCGAAAGGTTCGTATCGGAACTCCGGGAACTGCTGCCTCAGGGATATGACAATATCATAGACAACCAGCTCCTGATAATAGCCTATCTTGCCATCTGCTCCAAGGCCTATTCAAAAAAGGAGTATTACGCAAAGTTCTCCGGCCTGAAAAGTGTCAGGTGGAAAGACTACCGCAAGATAGTATTCTCCATCAAACTCATTATCTGGACATCGCTTCATGTATCCTATGGCCTGGCCCTCTTTATGTATGGCATAAAAAGGACCAAAAAACGCTTAGGATTATAACATAACCACAACAGGAAAATGAAACTACTGGCATACATAATCTGTTATATCATCTATCCGTTCTCCTTTCTGTTCCCGCGCAGCAGAAGGAAATACGTATTCGGCAGCTATCGCGGAACATTTGCCGACAATGCCAAATACCTGTTCCTCTATGCCGTTGAGCATGGTGACAAGGATATCAGGTATATATGGCTCTCAACCAAACGCGCTACGGTGAAAACCGTACGCAGCTATGGTCTGCGTGCCTATTGGGTGCTTGAACCGCGCGGTGTCTGGCACGCCCTGACATCCAAATACTGGATATTCAATTCCTATACATCGGACATAATGTTCTGCCTGTCGGGAAGGGCTACCTGCATAAACCTCTGGCACGGTGTGGGCCTTAAGAGGATTGAATTCAACACAGTGGCCGGACCTCTAGCCGACCGTTTCAGCCGCAGGAACAAATATGACGCATTCTGCCATCCGGAGTCATTCAGACGTCCCGACTGGCTGTTGTCATCGACCCCGTTCCAGACCTACTCCCTGGCCAGGGCCTTCCGCATTCCCGAGTCCAGGTGCATTGAGATGGGTTATCCCCGTAACCGCATACTTACCGCATCGGAGCAGGAGCGCTCAGAGTTCATTGCAAGATATGAGTCCGATATGACGGTCTCCCTGATAGAAAAGATCAGGGGATACGATAAGGTTCTCATCTACATGCCCACCTGGCGTGACTCCCAGCGTAACATTTTCACCCAGGGCATGGATCTTGAGAAACTCAACGGCATTCTAGCCGCAAAGAATGAGATTCTCATACTCAAACCCCACTCAAACGTGATTCTTGACGGCAGCATACATTCTTTCTCAAATATCCTGCTGGCATCTCCGCGCATGGACATCTACCCTGTACTGCCCTACGCCCACGTCCTCATTACCGACTATTCATCGATACTTTATGACTGGTTGCTGATGGAAGACAAGGATGTCATACTCTATCTGTATGACTACAAGGATTACATTAACGAGAGGGATTTCTACTATCCTTTTGATGAGAATGTAACCGGCTGCAGAGTCGACACATTCCAGGATTTATGCTCACTTATAGAGTCGGGCCGATACAAACTGGATTCCGCCGAACGTGACAGGATGATTGAGAAATTCTGGGGTAAGACCGCATCATATGACTCATCCCGGAAAATACTGGATTTTATAAAAGACCAACATAAATGATATCGGTAATAATCTGTACATATAACCGTGACAAGTATATCTACAATGTACTTAAGAGCCTGGCTCTGGGTACACTGGAGCACGATGCTTATGAGATAATACTTGTAGACAACAACTGCACGGACAATACCCGCAGTGAGGTGGATCATTTCTGCAATGTATTCCCTCAGGTAAGCCTTCGCTATTTTGTGGAGACAAACCAGGGACTGTCACACGCCCGCAACCGCGGAATACGTGAGTCCAAAGGTGATATCCTGGTATATGTCGATGATGACGCCACGGTCAATCCGGACTACCTGAAGACCTATGCCGACTGGTTTGCCGCACATCCCGAGACCGATGCCGCCGGAGGTCCCATCATTCCCCATTACGAGACGGGAGCCGAGCCCAAGTGGATGACCTATTTCATTAAGCGTCTGCTCACCGGTTATCTCTACTTTGGTGACAAGGCCAAACCTTTCCCGGGTGACAACTACCCCGGCGGAGGCAACGCAGCCTACCGCAGCCGTGTCTTTGAGAAAGTGGGCCTTTACAACGTTCAGTTGGGTCGGAACGGAGACAGTCTGACAGGAGGTGAGGAGAAGGATATCTTTGACAAGATGAAACGCGAAGGGATGCAATTCGTATACCTTCCCGGTGCCATTCTGTATCACAGCATTCCGGGTTACAAGCTTGAGCCGGACTACTTTAACCGCCTTACCACGGGCATCGGCCAAAGCGAGAGGGCGCGCACTCTCAAGATAGGTAAAGGCTTATACCGCAAGCGCCTTCTGTCAGAACTCAAGAAATGGTGCGGCACTATCGTACTGTGGTGCTTCTATGCCGTAACATTCCGTATCCAGCGCGGTAACATGCTCATAAGGTTCCGCCGTAATGTAACAAAAGCACTATTGGGAAAATGAAAGGAGAGGGCAAGTTTATTTTCCACGTGCTGGCATTCATAATAGTTACCATCTGGGGAGTAACGTTCATATCCACAAAGGTTCTCATCAACTCAGGCCTTACTCCCGCACAGATCTTTACCATCCGATTCACGATTGCCTATATAGGAATATGGGTAGTGTGCCTTATCAAAGGCGGCAGGGACAAGGTGTTGTTCACCCGCTCGCTCAAGGAGGAACTCATGATGGTCTTTCTGGGTATAACCGGCGGTTCACTCTATTTCCTGACCGAGAACACGGCACTGGCTCATACACAGGCATCGAACGCCGCTTTCATAGTGTGCGTAGCCCCGCTGCTTACCCTGCTACTTACCCTGCTGCTCAAGCGGTTGTTTAAAGGCCCCCTGATAGACGGGCTTGAGAATGTAAGGCTGGGGTTCCCGCTTATAGGCGGCACCGTCCTGGCACTTACCGGCATGTTCCTGGTGGTATTCAACGGATACACACTGCACATTTCACCTAAGGGAGACCTGCTGGCATTCGGGGCGGCTCTCTGCTGGGCTCTTTACAGCCAGTTCATGAGCCAGATGACCATACGCTACGGCACATTCTTTGCCACAAGGAAGGTGTTCATTTACGGACTGCTTACCATCATCCCCGTGATACTGCTGAGTGACAATTCAAATCTGTGCAGCGTAGACTTTGGTGCCACCAAAGTATGGGGTAATCTGCTGTTCCTCTCCATTCTGGCTTCACTGCTGTGCTTTATAAGCTGGAACAGGGTAATGGCTGCCATAGGAAACGTAACTTCCACAAATTATGTATATTTGAATCCCGTTATCACGCTGATAGCCGCCATAATCATACTTGGAGAGAGCATGACCGCAACCGCCGCAATAGGATCGGCCATGATTCTGGGAGGCGTCATACTGGCGGGTGTCAAGACAAAGAAGGACTGAAACAAAACAATATAAACGATGAAAACTTTATTTAGAGTTATGATGATGACTGGTGTGCTGGCCATAACAGCCGGCTGCGGACAGAAAAAGAGTGATTTCAAGTATCTGCTTGACGAGTTTGCAGACCTCAAGGTCATGCGCTATCAGATTCCCGGTTGGGAAGAACTGACCCTGCAGCAGAAAGAGTATGCATACCACCTGGCCGAGGCTGCCAAGTGGGGACGCGACATCCACTGGGACCAGAACTGCAAGTACAACATCCCTATCCGCCATGTGGTAGAGAACATACTCAACAACTACAAGGGTGACCGCACCACAAAGGAGTTTGACCAGTTTACAGTATACGCCAAGCGCCTGTTCTTTGCCAACGGCATCCATCACCACTACGCCGAGGACAAGTTCTTCCCCGAGTGCTCACAGGCTTACTTCCAGTCTCTCATGGAGGCTGTAGGTGACGGCAGCAAGTGCGCCGAGCTGCTGGATGTGATCTATAACCCCAACACCCTGCAGCAGCGCCGTTCAACCAGCACCGACGGTGATATAGTTGTACTGTCGGCCGGTAACTTCTACGAGGGCGTTACACGCGATGAGGTGGAGAAATACTATGCATCCATCGAGGATAAGACCGATGAGACTCCCATTGCATACGGTTTGAACACCAAGGTTACAAAGGATGCCAACGGCAATATCGTTGAGATTCCCTGGAAGATAGACGGCATGTACGGACCTGCCATCAAAAAAATATGTGAAGAGCTCAAGCTGGCAGCCGCCTGTGCCGAGAACGATATCCAGAAACGTGCCCTGGCTCTGCTTGTCAAGTACTATGAGACAGGTGATCTCAAGATCTGGGATGAGTTCAACATCGAATGGGTGAAGGATACCATCGGAACTGTCGATTTCATCAACGGATTCATCGAGGATTACAACGACCCGCTGGGCCGCAAGGGCGCATGGGAAGGTTACGTAAATATCAAGGATCACAAGGCATCGGAGCGCTCTACCATTCTGAGTGCCAACGCCCAGTGGTTTGAGGACCATTCACCGGTTGACCCCCGCTTTAAGAAGAAGGAGTGCAAGGGCATATCGGCCAAGGTCATCAACGCCGTTTGTCTGGCCGGAGACTCATATCCTTCAACACCTATCGGCATCAACCTGCCCAACGCCGACTGGATCCGCAAGATGTACGGAAGCAAGTCTGTAACCATAGCCAACATCACACACGCATATGACTATGCCGCACAGGAGTCTCCCACCAGCACACTGGACGAGTTTGCATGGGATGAGGCCGAGAAGGCATTCTACCGCGAGTGGGGTTCATGGGCCGATGAGATTCACACCGACCTGCACGAGTGTCTTGGTCATGGTTCAGGCCAGCTGCTGCCGGGCGTTGCCACAACCGCTATGGGTGAGTATGCATCGGCCCTGGAGGAGGCACGCGCAGACCTGTTCGGTCTCTACTTCACTGCAGATCCCAAGATGGTTGAACTGGGTATCATGCCCAACAAGGATGCCTACAAGGCTGAGTACGCCAACTACATCCGCAACGGTCTGATGGTACAGTTCACCCGCGTGGAACTGGGACGTCCCAACACCGAGGCCCACATGCAGAACCGCAAACTCATTGCCGAGTGGTGCTATGAGAAGGGTGCCAAGGACAATGTTATTGAAAAGAAGGTACGTAACGGCAAGACCTATTTTGTAGTCAACGACTATGAGAAACTGCGTGACCTCTTTGCCCAGCTGTTGGCCGAGATCCAGCGCATCAAGTCCGAGGGTGACTACGAGGCCGGCAAGTACCTGATTGAGACCTACGCAGTCAACATAGACCCCGCCCTGCACAAGGAGGTCAAGGAGCGTTATGAGGCCCTCAACCTGAAACCTTACGGCGGATTCATCAACCC
>DBYT01000114.1:23944-28910 GCA_002309915.1 Bacteroidales bacterium UBA1179 | reverse complement strand
AACGCAGGTGAAGCCATTTCTCTCCCTAAGGTGCGCCAAAAATACGCTATCCCGCGGGCTACCCCCTGACCTTAGGGAGTCAGAACGCACGTAGGAACCATTTCATCCCTAAGGTGAGCAGGAAAATCTCTATATCGCGGATTACCCCTGCACCTTAGGGATTTATTACGCAAGTAAGACCATTTCCGTCCCTAAGGTGGGCAGTGGAAAAACAAAAGGGACGGTTCTTTTTTTGTGTGTTAAGAAAAAGTACCTACCTTTGCAGCGGACAATGTGGAAAGATTTGAGAACCTTAGGTTTCCCGACAGCTTGCAACCACACAAAAAAATGCTAAAAGTCATCACAGTTGCAGCCCCTTTGTCCATATAGACATTGGGACTTTTTTTATTGATATATGTCATACTTATTCACATCCGAATCGGTGTCTGAGGGACACCCTGACAAGGTAGCGGACCAGATATCCGATGCCGTCGTAGACGAACTCCTGGCTTTTGACCCCGAGTCAAAGGTAGCATGTGAGACTCTTGTAACCACCGGTCAGGTGGTACTTGCCGGTGAGGTAAAATCCAAGGCCTACATTGACCTTCAGGAGACAGCCCGCCGAGTAATTAACCGAATTGGCTATACCCGCTCCGAGTACAAGTTTGACGGAGACTCATGCGGTGTTTTCAGCGCCATTCACGAGCAGAGTGCCGATATCAACCGCGGCGTTGAGCGCGAGGACCCCGAGAACCAGGGTGCCGGCGACCAGGGCATGATGTTCGGTTACGCCACAAACGAGACCGATGAGTACATGCCGGTTTCATTGGCTCTTTCACACCGCATACTTCGTGTATTGGCCGATATCCGCCGCGAAGGCAAGGTTATGACCTATCTGCGTCCCGACTCAAAGAGCCAGGTGACTGTAGAGTACAATGACAATGGTAAACCCGTACGCATCGATACAATCGTGGTTTCAACCCAACACGATGAGTTCATCGCACCTGAGAATGCCACAGTCGAAGCCCAGTTGGAGGCTGACAGCAAGATGCTCGCTCAGATTGAATCGGACGTTAAGAACATACTTATCCCGCGCGTTATCAGCACAATCTCATCGGACAAGGTTAAGGCCCTTTTCAACGGTGAAATCAAGTATTTTGTGAATCCTACCGGCAAGTTCGTGATTGGCGGACCCCACGGAGACACCGGTCTTACCGGACGCAAGATCATTGTGGATACTTACGGTGGAAAGGGAGCCCACGGCGGCGGCGCATTCAGCGGCAAGGACCCCAGCAAGGTTGACCGCAGTGCTGCATACGCAACACGTCATATCGCCAAGAACCTGGTTGCTGCAGGTGTGGCCGATGAGGTTCTGGTGCAGGTTTCATACGCCATCGGCGTTGCCAAGCCCATCAACATCTTTGTAAATACATACGGTACCAGCCACGTCAAACTGACTGATGCCCAGATTGCAGAGAAGGTGAATGAGATTTTCGATATGCGCCCCAAGGCCATCGAGAACCGTCTGAAACTGCGCAACCCCATCTACAGCGAAACCGCAGCCTACGGACACATGGGTCGTGAGCCGCAGACCGTAACCAAGGTCTTCACCTCACATTACATGCCGGCAAAAACCATTCAAGTGGAACTCTTCACTTGGGAAAAGCTGGATTACGTAGATAAAATCAAGCAAGCATTCAAACTCTGATAAAAAGAGAAAGGCCTGAACGTTCAGGCCTTTCTTTATTTCACCCAGGCGGGGTTGTGGACTTTGGTCTTGGAGGGATTGTAGTATTGGGCCTTTACATCGGGAATATCGATGTAGTAGGTGCGGTGTGACTTGTTGTTTAGTTTGGTCTCACGGAGCCAGAGGTTTGCACGCTTAAGGTCGGCGTATGTGATGCCGTGGTCCTCGGCAAACTTGACCAGATCATCGATGGGATCGGTAATCTTTATCTGCTCCTTGATGGGGATATAGGGATAGAGGTCCTCACGCTTGAAACTGAACCCGAAAAGAGCAGGGTTCTCAAACATCATCTTAGCCGCAATCACGCGGAACATATAACGGGATGTCTCATCGACCAGCCACATATCCATTGCGTCCGTCTGATGCTGCTGCTCAATGCGGCGGTCCATTCCCTGCTGGCCTCCGTTGTAACTGGCGGCAACCGTCATCCAGTTCTGGTATTTGCCGTATGCCTTGAGCAGGAACTTGCAGGCGGCCTCGGTTGCCTTGACCGTGTTATAGCGCTCATCAATATTGGAATTCACCTCCAGCCCGTACTCGCGGCCGGTAGCCTGGGTGAACTGCCATAAACCCGCAGCTCCCGCTCCCGATACGGCCTGAGGGTCCAGATTGCTCTCAATCACCATCAGATACTTGAAATCATCGGGCACACCCATGCGCTTGAGTATGGGTTCAATCTCCGGGAACAGACGGTTGGCACGCTTTATCATGAGCGTGGACATATTGTGCGAGTAGGTGAACGCAATGAGTTCGCGGTCCATACGCTCGCGCAGATCGGCCCTGTCAAAAGTGATCTTCTGACCAGCAAACACCACCGACTCGGGAACCTGAGGCGGTACAGTCTGAACCGTCTGTGCATGGACCGAAAATAAAGATGATATGACCGTTGTCAGGAACAATAGTAATTGCCTTCTCATATATAACTTGACTTAAGTGGCGCAAAAATAGGCTCTTTTCTTGAAATAACATTATCTTTGTTGCACTAACCAAGAATAAAACCCTGACTATCATTATGAAAAGATTCCGCTATCTATTTCTTTTGGCAGTTTTGTCCTTATCCGCCTGCCAGAAGGCAACAGTCAAGATTGACGATTACAAGGTCTTAATCAGCATTTCCGACGGTACACTGTCTGTAACTCCTTTGGCCGATGACGCCATCCGCGTGCAGTACATTCCCAATGGTATAGAACTGCCGGAACTTGAAAACCTTATCTACACCGAAAAACAGGATGAACGTGCATGCATTTACAAGCAAATAGGCAGCAGAGTTACCGTAAGTGCTCATGGTGACGGTCTGCGTGCCGTAGTAAATGCCCGCACAGGCAAGATCACGTTCAAGGACGCAAACGGAAAGGTAATCCTTAAGGAGGATGTACGCTCCGTTCAAGCCGGCAAGACGGGTGATTTCAACTCGCTCTCAGTAAGCCAGTCTTTCAAGACCGCACCCGATGAGTTCCTCTTTGGTACCGGCCAGTTCCAGGACGGCTATCTGAACATACGCGGTCTGACCCGCCGCCTTACCCAGGTCAACACCCAGATCTCTATCCCCATGATCATATCCAATAAGGGATACGGAATACTGTGGAACAACTACGGTCTGACCGAGTTCAACCCGTCTGACTACATGGTAGTTCTGGAGCAGGGTGCCGGCGACGGTACATCAGTTACGGTCAATGCCACCGGCACTGCAGGTAACGTACGTGAACGCCGTTTCTTTAACGATTTCAACGGTGAAATCGAGGTTAAGGAGAGCGGAGATTACTCAATACTGCTGGATGTCGGCCAGTCCATGGCCCGCAAGCATCTGCTCACCATCGACGGTGATACCGTGATCAACGCCAATAACACCTGGCTGCCGCCCACATCATCGGCCATAACCCATCTGGACAAGGGTACACATAAGGTGTTTGTAAGCGGATCACGCGGTGACAAGCCGTCGGTTGGAATCCGCAAGGTGACCGATATTACCACATTCAGTTCACCCGTTGCCGTAGCGCTTGACTACACCGTATTTGCCGGCACAGCCGATGAGATTGTTAATTCATACCGCAACCTGACCGGTAAGGTTCCGCAGATGCCTGACTGGGCATTCGGTTACATACACTGCCGCGAGCGCTATGACAGCCAGAAGGAACTCCTGGAGAACGCCCACCGTCTTAATGACGAGGGTTACAACACCAGCGTGATTGTCCAGGACTGGCAGTGGTGGGGCAAATACGGCTGGAACGCCATGCAGTTCGACGAGGGCAAGTACCCCGATCCCAAAGCCATGACCGATGAGCTTCACAGCATGGACATGAAACTCATGCTCTCCGTATGGTCCAAGATAGACAAGAACAGCGAGGTTGGCCGTCAGATGAACGCCGCCGGTTACTATATTGACGGCACTGACTGGATAGACTTTTTCAATCCCGATGCAGCCGCAGCCTACTGGAAGAACTTCAGTGAGCGTCTGCTGCCCACAGGCATAGACGCCTGGTGGCAGGATGCAACCGAGCCTGAGAACGATGACCTTAAGGGCCGCATGGTGGCAGGCGGAAAGATTCCCGGAGAGTTCTACCGCAACGCCTACCCCAACATGGTTAACCACACTGTTTACAACGGACTCATAAAGGACCAGCCCGACCGCGACCCCATGATCCTTACCCGCAGCGGATTTACCGGAATACAGCGTTACGGCGCCATCAACTGGTCAGGTGACGTAGGCAATGACTGGGAGACCCTGCGCCGTCAGATAGCAGGCGGACTCAGCCTGATGGCAACCGGACAGCCCTGGTGGACATATGATGCAGGCGGATTCTTCCGTCCTAATAACCAGTATACCGATGCCGCTTATCAGGAGCGTATGATGCGCTGGATCCAGACAGCAGTGTTCCTGCCGTTCATGCGTGTACACGGTTATATGAGCCGCACCGAGCCCTGGAACTACTCAGAGGAGACACAGGCCAATTTCCACAAGCAGATAGAACTGCGTGACCGTCTGCAGCCCTACATCCTGGATTGCGCCAAGAAGGTAAGTGAGGATAACTACACCATGATGCGTCCGCTGGTATTTGACTTCCCCGGTGATACCGAGGCTATGAAACAGCAGACAGAGTTCATGTTCGGCCCCTCACTGCTGGTATGCCCCGTAACAGAGCAGGGCATCAAGTCCATGCGCGTATATCTGCCCAAGTATGAGGCAGGCTGGAAACTCTTTGACTCCACAGACTCCAAGATCTACAACGGAGGCGCCTATGT
>DBYT01000114.1:20796-23807 GCA_002309915.1 Bacteroidales bacterium UBA1179 | reverse complement strand
CCCGTCAATAGTCCGTATCTACAAAACCGGTCCGGACAACCCTGACACTAAACAGAGCCTCTCCGTTACAATGAACCCGGAGCAGGTAAAAACAACAGTCACTACCACTAAGGACGGCACCATTCTCTACAAAAGCTCTGCCCTGACAGTAAAGGTCGATGACAACGACGTAACCTTCATGGACAGGAAAGGAAATGTCCTGCTGGCCGAGAACGGTTTCGGTCACGGCAACGTGGCCATGACCCGCCCCGAGTATGCCGACATAGCCGTTGACCAGGGCTTTGACCTTGATGCCGATGAGCCTCTGTACGGAATAGGAATACAGCAGGACGGCAAGATGGCCAAGAGCGGAACCTACCGCCGCATGATACAGGGCAACACCGATGACTACTGCAATATCATCCAATCCATCAAGGGATACGGCCTGTTCTGGGACAACTACTCTCCCACCACACTGGGTATTGAGGAGGGTAAGTTCTACTTCACTTCCGAGAACGCCGGTTGCGTGGATTACTACTTCATCTGGGGCGGCGATGCCGACGGCGTGATTGCCGGCATCCGTCAGCTTACCGGAACAGTACCCATGCTCCCGCTCTGGAGTTACGGATTCATGCAGAGCCGCGAGCGTTACAAGTCATCGGCCGAACTGACCGAGGTTCTGGACCGATACCGCTCAACAGGAGTGCCTATCGACGTGATGATACAGGACTGGCAGTACTGGGGCAGCAACTACCTGTGGAACGCCATGGAGTTCAACGCACCGGAGTTCAGCAATCCCGAGCGCTGGATAAAGCATATCCATGACCAGAACGCCAAGCTGATGATCTCCATCTGGTCATCATTCGGCCCCATGACCAAACCCTTCCGCGAACTGCAGCCCAAAAACCTGCTTATTGACATTGAGACCTGGCCACAGAGCGGACTTACCGACTGGCCTCCACGCAGGGACTACCCATCCGGAGTACGTCCTTATGACCCGTACAGCAAGGAGGCCCGTGACATCTACTGGAACCACCTGACCCGCCTGTTCAATCTGGATATTGACGGATGGTGGATGGATTCAACCGAGCCCGACCACATGGATTTCAAGGAGGAGGATCTGGACCTGCCCACGGCAATGGGTCCCTGGCGCAGGGTTCGTAACGCATTCCCCCTGATGGCTGTGGGCGGCGTGTATGAAAACCAGCGTTCTATGGCAAACGGCAATGACAAACGAGTTCTAATACTTACCCGTTCGGTATTTGCCGGACAGCAGCGCTACGGCTCAAACACATGGTCAGGTGACGTGCAGTCCAACTGGAACTCACTGCGCGCTCAGGTTCCCGCAGGCCTTAACTTTGCCCTGACCGGTAACCCCAACTTCAACAGTGACCTGGGCGGTTTCTTTGCCAACAGTTATAACGAGCGCTCACAGGACGGCAGTGCCACACAGAACCCTCTCTATCAGGAACTCTATGTCCGCTGGATGCAGTACGGTGTCTTCTGCCCCATGATGCGCAGTCACGGAACCGAGGTCCCGCGTGAACTCTACTACTACGGAAGTGCCGGTGAGCCGGTTTATGACGCACTTCTTGGTGCAGTGAAACTGCGTTACACCCTTCTTCCCTATATCTACTCCCTGGCCCACGACGTCAGTGCCAACAACGGTACCTACCAGCGTGCGCTGATGATGGATTTCAGGGATGACCGTAACGTATGGAATATAGGCAATGAGTTCATGTTCGGCCGCTCTCTGCTGGTTGCCCCCGTACTGGAAGCCAAGTATACCCCCGAGAGAGCCATGAGCAAGAGCCGTTCCGGAATAGGAAACGTCGATTTCATCGAGCCAAAGACTACTAAACTCTATCTGCCGGCAGGAACCGGTTGGTATGACTATGAGACCCTTCAGATGCACGAGGGAGGTCAGGAGATTGAGCGTTCGGTCAACATAAAGAGCATACCGCTCTATGTCAAAGCCGGCACCATCCTGCCCATCGGCCCCGATGTACAGTACTCGACCGAGAAACCTTGGGATGACCTGGAGATACGTGTATTCTCAGGAGCCAACGGCGAATTCTGCCTGTACGAGGATGAGTTTGATAACTACAACTACGAGAACGGTGCTTTCAGCACCATTGACTTCAAATATGACAACAAGGCCCGTCAGCTTACCATCGGCGCCCGCAACAGTTCATACGAGGGAATGATTCAAGAAAGGACATTCCGCATAACGGTAGTTACGGACGGACACAAGAGAGAAGTCAAGACCGTAACCTACACTGGAAAGAAGATAAAGGTCAGTCTTTGATTTTCTTTTTCTTCCTTTCCTTTCTTTCCTGCCGGTTCTTCTTGCGCAGGTCCTTCTTTGCCTTGGCTTCATTTTTTGAAGCCTCGACGGCGGCTTTGGTCTTGATCTCAATCACACCGTTGCCGCCTTCCATCCCGTAAATAGAGGACGTGCCGTCCTTTATGACTGTTATGGAGTGAACCTGTTCCGGCTGCAGGTAGAGAATGTTTTCGGTCCTCAGTCCGTCAACCACGAACAACGGCTGGGTATATTCAGAATTGGTTCCGATGCCGCGGATGTACATTTTAGGCATAGTCCCGTCATCACCGGTACCCTTTATTATCAATCCAGGCTCACCGCGAAGCATATCTATTATGCTGTTATATGTGTGTTTGGATTTCTTTTCCTTCTCAACTCCCTGTCCCATTACCGGCAGGCTTGAGAACAGAACAATCAGAAGGGCTAAAAGTCTGACTCTTTTCATAATTATTAAACTATTGACGACGGCAAGTTAGGAAAAACTGCCGGAATATTTGTAATTTTGCCCCTTGAAACATCATCCATAGATGACAGAATTTGAAATGATAGCCAAGACCTTCCAGGGGCTGGAAGAGATTCTTGCAAAAGAACTTATTGATCTGGGAGCCAATGGGGTGGCCATTGGTAACCGAATGGTGTCCTTCAAAGGAGACAAGGCCCTGATGTACAAGGCCAACTTTCACCTGCGTACCGCAATCCGTATCCT
>DBYT01000114.1:6944-20751 GCA_002309915.1 Bacteroidales bacterium UBA1179 | reverse complement strand
GTTGTGTACAGTGAGGATTTCCGCCACTCAAAGTTTGTGGCATACCGCGTGAAGGATGCCATAGCCGACTATTTCCGTGACAAATACGGCAAACGCCCCAATGTAAGCGTAGCCAATCCGGACCTTACGTTCCACATCCACATCTCACATGACGACTGCTCGCTTTCTCTTGACAGCAGCGGCGAGTCACTGCACAAGCGCGGTTACCGTCAGGAGGCCATGGAGGCTCCTCTGAATGAGGTGCTGGCAGCAGGTATGATCCTTATGTCAGGCTGGGACGGCAAGTGTGATTTTGTAGACCCCATGTGCGGATCGGGCACAATTCCCATCGAGGCCGCACTCATTGCCAAAAACATGGCACCCGGTCTGTTCCGCAGCCACTTTGCATTTGAAAAGTGGAAGGATTTTGACCGTGACCTGTTTGAGGAGATATACAATGATGACTCACAGGAGCGTGAGTTCGAGTTCACCATCAAGGGATATGACAAGGATCCCAAGGCTATCCTGACAGCCAAGCGTAACGCAAAGGCTGCCGGACTGCTGGATACCATACAGTTTGAGCAGCGTGACTTCAAGGACTTTGAACCTGTAAAGGAGCGCACCGTAATCATCACCAACCCGCCCTATGGCGAGCGTCTGGTCGAGGACAACCTGCTTGGCCTCTATGAGATGATAGGCGAGCGCCTCAAGCATGCCCTGATAGGCGGTGAGGCGTGGATTATCAGTTACCACTACGAGTGCTTTGACAAGATAGGTCTGAAGCCATCGGCCAAGATACCCCTGTTTAACGGAGCACTTCCCTGCGAACTCCGCAAATACGAGATATTTGACGGACGCTATAACGAGTTCCGCGGAGGTGACCGCCGTCTCAAGAAGGACGATCTGCCCACCCGACGCAGCGGCACTCTGCGCCACAAGGCCCGTCTGGCCGAGAGAGAGGAGGCCCGTAAGGCCGAAAAGCCTTTCCACAAGTCAACGGAGGAGAGAAAACCCTTCCGCAAGAGCGAGGGAGGCAAACCCTTCCGCAAGAGTGAAGGAGACAAGCCTTTCCGTAAGAGCGAGGGAGGCAAACCCTTCCGCAAGAGTGAGGGAAAGAAGCCTTTCCGTAAAAGTGAAAACAAACCGTTCAGAAACAATAAGAAATGAAGATTCTGTTACTTGGAAGCGGAGGCCGCGAGCATGCTCTGGCCTGGAAGATAGCCCAAAGCCCACAGCTTGACAAGCTTTACATAGCTCCGGGCAATGCCGGTACCGCAAACGTAGGTGAGAACGTAGCCATCAAGGCAAATGATTTTGAGGCCATCAAGGCATTCGTTCTTGACAAGAAGATCGATATGGTGGTGGTAGGCCCCGAAGATCCTCTGGTAAACGGCATTTATGACTATTTCCTGAGTGACGCCTCACTGAAATCCATCCCGGTTATCGGCCCCTCAAAGGAAGCCGCACAGATGGAGGGCAGCAAGGACTTTGCAAAGCGTTTCATGCAGCGCCATAATATACCCACCGCAGCATATCAGACATTCACAGGCGAGAACCTGGAGGAGGGACTCAAGTTCCTTGAGACACTTAAGGCTCCCTACGTACTTAAGGCCGATGGTCTTTGCGCAGGCAAGGGAGTACTGATTCTGCCTACTTTGGAGGAGGCGAAGAAGGAGTTGAAGGAGATGCTGAGCGGTATGTTCGGCAACGCTTCGTCACGCGTGGTGATTGAAGAGTTCATGAGCGGAATTGAGTGCTCCGTATTTGTTCTTACTGACGGAAAGCACTACAAGATACTTCCCGAGGCAAAGGATTACAAGCGTATTGGTGAGCATGACACCGGCCTGAACACCGGCGGCATGGGATCAGTATCACCCGTTCCGTTTGCAACCAAGGAGTGGATGAAAAAGGTAGAGGACCGTATCATCCGTCCCACCGTCGAGGGTCTGGCCCAGGAGGGTCTGGTTTACAAAGGATTCATATTCTTTGGCCTTATCAATGTGGACGGCGATCCCAAGGTTATTGAGTACAACTGCCGCATGGGTGACCCCGAGACAGAGAGTGTGATGTTGCGTCTCAAGAGCGATATCGTTGAACTCTTCAAGGGCGTGGCAGCCGGAAACCTGGACACCAAGACCCTGGAGCAGGATCCGCGTTCTGCTGTCTGCGTGATGCTGGTATCCGGCGGTTATCCGGAGCATTATGACAAGGGATTCGTAATAAGCGGTATCGATAAGGTCAAGGACAGCGTGGTGTTCCATGCAGGTACGGCGTTTGACGCAAACGGCAACGTGGTTACCGCAGGAGGTCGCGTGATAGCAGTAAGTTCATACGGCAAGGACAAGGAGGAGGCTCTGGCTCTCTCCTTCAAGGGTGCCAGCCTTATTGACTTTGAGAAGAAATATTTCCGCAGGGACATAGGCCAGGACCTCTGACCCGACGGAATAACAATTAATAACTGTCAATTGATAGCCGTTAACCTTTTAAGGACTATCTTTGGGACTCTCTAATTACTAAGTTCATAGCAAAAATGAATTACAAAAGACTGAACATCATCATCGGATGGCTCGTGTTTGTAATTGCCGCAGTAACCTACTGCTTGACAATTGAGCCTACCGCCAGCTTCTGGGATTGCCCGGAGTTCATTACAACCGGTTACAAGATGGAAGTAGGACACCCGCCAGGGGCACCGATATTCATGCTTACTGCAAACCTTTTCTCACAGTTTACAAGTGATCCCTCAAAGGTTGCCATGATGGTTAACATCATGTCCGCCCTTCTGAGTGCACTCTGCATACTGTTCCTTTTCTGGAGCATAACCATGCTCGTAAAGAAACTGGTGGCAGGCACCAAGGATCCCGACATGTGGCAGATGATAACCATATTCGGCGCCGGCATTGTAGGTGCTCTGGCATATACATGGTCCGATACCTTCTGGTTCAGCGCCGTCGAGGGTGAGGTTTACGCTTACTCTTCATTCTGCACCGCTGTTACGTTCTGGCTCATCCTCAAATGGGAGGAGAATGCCGACCAGCCTCACAGTGCACGCTGGCTCGTACTGATTACCTATCTTATAGGTGTATCAGTGGGTGTTCACCTTTTGAACCTGCTCTGTATCACAGCCATCGTCCTGGTTTATTACTTCAAGAAATCAGAGAATCCCACATGGAAGGGAGGTATCATAGCATTCATCCTTTCAGGTGTCATTATCGCTGCTATTCTGTACGGTATCGTTCCCGGCATCGTGAAGGTAGGCGGCTGGTTCGAACTGCTGTTCGTGAACGGTCTGGGACTTCCTTTCAACACAGGTCTGATCATCTATATCATCCTGCTTGTAGGACTCCTTATCTGGGGTGCATATGAGACACAGCGCGGTGACCGCAAATCACTCATGTATCTCTCATTCCTGCTCACCGTAGCATTTGCAGGTGTGCCTTTCTACGGTCATACTGCAGGCGGTATCATACTGGGTCTTGTCATTCTGGGCGCCGGTGCCATCTATCTCTTTGCCGGCGTAGTTCCCGAGAAGGTCAAACCGTCAGCAAGTCTGCTCAACACCATCATGCTGTGCGTAATGATGATTACCATCGGCTACTCATCATATGCCGTTATAGTGATCCGTTCTACAGCCAACCCGCCCATGGACCAGAACTCACCGGAGGATATCTTTACCCTGGGTGATTACCTGGCTCGCGAGCAGTACGGCTCACGCCCTCTGCTCTACGGACAGACTTACGCATCAGAGATAGTCTACGAACTCAAGAAGGAGAAGCAATACTCATACTACTCACCTGTTTCCAGATTCAAGGGTAACGCTTACGCCCGTAAGGAGAAATCCAATGAGTCCGAGAAAGACCGTTACTACATAATGGATGAGAAGCGTGACTATGTATATGCACAGAACATGCTGTTCCCGCGTATGTACAGCAAGGACAGCGATCATATTGCAGAGTACAAGTCATGGTGCGGAGGCATAAAAGGCCGTACGGTTACATACAACCAGCGCGGTAACAACATCAAGTTGACCATACCCACACAGGCAGAAAACATCAAGTTCTTCCTGAGATATCAGGTTAACTTCATGTACTGGAGATACTTCATGTGGAACTTCGCCGGACGTCAGAATGATATCCAGAACCGTTACGGAGAATTGGAGAACGGCAACTGGATAACCGGCATCAACTTCATAGACAAGATGCTTGTAGGCGGTGACAACAACCTTCTTCCCGAATCACTGGCCGGCAAGGGTCACAACGTGTTCTACTGCCTGCCGCTTCTGCTGGGTCTGCTGGGTCTGTTCTGGCAGGTTGGAAAGGGACGTGAGGGAGCTCACCAGTTCATCGTGGTTCTGGCACTCTTCTTCATGACAGGTTTGGCAATCGTGGTCTACCTTAACCAGACTCCTCTGCAGCCCCGTGAGCGTGACTACGCTTATGCAGGTTCATTCTATGCCTTTGCTATATGGATAGGACTGGGCGTTGCAGCAATCTCAGAATGGTTGGGCAAACTGGCCGGCAGGAAGATCGCTCCTGTAATAGCAGCGATACTGTGTCTGCTGGTTCCCGTACAGATGGTAAGCCAGACTTGGGATGACCATGACCGCAGCGGTCGTTACGCTTGCCGTGATTTCGGTCAGAACTATCTGTCCACTCTTCCTGAAAAGGGCAACCCCATCATATTCACAAACGGTGATAACGATACCTTCCCTCTCTGGTACAATTTTGAGACTGAAGGTTTCCGTACCGATGCACGCTGCTGCAATCTGAGTTATCTCATGACCGATTGGTACATAGACCAGATGAAGCGTCCCGCATATGATTCACCCGCTCTGCCCATCTCATTCGGCAGGATAGATTATGAGTCAGGTACCAATGACTTTGTCACCGTCAATCCGGAGGACAAGGAGATTCTGCTCAAGAACAACAGCCGCGAGGCAGTTGAAAAATCATTTGAGCTCCACAATGTCATGAGCTACTGGATCAAGCAGCATCATATGGTTCCCACCGATACCATCTGGCTCAAGATTGACAAGGATGCAGTACTCCGTTCAGGAATGAAGATTCCCGAGAAGTATCTGGGAGCAACCGATGAGGAGACCAAGGCCAAGATGCCGGACCGTATGATAATCTCACTTAAGGGCAAGAGTACATTGCTCAAGAGCGAGATCATGATGCTTGACCTGATTGCACAGTGCAACTGGGAGAGACCTCTCTACATAGCAACTACTGTTCCCAACAGCAGTTATCTGGGTCTCAACAACTATTTCCTGCTCGAAGGTCTTGCATACAGAATCACTCCTTTTGACTGGAAGGAGGCTACCGGCAGCAATTCACGCACTGTAGGCTCTATTGATACCGACAAGATGTTCGACAACATCATGAACTTCAAATACGGAGGACTTGACAAACCCGGCGTCTATCTTGACGAGACCAACCGCAGAATGTGTCAGTCACTTCGCAGACTTGTCGCACAACTCTCTATCGAACTCTATAACGAGGGCAAGAGAGACAAGGCTCTTGCTGTTCTTGAATCCGTTGACAAAGGTATCAACCATGAAGTTCTGCCTTTGAACGACGCTCTCTATGGCTCAAGTGCCGAGATAGCTCACCTCTACCTTACTATGGGACAGAAAGAGAAAGCTACCCGGATCATCTTGGATACATATGAGAACGGCAAACAGATTATGGATTGGTATATGAGCATGAACAACCGTAATCTCAAACGCGCTACAAAAGACTTCACGGAAATTGCATCCATCCAGTATTCATATGTATTCCCCATACTGGAGAAGTGCATTGACAAGGATCAGTACGACGAGATTTATGCTGACTGGGAGAGAATGTGCGATGAGTTTGAACATCGTTTGAACTGATGATACTTGAACAACCGACTTCAATATTGAGCAAAATATACCCGAATGGCATCTTCCGGAAAGATCCGGAAGACCATTCGGTATATCTCACCTTTGACGACGGTCCCATTCCTGAGGTTACCCCATGGGTACTTGACGTATTGGACCGGTACGATATAAAGGCAACATTCTTCATGGTGGGTGACAATGTACGCAAGCACCCCGAAACATACAGGATGGTGGTGGAACGCGGGCATCACATAGGAAACCATACATTCAATCATGTACGCGGAATGCGCATGCGCAACCACGATTACATTGACAATGTACACAAGTGTGACAGTTATTTCAACACCCGTCTGTTCCGTCCTCCCCACGGAGTTCTGCGCCGATGGACATACCGTTACATGAAAGGCGATTACGACATTGTATTCTACGATGTGATAACCCGTGACTACAATGAGAAGCTCAATCCCGAGAAGGTTCTGGATATTGTAAAGAAGTACACGCGTAACGGGTCAATCATAGTATTCCATGACTCCCTGCGCAGCGAGAAGAACCTGCGCTACGCACTGCCCAAAGCCATTGAGTGGCTCAAGGAGCAGGGATACTCATTCAAACAGTTGTAAGATTAACGGCCTAAATCACACAGGACTGAGCAGATTCTGTCCTGGACATTTCTTGAGGGTGCCATCTTGACGGCGCCCTCATTCATTATACAGAATGCAAGGTCACGGCCATCGGCTGTATGGATATAGCCGGCCAGAGTACATGAACCGGTTACAGAACCGGTCTTGGCATGCACCTTGTTGAGTGTGTTCTTATTGTTCATGCGTCCTTTCAGAGTACCGTCTACACCCGATATAGGAAGACTCTTGTACATGATTCTGTACAAGTCCTTATCCTTGTAGATGAGAGACAGCATATCGACCATGAACTGCGGTGAGCACATATCATACATGGAGAGTCCGCTGCCGTCCACAATATTGAACGATGCCGAGAACATGCCGAACTTGCGGGATACAAAGTTCTGAAGATACTTTGCGGCGTCTTTGAACCTTATCTCGCGGGGATATTGGATACGTCCGGTCTGGAGGAACATGGCCTCGGCAAAGAGGTTGTTACTCTCCTTGAGCGCCTCCCTGACAATCGAGGGCAGGTCATGCGACACTACAGAGAGTTCACGTCCCATTACCGGGCATCGGCCCCAGTCATACTTGCCGTAACTGATACCGGCTTCGTCAAGGTACTGACGCAGCAGGGCAAAGGTGAATTCGGCCGATTCCACCACACTCAAGTCTGTTGACTGGCGGCGACGGCAGTTTCCTTCAACGATTATGGTGTTGTCATTGTGCATCCAGTCACGGGTTATGGTGAGCGGACCCAGCGTGTCACAGAGTGTAAGAGATTTGTTCACCACCTTGATGTGGGTGTTGGCCGGGTAGATGTTTACCTGGGGAGCCTTGCCTTTGGAGGTGGGCTTTACCTCGACGCCCACAAAGCCCTGATGTACCATAAGCGGTGATACGTAAGGTTGGAAACTGGCGGGAGCATCGTCCCAACACCATCCGGTGGCCCAGTACATGGTATCCATGATGGAGACATCGGCATAAAGGGTTCCGTTTATCCTGTTTATACCTGCTTTTTTCAGGTCGCTTACCATACTGCGCAGCTCATGCTCGTTGAGTGCGGGATCAAGACCGCCCACGATATAGAGGTTGCCGTTCAGTACGCTGTCCTTGTCTATGGTTCCCTGGGTTTTCAGTACGGTCTTGAACTTGTAGTCGGCACCAAGCGACGAGAGCGCGGTGACGGAGGTTATGACCTTCTGGACCGATGCAGGGCGGCACATTATCTTCTCGCGGTAGGCGTAGACGGTGGTGTCGTTGGTGAGGTCATAGACCATAAGGGCTATGTCGGTACCCTCGGGCAGCTGCTCATATATGATCTGGTCGATGGCTTCGGTCAGTGAATCCTGGCCGATACCAAAGACTGGCATTGAAACCGACAGCAGGAGGGAAAGAAATACAGTCCTTATAGTTTTCATTTCAATATGATACTGATGTTTCAAGACCGTTCTCCCTCAGTTTCGCCGCTATGCCGTCAAGCGTTTCCCGGCTTGCCTTGCGCAGGGTTGAGACAGGAGTCTCACGGTCTATGGTATAAATCATCACCTGGCTGGGTGATATCTTCTTAAGGGTCTCTATCCAGGGAAGCACGTAACGGTCAGATGTGTTGTCCATGTCACGGCCGTCAAGCGTTCCTGTCAGGAACATGGTCTGAATGATGACGTGACCTTTGAATTCACACAGGGCCTTGATTATGGCATCCAGGTCATAGTATCCCACAGGGCTGTCAATAAGACGTATGTAGTCAATGTCAACGGTATCCAGTTTCTGGATGTTGTTGTCCAGTTTGAGCAGAGCCTTGAAAATGGCGGGATCGGTCACGCGGGTGCCGTTGCTCAGCACGCTCACCTTGGCATCAGGGAAAAACTCATCACGCAATGCCACTACATCATCAACTATACCGGGGAACTCGGGATTGGCGGTGGGCTCGCCGTTGCCTGCAAAAGTCAGAACGTTGGGCTCGGGCCCGTCGGCCTTCATCTTGGCAAGGGTGGCGCGCAGGGCCTCATAAACCTCAGTTCTGGTGGGTCTGTGATGATGCGGATGGTGCTCGCAGTTACGGCCGCACTCGCAGTAGATGCAGTCAAAGGTGCATATCTTACCGTCGGCGGGCATCAGGTTGATTCCCAACGACACTCCCAGACGGCGGCTGTGAACGGGTCCGAATATCGGTGAACTGTATAGAACTGTTGACATAACAAGCGCAAAAGTAGTCAAATTCTGTCAGAACTTGGTTATGAACTGAAGCGATATATCCTCCTTATGACTGGATGCTATCCGCTGATGCGACGAACTGATCTCATCACGGTCCAGGTAGTATGTCCCGCCGGCCTTGACGTTCAGCTGCATGGCTGCGTTCAGTCTGTATCGGACCATAACCGCCAGACGTCCTCCCTTGCCGTACAGGCTCATGAAATTGTATGAATACCTGAACCCGCTCTCATAGACCGATACCCTGCAGTCATAACTCTGGGTATGGAACGCCGCGGCGGAAAGGTCCACGTCAAGCCTCTCTTCAAGCAGGCTATGGCTGAAACTCCCTGTCAGGGCATATCCGTTGGTTATGGGCTCGGCAATGAAATCATACCTGACATAGAAAAACTGCATCCTGAGTTGTGCACCGCTGCGGCAGTCATGCATCCAGCGCAGCCGGTAACGTCCGGTCAGGCAGTATTCCAGCTGTCCGGTATACTTGCAGTCCTTCTGCTTTGACTTGAAGCGTGCCGTGGCATAGAGGGCGTCGCGCCGTCCCACCCTCCAATCAGCCTCCATCCTCAGATCCATCCCGTTACTGGGGGCCGATGCCCCGTACCTGGGTTCAGGATGCATGAAAAAGTCAGCATAACCGCTCACCTTAAGGTCCCGGCCGCTGTGTGCAAACCCCACAAGCAGACCCGTCTCATTCTGCACGCTACTCTCGGCCATGGCGTTTGAATGAAGTGACATATACTCCGGACTGTAATGGCGCACCACTGCGTTGGCCGTCCATCCGTTACCCAACCTAAAGGTCTGCGATGCAATAAGTGCCGGCTTGGAATCCAGCAGCGACAGTTCAGCCTGCAGAGAATACCTTGCCCTGTTCACTGAGCAGTCTGCCGACACCCCGCTCAAACGCCCGTGCCCCTTGTACGGAACCGTCAGGCTCTCGGTCATGGCGGTAACCCCGAACCTCAGACCACGGAAACTGTAATGCATATTGGCCGCAACCATACCGAGTGTCACGTTGTGCTTTTTGGAGAGTTCCAGCGACGTGCGGTGGTATCCGTCCTCCTTGAACGAACTTATGACTGTATCTCCTTTCAGAGTGGCGTCAACAGGAGTCCTTGAGGCCAGGAGCGTGAATGTGGTATGACCCCACCCCAGGGCGACACCGCCACCCCGCAGATAACCGTACTCTCCGGTCGAAGAGTGCGGTCTGAGCCCCTGTGTCTGACGGCTCATTGACGACAGCACCATGCTCTTGCCAACGCTGAATCCGCCGCCCAAAAGCAGACCCTGTCCGAACTGTGCCTTGAAATTGCCCACCGCCAGTTCCTTAAGAACACCCATATCCTTTATGAACAGATAAGGCGACCAGAAGTCATAGCCCCGTTCTCCCGCGTCCTTATCGGCCGATACCCCGAACCTTATGCGATTATGCCAGTTGAATGACCAGCGCAGGTTGTGTGACAGCCTGCCGCCCAGGTAGGTTCCTTTCTTAAAGCCGTCCCTCAGATAGAGCGGTATGTCCATGCGCGCCACAACCTCAGTACGTCCGTTTTGCAGAACATCGGCCATTTTTATTCTCTCCTTTTGCGGTGAGGGTGGACCCGCATAGACAAAGTGACGCAGCAACTGCCGGGTGGCGTAATCAAGGCTCCCGGTCAGTTGAAGTTCGCCAAGGGTGAGCATGGGCCCGTGCATGTAGATGTAGGCATGGATATCCTCTATCTGACGGTCCGAAAGGAAGGGCAGCATGGAGAGTTCATCGCGTGTGGCGGTGTTGATGTTCAGAGGTGCGGCATGGAGCGACTCGTACATATCAGACAACTCCTCAAGGGCATCGGCCGTGAGTTCTTCATCAGACAGGAGTGTCTCAAGTACGCTCTCCCAACCGTCTGATTCCGGAAACTGGGGGTAAACAGCCGTCACTGAGCATGACAGCATCGCAAACATTAACAATCTTGATTTCATAGTATAACAGTATTAGAAACAAATGTTTTCCAAAGGATTGGTTCAAATGTAGCTCTTTTTAGGGAGAATTGATAATTTTGCAGGCATGAAACGTATCGTAATACTGTTACTGACCCTGATTATGTGCGTACCCGCCTTTTGCGCGGGGGCCGATGATGATGACAAGCAGAAGCGTGTGCTTGTGGCTTTGGCAACCATCATTGACGGCGATACGGTTCCCACTTTCGAGATGATGGAGGTGGTCATTTACGGAAAGCGCATCTACCCCACCGCCCGCAAGCAGCGCAAATACGACAAACTGACCCGAAATGTACAGAAGATGTACCCCATAGCCCTTGAGGTCAAGGCCATACTGGTTGAGACATACCTCTACATGCAGACCCTGCAGGATGACCAGGCCCGCCAGGAACATCTTGAGAAAGTCGAGAAGGGCGTATGGGACCAGTACTATCCCATAATGAGAAGGTGTACTCTAGCCCAGGGCAAACTGCTTATCAAACTCATAGACCGTGAATGCAACCAGACCAGTTATGACCTGATCAGGGCTTTCATTGGCGGTTTCAAGGCCAAGTTCTACCAGACATTCGCCGCCCTGTTCGGCGCGTCGCTCAAGAAAGAGTATGACCCCGAGCATGATGAAGAGGATGCCATGATCGAGGAAATCATCTGGATGATAGATAACGACATGCTCTAACGCTTTTTTTGCTACCTTTGCGCTCAGATTAAAAAAAGCGTAACAAATGGCATTGCAATGCGGCATAGTGGGCCTGCCCAACGTAGGTAAATCCACACTTTTCAACTGTCTGTCAAGCGCTAAGGCGCAGGCAGCAAACTTTCCTTTCTGTACCATTGAACCCAACGTAGGAACAATTACCGTCCCCGATGAGCGCCTGACCAAACTGGCCGAGCTGGTTCATCCGGGCCGAATCGTTCCCGCCACCGTTGAGATTGTCGATATAGCCGGACTCGTAAAAGGCGCCAGCAAGGGTGAGGGTCTGGGCAACAAGTTCCTGGGCAACATCCGCGAGTGCGACGCCATCATCCATGTGCTTCGCTGCTTTGACGATGAGAACGTGACCCATGTAGACGGCACAGTCAATCCTGTCCGTGACAAGGAGATCATAGATACCGAACTCCAGATAAAAGACCTTGAGACTATAGACCAGCGTCTGCAGAAGGTGGCCAAGCAGGCTGCCGTAGGCGACAAGCAGGCCAAGATTGTCTGCGATGTGCTCAATGCATACCGTGACGTCCTGCTGCAGGGCAAATCGGCCCGCACCGTAACATTTGATTCCAAGGATGAGGAGAAGATTGCTCATGACCTGTTCCTGCTCACCTCCAAGCCCGTGCTTTATGTGTGCAACGTCGATGAGGGCAGCGTCAAGACCGGTAATGCCTATGTAGAGCAGGTTCGTGAAGCCATCAAGGATGAGAACGCACAACTTCTGGTGATTGCCGCCAAGACCGAGAGCGAGATTGCCGAACTGGAGAGTTATGAGGACCGCCAGATGTTCCTTGAGGAACTGGGTCTGGAGGAATCGGGCGTAAACCGTCTGGTGAAATCGGCCTTCAGTCTGTCTGAACCTGGAGACATTCATCACCGCCGGACCCATGGAGGTAAAGGCATGGACCTACCGCAAAGGCTGGAAGGCACCTCAGTGCGCAGGTGTTATCCATACCGATTTTGAGAAGGGCTTTATCCGTGCCGAGGTCATCAAGTACAATGACTACGTGGAACTGGGCTCCGAGGCTGCCGTACGTGATGCCGGCAAACTCTATGTGGAGGGTAAGGACTATGTGGTTGAGGACGGTGACATAATGCATTTCCGTTTCAACGTATAAAACAAAAGCGATATGAACAGTTTTCTTGCAGTAATCTGGAATCCGGACACCGAACTGTGCCGTATTCTCGGTCTCCCCATAAGATACTACTCCCTCATGTGGATGATAGGTCTGGTGGCCGCATATTTTATTGTCAAGAAACTCTATAAGGACCGCGGTATCAAGGAAGAGACATACGAGCCTCTGTTCTTCTACTGCTTCGTGGGCATTCTCATAGGCGCCCGCCTGGGTCACTGCATCTTTTACGAACCCGAATATTATCTTACCAGCGGCAAGCATTTCATTGAGATGCTGCTTCCCATACGTTTCAAACCGCAGGGAGGCATAATCCTGGCCGGTTACAGCGGACTAGCCAGCCACGGCGGTACCATCGGCATCATAATAGCCATGATCATGTACTGCCGCAAGTACAAGGTCAAGATCCTGGAGTGCATCGACATGGTCTGCGTGGCAACCCCGCTCACCGCAGCCTGCATCCGTCTGGGTAACCTTATGAACTCCGAGATCGTGGGCAAGCCCACCGGTACTGACTGGGGATTCATCTTTGTCCAGAACGGTGAGGATTTTGCACGCCATCCGGCACAACTCTACGAGGCAATCGCCTACCTGATAATCTTTGCCGTCATCGTGCTTATCTACCGCAAGCACAAAGAGAAAATCGGCTCCGGATTCTACTTTGGATTCTGCATAGCCACCATATTCACATTCCGCTTCTTCATTGAGTTCTGCAAGGAGGTCCAGGTGGATTTTGAGCAGGGCATGACCTTTGACATGGGTCAGCTCCTGAGCATCCCCTTCATCATCGGCGGCATCTGGCTCATGCTCCACTCCCGCAAAAAATGATACCATTGGGGTCAGGCCCCATTGGTACTATTTTTTTTTCTTATCTTTGAAGGACTATTGAAAAAGCAACTATTATGCTATTGTCATCAAACGGTATCGCAGTGACTTCGTTCGCTGCTCCTGAAGTGTGGAGCGCACTAGTTCAGGTTTTCATCATTGCCCTGGCCGTACTGGCCGGAAACATACTCCGTCGTAAAGTAAAGGTGCTGCGCCGCAGCCTCATCCCATCGGCCCTGCTGGGTGGTCTTATCATCCTGCTGCTGAAACTGTGGGCCGATTTCAACGGCATAATTGACAAACGTTTCATGGAGACGGTAACCTACCACACTCTGGCACTGGGATTCATCGCCATGTCATTGCGCGCATCAAAGGAGACTGACCGCGCCAACACACGTACCGTCATTGACACCGGCACACTGACCATAGGAACATATATCATCCAGGGTATCATCGGCCTCCTGGTTACCATCCCCATGTATCTGTGGTGGAG
>DBYT01000114.1:5107-6826 GCA_002309915.1 Bacteroidales bacterium UBA1179 | reverse complement strand
ATTGATTTTGGCCTTTCCATCGCCGCTATCGGATTCCTGGTAGGAAGCGTGATAGGCGTGATTTACATGAACATACTTAACGGCAAGGGCAAACTCAAGATCCACGAGCAGGATAGCGTTCAGCGCCATACCTTGAAGGATTACGAGCAGGGCAACGAACTGCCGCACTCCGAGTCTGTGGATAAATTGACCATCGTAGTAAGCATAGTTCTTCTGACCTACTTCCTGGTATATCTGCTCATGTCGTTCATAGGCGGCCTTGACTTAGGAAACTTTGGCGAGAAGACCCTCAAACCGCTGGTTTACGGATTCAACTTCTTCTGGGGTATCCTCTTCGGATCACTTGTAAAGATTGTGATTCGCGGCCTGCGCAAGCGTGGTTGGATGACCCGCGAGTATCTGAACGAGTTCCTTCTGAACCGTGTAAGCGGAATCTGCTTTGACATAATGATCGTGGCCGGTACCGCCGCCATCAGCTTTGAGAACCTCAAGGCCATCTGGCTGCCGCTCACCATCGTCTGCGTGGCAGGTGCGTTCATCACATTCGTTTACGTACGCTGGGTATCGTTCCGTATCTATCCCGATTACAAGTACGAGGGGTTCTTCTCAATGTTCGGAATGCTTACCGGAACCGCCAGCAACGGTATGATCCTGCTGCGTGAGATAGATCCGCGCTACCAGACTCCCGCCGCCAACAACCTGGTGCTGCAGAACATCCCCGCCATGATAATGGGATTCCCTGTACTGCTGCTGTTGGGATTTGCACCCCATAACCTCAAGGCAACATTCATTACTCTTGGAATACTCATTGCGCTGTTCATAGTTGCAACCCTGTTCCTCTTCCGTAAGCGCAAGAAATAAATGGCACAGAGCAAGCCCGATGANNATGATGCGGCAGTTCTACAGCCTCAAGGAGAAACATCCCGATGCCGTACTGCTGTTCCGCTGCGGAGATTTTTATGAGACATACGCACAGGATGCCGTCCAGGCCAGTGAGATTCTGGGCATAACCCTGACCCGCCGCAACAACGGCAAGAACGGAGCCGCCGCTCTTGAGATGGCCGGTTTCCCCCATCATGCTCTCGATGTCTATCTGCCCAAGCTGATACGTGCGGGCCGCCGTGTAGCTATCTGTGACCAGCTGGAAGACCCCAAACTTACCAAGACACTCGTCAAACGCGGCATAACCGAACTTGTTACGCCCGGCGTTGCCATGAGCGACAACGTGCTGCAGAACAAGGAGAACAATTTCCTTGCGGCTGTTCACTTTGGCAAGGGAGCGTGGGGAATATCGTTTCTGGACATATCCACCGGTGAATACCTCATTGCCGAGGGTCCGGCCGACCATATAGACAAGCTGCTTTCCAACTTTGCACCCAAGGAGACGCTCATTGAGCGTGGCCGCCGCCAGCAGTTTGAGCAGTCATTCGGCCCCCGTTACTGCCTGCGCGAACTTGACGACTGGGTCTTTACCCAGGATTTTGCCCGCGAGAAACTCAACCGCCACTTCCATGTACGCAACCTCAAGGGGTTCGGCGTAGATCATCTGCAGAACGGCAAGGTGGCCGCCGGAGCCATTCTGGAATACCTGGCAGAGACCCTGCACAACAACATCGGCCACATATCATCCATCCGCCTGATTGACGAGGAGCGTTACGTGCGTCTGGACAAGTTCACGGTACGCAACCTGGAGCTTATATCATCAAACAATGAGGACGG
>DBYT01000114.1:0-4993 GCA_002309915.1 Bacteroidales bacterium UBA1179 | reverse complement strand
CGCTATCCCGATACGGCCGATGCCCTGACCGATGCCCTGCAGCGCATGGGAGATCTGGAGCGCCTGGTATCAAAGGCTGCCGTGGGCCGCATCAACCCGCGTGAGGTGCTCTCACTCGGTATGGCACTCAAGCAATTGGAGCCCATAAAACTGATATGTGATGCCTCCGAGAACCCGCAGTTGCGTGAGGTGGGCCAGAAGATTGACCTCTGTGAAACCCTGCGTGACAATATCATCCGTACCATACGTCCCGATACCCCGCTGCTGATAAGCAAAGGCGGTGTAATAGCCGATGGAATCGATGCCCAGCTGGACGAGCTGCGCAGCATTGCCTACAGCGGCAAGGACTACCTGATGCAGATCCAGCAGCGCGAGGCCGAGCAGACCGGCATCTCCAGCCTTAAGATTGCCTACAACAACGTGTTCGGCTACTACCTGGAGGTGCGCAACACATTCAAGGACAAGGTGCCTGCCGATTGGATACGCAAGCAGACGCTTGTTAACGCCGAGCGTTACATCACCCCGGAGCTCAAGGAGTATGAGGAGAAAATCCTGGGGGCTGAGGACCGCATTCTTGCGCTGGAATCGCAGATTTTTGCCGGTCTTGCCCAGTCTATTCTGGAGTACGTTCCCGCTATCCAGGTCAACGCCGCCCAGGTGAGCCGCATAGACTGCCTGCTCTCATTTGCACGTGTGGCACGTGAGCACCGTTACGTACGTCCGGTGGTTGACGAGAGCCAGATAATAGACATCAAGGAGGGCCGTCATCCGGTAATAGAGACCCAGATGGCGCCGGGTGAGAGTTACATCTCCAACAACGTCTATCTTGACAGCGACAAGGAGCAGATACTCATCATAACCGGTCCCAATATGGCGGGTAAATCGGCCCTTTTGCGTCAGACCGCACTGATTACCCTGCTTGCCCAGATGGGCTGCTACGTCCCTGCCGACAGCGCCCGCATCGGCCTTGTGGACCGCATATTCACCCGCGTGGGAGCCAGCGATAACATATCGGCCGGAGAATCCACCTTTATGGTCGAGATGACCGAGGCAGCCAGCATCCTGAACAACCTGACCGCCCGCAGCCTGGTGCTCTTTGACGAGCTTGGCCGCGGCACCTCTACTTACGATGGCATATCCATAGCCTGGGCAATCGTTGAATACATCCACGAGCACCCGTCGGCCCACGCCCGCACGCTGTTTGCCACCCACTATCATGAACTCAATGAGATGGCGCAGTCGTTCAGCCGCATCCGCAACTTCAACGTCTCGGTAAAGGAGACCGACGGCAAGGTGCTGTTCCTGCGTAAACTGGTACCCGGAGGCAGCGAGCACTCGTTCGGTATCCATGTGGCCGAGATGGCCGGCATGCCGCGCAGCATAGTAAAACGCGCCGGTACAATCCTAAAGGAGATGGAGGCCACCAGCACCGGCAAGGGCATTTCACGTCCCAGCGTAGAGACCGGTCAGCACCGTGAAGGCCTGCAGATGAGTTTCTTCCAGCTGGACGATCCCGTGCTCTGCCAGATACGCGACCAGCTGCTCTCAATTGATGTCAACAACCTCACCCCCATCGAGGCCTTGAACAAACTCAACGACATCAAGAAGATCCTGAAAGGAAAATGATACCAAAGGGGTCAGGCCCCATTGGTACTATTTTATTATAAAACGGACTATGAGTGAGTATAAAAACATTGATTTGAGCTCCTGGACCCAAGTTGGACAAGGAGGCAACGGAATCACATATGAGAATCCGTCTCAGCCGGATTTGATTCTGAAAGTAGATAGAAAGCAGATAAACACTCTGGAGTTTGTCAAGCATGAATTTGACGTTTCCAAGGCAGTAGAGAAGTTGGGATTACCCACTCCCAAGATGCATGAGATGGTACGGGTGGGTAATCTGTACGCAACTATAACGGAACGCATAAAGGACAAAAGATCCCTTTCACGTATCTGTCACGATGAGCCGCAGCGCATAGAAGAGATGGCACAGATTATGTGCAGTAACGGCAAGATACTTTTCAGCACCCAGTGTGACACGGATTTCTTTCCCAGCCGCAAGGAGCAACTCATGAGAGCCCTGGACAAGGTACAGTTCGTAAGCCGCAAGAACCGCCGCATACTCAAAGACTTTGCCCGGACCATACAGGACATTAAGACCTGCAGTCACGGTGATTTCAATATGGGAAATCTTGTACTCTCCGGTGACCGGCCCATATGGATAGACCTGGACCGATTCGGCTATGGTGATCCGATGTTTGACCTGGGCCATCTTTATCAGATCTGCAACGTGTATTCGCCCATGAAACAGGTTCAGGATATTTTCCACATGACAGAGCAGCAGCTACGTCTGTTCTGGGATGCCTTTGCAAAAGCATACACCGGCCACGATGACCATGCTGAGTTTGACAGTCAAGCCGGCAGGTTTGCCTGTCTGGATATGATACTGAGATATGAATTCCAGAAATGCTCTCTCCCCGAGAAGATGTTCTTTGGCGTATATATAAGACGCCTTATAAAGTCTTTCTATCTATAAACCTAAGACATTCGTACCTTCTGTGTTACTGATTTACTCGCAGACGGGACGGACAGGCAGTTGCCAATTGCGGTAGCAGTAGCCCGATTTCACATAGCCATCAAAACATATCCAAAGGCTGGCACAACCACTACCGGAGCGGGCATTAAACGAACCTGACCAGTAAGCCACATCTCCCGAGGTGCCGGCATAATAGTAAGGAAGAAAAATGGAGCGGTCTGTGTAACCAGGTATATTGCTTGTAATGAGGAAACCTATCTCACCATTTACTGATGCCCAACTCCAGGTACATTTTTCTACTAGTTCATTTATCTCATCCGTTGTGGGCATGCGCCAACTGCCTCCCAATTTGACGTGAGCTACGTCATCTTCCGGGTCCAACGCAGTCTTTCCGTCAGTATCGTTGTACTTGGTGTAACCTCCATGGCCGTCACGGAACTTATAGGTTAATTCACTATCAAAACCTTGTTTGGTTTCTGTTTCACCCCAGAAATAAAAATCTCCAATCTCTTCAGATCCGATAGCGCCAACGTTACGTGATGCCCACTTTACGCTCAAACCCAGATCAACATACTCAGAGTTACCACCAACCATATCATAGGGCACATTCTGATAATACTCTATTTCAATATCTGCACCTTGGAGCCGGCTGCTCGAGTTTCTAATCTTTACAAAGACAGTTCCATTGTTGAGTTTAGTATTTTCTTCATAATCATAAATCCGACAAGGGGAATCATTAGCGTACGGCGATATTTTCAGTTTAGTATTTTTTTTATAATACAGATGACTATCATATAACACCCATTGATAATTGAAAAAAATACTGCGCACTGTTTTTTTCCCTTCTTTTGTGACTAATCTGCCCAAAATGTTTTTTTCAGTACATGGTAGGCTGAATATCAGTTCTTTAATTGTTATCTCTTTCGGGAATTTATATACATTTTGGGTATAATCTTCTTTCCCTTTCGGTCTTGCCATTGTCTCTTCCGATATATCTCCTATCTCAATGACATACCGGGCAAAGACTTCTGGTTTCACATAAGCCTGCTGGGCAATGGATGGAACACATAGTGAAATCAGAATGGATATCAATGCTAACAAGAGGACTCTATTTCTCATAATGCTATTGATAGGTATATCTGTTATCTAAACTGATTTATAGTGAAAATGCGTCTTGTGTTAAAGGCGCATTTTCATAATAAACCATAAATGAGAGTTTTGCGATACTCCTAATGCTGTTATTTGAAGAGTTGTTTNNCAGTCGCGGAAGTGCATCCATGTCTGACCAGCCTCAGGACCGTAGAATGTATGCTTGATACCCACACTGGTAAGATACCTGTCAAACATATCAGACAACGTATACAAGGTGTCATCCTTTCCTGTTCCGATGAACACGAACTTAATCTTTTCCTTCACCTCAGTTGCGGGTTTGAACGTACCGTTCCTGAAATTGGCATCAATCTCATTGTTTTGCCCGTTAATCTGTGTCGGCGCAAAGGCTCCCACATAGTGGAACTTGTCAGGATTGCTGAATGCTAAAGCCAGAGACTGACGGCCAGCTTTTGTATTACCTGCTATGGCACGGTTATCGGCATCCTTCAGTACGTTGTAGTTCTTTTCTATGAAGGGAATAACATCATCCAGGAGATCCTTGTTGGAAAGCGTATAATCATCAATGTTCTCCTGGGTTGCCTTGCCCTGGGCAATCATTTCAGGATAAGGGTTGGATTCAGGCATAACCACAATCATGCGCTTGGCCTCACCCTTGGCTATCATATTGTCCAGAATGTTGTTTATCCGGCCAAGCTTGAACCAAGACTCATATGTTTCCAAGCCGTGAAGGAGATACAGTACGGGCAGTTTCTCATTGCCGTTTGGATCATAACCTGCAGGGGTATATACGCATAGAGGACGCTCCAGGCCGCATGCCTTTGAATAGTAGTAACGGTATGAGACCTTGCCGTGAGGTACATTCTGGATGTCTTTAACACCGGGTTCAGCACCACGTACGTCAACCAGGCTGCTTTTGAAAGCCTGACTCGGAGCAATATGCATATTATTGGGGTCTGCATACGTCCTGTAATTTACCATAAACGAGTAACGATAAATATCGGGAGCAGGAGGCGTTAGGGTAAGTGTCCATACACCACGGTCATCTTTCTCCATGGCTTTTGTTCTGTCACGGAAGGGTAACATATCGCAGCCAAGTTCAACACTCTCTGCATCGGGAGCCTGAAAACGGAATGTAACGGTGCCATCGGCATTGTACTCCGGTGACTTTACACCTGCGGGGAACAGACTTGACATGAGTGAGCCTGTAAGACGTGAGGGCTCTGCGCCGCCCAACTTCTCCAGGCGAACCTTCTCAGCCTCCTCAAGGCTCATGCTCTCGGCTACGGCCTTGTCTATAACCTTCTGGTCCTGGAACAGCAGCGGGAATGACTTCTCCAACCAGTA
>DBYT01000132.1:2213-3542 GCA_002309915.1 Bacteroidales bacterium UBA1179 | reverse complement strand
GCGGTCCCTTTTGACCACTGGGGCTCAAGTTCTGCTGATGCACTGTAAGGTGCCATTGCCATTGCGGCAATCATCACAAACTTTCCAAATCTTTTCATAAATATTCAGTTTAATAATAAGGTTAATCGGGTTTACCTGTTAGCAAAGGTAAGTCTTTTTTCAATACATTATCTCCATCTGGCACTTTGAGCAGTCAAAACGCAGACGGAAACGCCGTCCGTCCTGTGATACCAGCCAGAGCGGTTCATGCACTTTCATATCCCGTCTTGGGTTCTTAGTGCAAAGACCCATCGCATATTTGATGCAGTGGCGGCAGTACATTATCACGCCGCTGTCCGGTGTGTTTTTTTCAAAAGCGTCATCGACGGATTCAACACCGTGATCCTGATAGAAGGTCCTGGCCTGGGCATTCATCACATTACCCAGATAGGTCAGTTTCCTGACAGGATAAACGGGATTGGCCGATGCCCCCACGGCCGGACGGGCATATGATTCCAGACGTGTCTTTTCAAGTTCTGCCGTTGCCTGACGGCGCAGGTCGGACAGCAGTGATGACGGGATAAAACGCTCCCCGTCAAGCCTGATCTCCACATTCTGCACCTCAAATCCGGTATTACCCATCTTACCCAACTGGGTGCGTATATTCTCCTGCTGCGGAGTGCGGGCATCCTCCTTTTTCCATTCGGCCGATGCAGTAGCAGACAGCCCGTCCTCATCGGTCATGGTCACCTGATATCCGGAAGGTATCTCCTCAAAAAGGATATCCACCCCAATCTTTCTGGTGGCCGATTCCCTGGAAAGCACCTTCTCAAACTCCAGGTCATAGTTGCGGTAAAGTTCCGTTCCGGCGGTAAGCGATGGCATATCGGCCCCCTCCAGGAACAGGAATACGCGGTTGCCCTCCACGCGGTTCACGCGGTAGCCCTCCAGTTCTCCTGTGCGGTTAAAGAAGCATATTCCGTCACCGTTGTGGAATGCCTTGAAACCGGATACCTTGATCCAGCCGCGGCCCACCTCCTTGACGGGGCCCATCTTCTCGCCTATTGACTTGGGCGTACCGAATGAGTAGATGTCATCAGTGCGGCCGTGCAGGAAATAGTCAGTGAATCCGCGGTTGAAACTGCGGTTCACATCGGGCGTAAAATGCGGAACACTATGGCCCGATGACGCTCTGACAAACTCCCTTCTGCGTACCAGGACCTTCTCTACAGCCTGGCTGTATGCGGCAGTCACGTTCTTGACATATTGCACGTCCTTGAGTCGGCCCTCAATCTTGAACGAGCAGACACCCGCATCCATGAGTTCCTCCAGATATGCCATACGGTTCAT
>DBYT01000132.1:0-2156 GCA_002309915.1 Bacteroidales bacterium UBA1179 | reverse complement strand
TTGAGACGGCAGAACTGGGCGCATTCGCCGCGGTTGGCGCTGCGTCCAAAGCAGTATTGTGAGGCATAACACTGTCCGCTGTAACTTACGCAGAGCGCTCCGTGTACAAAACACTCCAGTTCCACATCGGGGCATGCCTTATGTATTTCAGTTATTTCAGCGAGCGAAAGCTCACGGGCCAGCACCACGCGGGTAAAACCGCAGTCAGCCAGAAAACGCACCTTATCGGCTGAACGTACATCGCACTGTGTGCTGGCATGCAGCGCAATGGGTGGCAGTTTCATCCTTAGAACCGCCATATCCTGCACAAGCAGGGCATCGGCTCCGGCCTCATAGAGTTGCCATATGAGTTTTTCGGCATCGGCCAACTCAGAGTCCTTGAGTATGGTGTTTACGGTCACGTAAACCTTGGCACCGTAAAAATGGGCAAAACCGGCCAACTGCGCTATATCTTCAACGCTGTTTCCGGCAGCCTGACGGGCGCCGAACCGGCCGGCACCTATGTACACAGCATCGGCTCCATGCTTTATGGCTTCAATACCGCACTCCAGATTCTTGGCGGGAGCCAGCAGTTCTATGGTCCTACCCTCTTTCATTTACCAGATCTGAACCCTGTTTTGGGGTGCAATATACATAGAATCTTTTTCAGTTATACCAAAAGCACTGTACCACTCGTCAATATGGGGCAGCGCGCCGTTTACGCGCAGTCGGCTCAGCGAGTGCTCATCACTCTTGGTCTGCTGCAGAATCATCTCGTCGCGGCAGTTCTCGGCCCACGTGCAGGCATATGCTATGAAGAAGCGCTGAAGCGGGGTAAAGCCCAACTTGACCTCATCATCGCACACCTCCTTGAATGCCTCAAGGGCCACTGTCAGGCCGCCGTGGTCGGCAATGTTCTCGCCCAGGGTGAGTTTGCCGTTGGCCTTGATTCCGGGCAGCACCTCCATGTTTCCGAACCAATCAGCCAAAACCTTGACGCGACGGTTGAAACGGCGCGTATCGGACGTGCTCCACCAGTTACGCATATTGCCATCCTTGTCAAACTGACGGCCCTCATCGTCAAATCCATGGGTCATCTCATGGCCCATGATTGTGCCGATGGCTCCGTAGTTGAAGGCATCATCGGCCTCCATGCTGAAGAAGGGGTACTGGAGTATTCCGGCGGGGAAACAGATCTCGTTGATGGAGACGTCATAGTAGGCGTTGATCTCCTGCGGGTTCATATACCACTCGGTCTGGTCAACCGGTTTCTTGAACTTACGCTCCACCATGTCGTTCCAGAAGAAACGGCTTATCGAGGCGGAGTTCTCAAAGAGGGATTTCTTAAAGTCTATCTCCATCTTGGAGTAGTCACGCCACTTGTCGGGGTAGCCTATCTTGAACTTGAAGGCATCCAGTTTCTCAAGTGCCAGACGGCGGCTCTCGTCACTCATCCACTCCTGCGCCTCAATGCGGCGGGCAAGCGCACGTTTAAGACGCTGGAACATATCAATCATACGCTCCTTGGCGCCGGCCGAGAAATACTTCTCAACATACAGGCGTCCCATGGCGTCACCCAGAGTTCCGTTTACGGCCGATGTAGCCCGCTTCCACATGGGTTTGGGCTCCTTCTGGCCGCTCAGCGTGCGTCCATAGAAAGCAAAGTCGGCGTCATCGAACTTCCCTCCCAGACGGGTGCCGTTGGAGTCGAGCATCTGCCACTCCATAAGGATCTTCTGGTCCTCAAGAGACTCCTCATTGAAGACGCGGATAGCCTCACGGATGGCCTCGGGCTGACCTACATCGACCCACTCCACTCCATCCAGGCCCAGTTTGCTGAAGAAAGGTTTCCAGTCCAGGCCGGGCAGCTGGGTATAGAGTTCGTCGATTGACCACTTGTGGTAGTTGGCGGCAGGATCACGAAGCTGCACATTGTTGCGTGACGCACGTGCCAGGCGTTTCTCAATACGCCAGATGATACGCATGTTTTTGAATGCCTCCCACCGGCTGTAACCGGCCAGCATCATCATACGCACCATATGCTTTTTAAACGCCTTACGGATGTTGATGGTCTGCAGGTCACGGTCTGTGTAATACTCCTTGTCACCAAGGGTAAGACCGCCCTGACTCAGACCCACAATGTTTGTCTTGCTGTCCTTAAGGTCCGGTCCGATGCC
>DBYT01000003.1 GCA_002309915.1 Bacteroidales bacterium UBA1179 | reverse complement strand
GTACTGAATGCTATGCGTGCCTTGAAGGCGCGCTAGCGTTTTTTTTACTAACTTTGCGCCCGTTATGGGCAAATTAAAGGCATTTCTTGAGAAAAAGAACATCGTTATCTCCGGCAAGAGATACGGAGTTGATGCTCTGGGAGCAATGGCGCAGGGTCTTTTTGCGTCACTTCTGATAGGTACAATCATTGCTACAATAGGCGAGCAGGCCGGAATTCAGTGGCTTGTTGATGTGGGCGGTTTCGCCAAAAGCATGGCCGGACCGGCTATGGCCGCATCAATCGCATACGCTCTGGGTACACCAAATCTGGTGCTGTTCTCAATGCTGGCAGTAGGTGCTGCAGCAAACAAGCTGGGCGGTGCAGGAGGACCTCTTGCTGTTTACGTTGTAACGATTTTTGCATCTGAATTTGGAAAAGCCGTATCAAAGGAGACCAAGATAGACATCCTGGTAACTCCGCTGGTTACCATAGCCGTAGGTATAGGCCTTTCATACTGGTGGGCTCCGGCAATAGGAAATGCCGCCAGCAGCCTGGGGCACGTAATAATGTGGGCTACCACCAAGCAGCCCTTCCTGATGGGTATTCTGGTATCGGTTATTGTAGGTATGGCACTGACACTTCCCATAAGTTCTGCTGCCATCTGTGCAGCACTGAGCCTGACCGGATTGGCAGGCGGAGCCGCACTTGCAGGATGCTGCGCCCAGATGGTGGGATTCGCAGTACTGAGTTTCCGCGAGAACGGCTGGAACGGCATCATATCACAGGGCCTTGGCACCAGCATGCTCCAGATGGGCAATATCGTAAAGAATCCCAAGATCTGGATTGTACCTACTCTGGTATCGGCCGTAACAGGTCCCATGGCCACCTGCCTCTATCATCTTGAAATGAACGGTCCTGCCATAGCGTCAGGTATGGGAACCTGCGGTCTTGTGGGTCCGATAGGCGTTTACACAGGCTGGATGCAGGAGATATCGGCCGGCACACGTACCATGATTGCAGGTGCCGATTGGGTTGGCCTTATCTCTATCAGCGTAGTTCTGCCCGTGGTTCTGACCATCATCCTAGGAATGATGATGCGCAAGATTGGCTGGATCAAGCCGGGCGACCTCAAGCTGGAATGAAAATTGAACTTGCAGGCAGTTACGGATACAGGAGGATGATGAAATCATCCGTCCCGTCCATTCTCATGATGCTAATGACATCGGTCTACGGCATCGTGGACGGTCTTTTTGTATCCAATTTTGCCGGTACGACTGCATTTGCGGCCATCAATCTTGTCTGGCCAGCCATAATGATGCTGGGTGCGTTCGGACTGATGTTCGGCACCGGCGGCAGTGCGCTTGTGGCCATGATAATAGGACAGGGCGACAGGGATCGTGCCAATCGCGCATTCACCATGATAGTAAGGTCCATGCTCATTATCGGGCTTGTGGTAACCATACTGTTCTTTGTTTTAGCCAGACCGATAGTGATTCTGCTTGGCGCTGAGGGTGATATGATAGGTCTCTGCGTACTCTACGGTCGTATTCTTGTGCTGGTGATGCCGCTGTTCATGTGTCAGATGGCGTTCCACTCATTCTTTATGACGGCCGAAATCCCCCAACTGGGTACCAAACTCACGGTTATCTGCGGTATTATCAACATAGCGCTCGATGCGTTTCTGATAGGTGTTCTGGGATGGGGCGTGACAGGTGCGGCAATTGCATCGGCCGCAGGAATGGCGGTGGGCGGAATATTCCCGTTATACTACTTCACTTCAAAGAAACGTGACGCAAACCAGTTGAGATTCACCGCTACCCGAACCGAGTGGGTTTATGTGGGCCGCGCCTGCACCAACGGACTCTCCGAGTATGTGGGCAACATATCCCTGAGCATTGTGAGTATGTGCTACAACCTGCAGCTGATGCGTCTTATCGGCGAGAGCGGCGTGGCTGTTTACGGCATACTTCTTTACATAGGATTCATCTATGCATCGGTCTTTATAGGGTTCAATATCACAATAGCGCCCGTTATCAGTTACAACTATGGGGCGCAGAATACCGATGAACTCAAAAACCTGTTGCGCAAGAGCATTGTGCTGTTATTTGTGGCCGGAAGCATACTCACCATCCTCTCTGAGGTGCTCAGCGGGCCCATGGCGGGAATGTTTGTCAGTTATGATCCGCAGCTCAAGGCGCTCACGGCACGCGCCATCCGCATCTACATGATCAGTTTCATGATATGCGGTCTGAATATGTTTGTATCGGCCTTCTTTACCGCCCTGAACAACGGCCTGGTATCGGCCCTTGCGGCATTTACCCGTACCCTGATATTTGAGTTGGGGTCAATATTCGTTCTACCCCTGTTCCTGGGACTGGACGGCGTATGGTTAGCGGTAGATGTGGCCGATGTCCTGGCACTCATCATGTCAGCCATCCTCCTCACCGCCTTCCGCAAACGGTATCAATATTGAAATCCGCTTTGCGGCAGATGATTCAGATGCTAACTTCCTGATTTTAAGGAATCCACGTTAGAACATTGCGCAGAGCGGTTTTCCTGTTCTGCACATAGTATAATTTATTTAACTTTCACAATTAATCCTTGTTAGCATAATTTTGTTTTGATTATGGCTCTACAGTATACCTTATAAGGGTTTTTAGGTAGTTTTGTGCACCTTTTCCGATAAAACGATTTTTGTTATAAAATTTTGAGTTAAAGTGCGCAAGCTTTTTGACAGACTAATACTAGTTGTTTGTGCCCTTGCTTTGACTATCAGCCGTACCATACCTGTATCGGCTCAGTCCTCTGACAATGTGGTGTTCCACCAGTTGCCCGAATGTCCTTTTGTGTATGTAGCGGAGACGTTTACGACTACTCCTCCCACCTTCCCGGATTCCCTTTTCGATCAAGTGGCACGTGGTCTGCGTTTCAAGGTGAACCGCACCGAGTTGATGCCCAATGACCCCTTTGTGGCATACTACAATGACACTCTTGTTCCATTGCTCAACAAGATGGACCTGGTATTGTGTGGAGTGATAGTCAAGGGTGCCGCATCACCCGAGGGTCCCTATGAGAACAACGTCCGTCTGAGCCGCGAGCGTACCATCCGACTGATGGAGTTCCTGCGCGGCGAATCTGACGTGATGCGTTTTGACAACACCAACACAAACTTCATTACCGAGGATTACGGTTATCTGGTCACACTCATGCGCAAGGCCAATGACCCCGAGGCCGAGAAGGTGGCCGAAATCTGGAAACAGTGCAACGGTGACGAGAAACAGTGCAAGCAGAAACTGAGAGCCTATAACGGCGGACGCACATGGAACCGTCTGCTCAAGGAGTATTTCCCCACGCTGCGTCAGAGCCGTGTAGTATTGCTTTACGCTCCCAACCCCCTGCATACCATGCTGGGAATCAGGACGCAGCCGGCCGATACACATCTGGATTCCATACGTGACCTTCCCAGAACAGGCCCCTGGAATCCCGGTGAACCCAAACAGTATACACGCCGCCATATGGTGGCTATCAGGACCAACCTGATTCATGACTTTGCGGTTGTCCCCAGATTCGGATTCGCACCTGGTGTCAACGTACAGCTTGAGTACTATCCGCTGGACGGCCATTATACCGCCAATGCCGGTTTCACATTCACCAACCACCGTCACTGGGATGACTACAAGTTCTGCCAGGTCCGTGACGGCCAGTTGGAGGTTCGCCGCTATTTCAAGGGCGGAGGTGAGTTCATCGGCACATATCTGAGCGCCTATGCCGAGGGTACCGTATACGGTATCGGCTTCAACAAAGAGAAAGGCTGGGAAGGCGAGGGCAGCGGGGCCGGTCTGGGCATCGGTTATACACGTCCTCTCAACAAGAAAGGAAACCTGCGTCTGGAACTTAGCCTGTGTGGAGGCGTATTCGTTACCCGCTATGATCCCTATGTCTACGGCAACCCGCTGAACGGTGTCGAGGACGGACTCTACTACTATAACTATCACGGTAACGCCAGTGATTTCAAGGAGCGTAACCACCGTTTCGTATGGCTGGGTCCCACCAATGCAGGCATACACCTTACATACGATATCATTTACAGAAAAAGGAAGGAGGTGAAAAAATGAAAGCATTCCATAATAATATAAAGATGTGGATAGCAGCGGTAATTACCGTCTGCGCCGTTTCATGCATTCAGCCTCCCCTGCATCTTCCCGGACAGGAAATACAGATGCAGATGCCCAGGGTTGAGACCGAACTGAGCGTTGTATGGGACGTGGATGCATCGGTCGATGAGGACTGGTATTACGGATGGGATGCCACCGATGATTCCATCTGGGGAAACATAGGTTACACAATGCCCAAGAGCTATGAGGTTTACCGCTATTTCAAGGGCGACAACCCCAATGCATGGCATACCAACGTCGATGCCTTCAGTATCCGCACCAACAAGTTCCGTCGTTATTACCAGTTCGGATATTACGATATGCTGTTCTACAGTGATGTTGAATCCAAGGACGGCACCCAGGTACTTCTGATGCATGAAACACTTGACTCCATAACGGCAACCACCACAGGTACCCGCGGTCTTTCACGAAGCGCATTCCACAGCAAGGTTACCGAGGGTGATACCACCGGTGTCGTAGGTCTGCTCAACCAGCCTGAGATATTCTACGGAGCATATCCGGAGAACATCTATATATCACCGAACCTGGAAGATTATGAGTATGATCCCGAGGAGAACGTATACGTCAAGCGTATAGACGCCAAGCTGCGCCCGCTGGTATATATCTATCTTGTCCAGTTCATCCTTTACAACAACGAGGACGGAAAGATCAAGGCAGTGAACGGAAACGCAGCCCTCTCGTCGATGGCCAGTTCAACCAACGTGAATACCGGTCACACAGGCATTAAACCCGCCGTGGTCTATTTCACTACCAGAATGAAAAAGAATCTGATGGTAAAGGGTCGCAGGAGTGATGTGATAGGTGGCAAGCTTACCACATTCGGACTCTGTGACAACGATCACTACACACGTGGCGGTGCAATGTACGCCGGAAGCCGTACAAACCTCAATAACCATCTCTATTTTGATCTGGTATGGAAGAACAACGGTATCAAGACCTATGAGTTTGATGTGACCGACCAGTGCCGCAGACAGGCTCACGGAGGTATAATCACAGTGGAGATAGACTGTGCCAAACTGACTCCGCCTAAACCCGGTAAGGGAAGCGCCGGAAGCCTCTTCATCCCCACCGTTGAGGATTACGAAGAGGTTTACTGGGAATTTGAATTTTAAGAAACAAATATCATAAATGCATTTTTGAGATGAAAAAATCAATGATTCTGGCAGCAGTCGCTATCGTTCTGGCGAGCTGCAGCAGCGATGAACTGATCGACAGTCCTAAAACAACCGAGGGTGGTGAGACTCCCATCGCTTTCAGCGTGGAGAAGAAAAACATCACCCGTGCTACTAACCTCGAAGAGCTGGGACACTACAATTTCGGTGTCTGGGCCTATAAGAAGACTCCCGGCACTCAGAATGTAATGACCAACTATCTGGTAGGTTATTCTGACGGTGCAAGCAAGGGTTATGACAAGGCAGGTGCAACCACCTGGAAAGGAGACGCCGGTACCGATGTCGACCACCTTTCACCCTGGTTCTATGAGAATCTGGGAACATCCGAGTATACCTATGACGGCACAGACGGTTTCTACAAGAAATCCCAGTCAGACTACATGTCTGCCAATGCAAATCAGTACCTCAGATACTGGGATCTGGCATATGCCGCAACCGAATTCTACGCATATGCTCCTTACCGTTCAAGCGGAGTTACTTTCGATGAACTGGCCAGAACCATTACAGTCGCAAATACCGCTCAGGTAGCAGGTTATGATGACGCATCACTTCAGGAGTTCCTCTATGCAGGCGTCGAGGCATCCAACGCCGACCTTAAAGATGTCAAGCTCAACTTCAAGCACCTGGGTGCTCAGGTAAGCCTTCGCTTCTACGAGGGTATACGCGGTTACAAGGTTGAGATAATCGATGTCACTCCGAGCGACAACGGCATTCAGGCTACACCTGCCAAGAAGGACGACACCGCAACACCTGTCTACACAAAGGATAACTATTACACAGATTGCGGTGCAATCATCGATTTTGCCGATAACATCAACTCTCCCAAGGCAACCGTTGACTTTACCGGCGCCACCACAACTGATGCCAACCTGGTATTCCAGATTCCCGGGACCGGAGACGGTATTTCCGTTTACACTGTTCCCGGAACCACTAACTCTTATAATGTAATACCTGAGGATATCCTCAATCCTACATCACAGTCATACGCAGTATCACCCACAATCTACTTCCCGGTAGCTCAGCCCAAGGACAGCGAGACAGGTTTCACCTTCCACGTATCATACAAGCTGATTGCCGAGGATAACGGTGAGGAGATTACTGTAAATGATGCACGTGTATTCGTTCCCGCCAACGTAGTTGTAGGCAGTGACACTACCTTCATCGCAGCTTGGCAGCCCAACACCAAGTACACATACACATTCAAGATCACCGAGAACTCAACAGGTACTACAGATCCCGGCAGCACCGTGATTGATGTAGACGATCCTGAGGTTCCCGCCGCTCCTACAGTATATCCTATAGTCTTTGATGGCGCAACCATCACAGATTACACTCCTAATGAAAAAGAGTATTAATCATAAGAACAGTCTCAAGTGGTGGATCGGCGCAGTCGTTTGTGCCGGTCTCACTGCCTGTTCCTTTGATTCGACCCTCCAGCCGGAGACCGAATACGAGGGCGATGTACCCATGCAGTTCTTCCAGGCTGCAGTCACCGCTCCCGTAACCCGTGCCGTAAATTCCAACTATCTCACCCAGGGATTCATGGTAAGCTGTTGGAAAGGTTTCGGAGGGAGTAGGGAACATACCGTCATGGACCGATATGAGGTAAGGTATAATGTGGATACATGGTCCAACCTGTCCAGATGGGATTATGTAGGAACCACAGCCGACGGTTATTACAAGGATCAGGCACAGCGTTACTGGGATTCCAATGCATTCCCGTACCGCTTCTATGCACTGAGCCCCTGTCCGCCCCATGCCGACATATCCGGTTTCAGCTTGACTCCGCAGAACCTGACCATTCCCACATCGGTCCCGTTCATCTATCAGACATGCAGTAACGGTGTGCTCTCAGCCGGTGCCGAGCCTTATATGCCCGCCCAGGTGGAGTGTCCCGACGGCACAAACAACGCCGATACGGACCTTCTGAACGGTAATGCCCTTATAAGCAAGGACCGCACTGAGAACGGTGCAACCACCTTATATGAAAGATATGTGGCACTTCCGTTCCACCATATCACATCAAAGGTGCGTTTTGCCGTCTACAACACCTACCGCAAGGAGACCCCCGATGTCTTCCAGATCTATAACATAAAGGTGAAAGCCGTATCAGCAGACTTCGTAACCCAGGGTAATGGTTATACCGCCGACCTTGTAAACAGCGATATGCTGCACGGAACCTTCACCCAGACTGTGAAGGCTGCCAATGACGCCGAAAGGGTCCTGCTTGAGACCGACAACACCCTGAAGGGCAATCTGAACGCCGCAGTTGACAGGTCGCACGCCTACTACTGCGAGTGCCCCGAAGGCATGCTGCAGATACCGCAGACAGGAGTCCGCATGACCATATCATTCGATGTCTATGGCCTGGATTACGAGACCGACTTTACAAGTCCCGACGGCCATATCACCTATGACAAGGCAAGCAAGACAATCCACTATACGGATGTGCCGGTCAAGGATGACACAGTAGAATCCTTTGACTGGGAATCAAACCACATATACACGTACATAATGAAGATATCCGAGTTCTATCCGCTCACGATAGACTTCACGGCGGAACTCATCCCGTGGACCGATGTGTACGGATTACTTGAAACAAACCTTGAGCAATAATAAAAAACAAACATAACTATGAAAGTCCTTTTCCGATCGCTGACTTTAGCCGCATTATTTGCAGCATCAGCATGTTCAAATGAAATCGTTAACGAGATCGAGGAAATCGATCCCAGCAGCAAGACTGCAATCTCATTCTCCGTTGAGGAGAACCGTGCTCACATGACACGTGCCGGTTTCACCGCATCGACAAAGATCGCCATGCGTATAAAGAGTGAAAACGGAGCAGCCGCCAAGTACACCCGTACCGTCGCTACAGCATCGGCTGCCGCTTCAGGTAAGGAGTATTCAAACATCTCTATCGACGGATCCTATATCCGTTACTGGGACGATGCTTTCGGCCGCGCCGCAAAACTTTCAGTATTTGCTTTGGCAGTGCCCAACAAGACCGATGTCGTAAACAATGAAAAGACTGTTGAGAATAAACTGACCGCCGGAAGCGGCACATGGTTCACCGAGGCTACCGAGGATGAAAAGATCAACTGGACCGTTTCAACCACCCAGACCGCCGAGACCATTGCCAACGAGGACCTGACCTACAGCAACAACATCCAGGAGGGTGGCCTCGATGGCGTTTACAGTTACGATTTCACAAACGAGAAATATCCTGATTACAGCACAAACCTTGCGGACGGTCAGATGCAGTTCCGTCTCAGAGACAATGGCGATGTAACCGGCCCCGGTAAGTTTGACAAGGGACACCTTATTTTCAACCATGCTCTGAGCCGTATCACCGTCAACCTCAAGAAGGGTGAGGGCTTCTCAGGTGACGAATCTTTCCAGTTCGCAACCGGAACCAACGTACAGGTTCTTTCTGTTCCCGTATCGGGTAGCCTGGACCTGAGTACAGGTACATGGTCAGGCGTAACCAATAATACCATTGCAAAGATGGTTTCACTTACCCCCGCAGC
>DBYT01000082.1:10438-15967 GCA_002309915.1 Bacteroidales bacterium UBA1179 | reverse complement strand
GGTAAGACGACACTGGTTGACAAGATGATGCTGGCCGGACACCTGTTCCGCGACAACCAGGCCAAAGGAGAACTTATGCTCGACAACAATGACCTGGAGCGCGAACGAGGTATAACAATCCTGTCCAAGAATGTATCTATTACTTATAAGGATACCAAGATTAACATAATCGACACTCCGGGACACTCCGACTTTGGCGGTGAGGTTGAGCGCGTGCTCAACATGGCCGACGGCTGCATCCTTCTGGTGGATGCATTCGAGGGTCCGATGCCTCAAACCCGCTTTGTACTGCAGAAGGCACTTCAGATAGGACTCAAGCCTATTGTTGTAGTAAACAAGGTTGATAAGCCCAACTGCCGTCCCGAGGAGGTTTACGAAATGGTATTCGATCTGATGTTCGCACTGGATGCCACTGAGGATCAGCTGGATTTCCCCGTACTCTACGGTTCAGCCAAGCAGAACTGGATGAGCACCGACTGGAAACAGCCCACCGACAACATACTGCCTCTGCTGGATGCCATCATTGAGCATATCCCCGCTCCCAAGCAGGAGGAGGGCACATTGCAGATGCTTATAACATCACTTGACTACTCTTCATACACCGGACGTATTGCAGTGGGCCGAGTAAACCGCGGCACCCTGAACGAGGGTATGACCTGCACGCTAGCACACCGTGACGGCAGTAAGGAGAAGGTCAAGATCAAGGAACTCCACACCTTTGAGGGTATGGGCCGCAAGCGCGTTCCAACAGTTGAGGCCGGCGATATCTGCGCCATTGTAGGTCTTGACAAGTTTGAGATCGGCGATACCATCTGCGACGCAGAGAACCCCGATCCCCTGCCTCCTATCGCAATTGACGAGCCTACCATGAGTATGCTCTTCTCAATAAATGACTCACCTTTCTTTGGTAAGGAGGGCAAGTACGTAACATCACGTCACATTCAGGACCGTCTGAACCTGGAGCTTGACAAGAACCTGGCTCTGCGCGTACGCCGCACCGAGGAGGACGGCAAGTGGATAGTATCAGGCCGTGGCGTGCTGCACCTTTCAATCCTTATCGAGACCATGCGCCGTGAGGGTTATGAACTTCAGGTTGGTCAGCCTCAGGTAATCATGAAGGAGATTGACGGCCGCACATGCGAGCCTATCGAGGAACTCACCATCAGCGTCCCCGAGGAGTTTGCCAGCAAGATGATTGACCTGGCCACCAAGCGCAAGGGTGAGATGACATCAATGGACACCCAGGGTGACCGCGTAGTCATTGTGTTTGATATCCCCTCTCGCGGTATCATCGGCCTCAGGACCAATGTTCTTACCGCATCTCAGGGTGAGGCCGTAATGGCACACCGCTTCAAGGAGTATCAGCCCTACAAGGGTGACATTGAGCGCCGCACCAACGGATCGATGGTTGCCATGGAGACCGGTACCGTATTTGCCTATGCACTTGACAAACTGCAGGACCGCGGCAAGTTCTTCGTGAACCCGCAGGATCAGGTTTACGCCGGCCAGGTGGTAGGTGAGCACGTCCACGAGAAGGATCTGGTCATCAACGTGACCAAGAGCAAGCAGCTTACCAACATGCGTGCCAGCGGTGCCGATGAAAAGGCCCACATAGCACCTCCCGTTGTATTCTCACTTGAGGAGGCTCTGGAGTACATCAAGAACGACGAGTACGTAGAGGTTACTCCCAAGAGCATGCGTATGCGTAAGGTAATACTTAGCGAGTTGGAGCGCAAGCGCGCCGCCAAGTAACCGTATCTCCCGATGAAAACGAGGTTTTCTGCATTATTTGCACTTATCGTGCTGCTTCTGTCCGCATCATGCGGAAAGAAAGGCATATATGTGATGCAGGGAACCGTTCAGGATGGAACCGATTCAATTCTCGTAGTGGGAATTGATTCGCGTTTCGAGGGAGTTGATACCATATTCTGCAGCAACGGACAATTCACATGGCAGTTCCGTCCGGATACTGTAACCACACTCATCCTGCTGCTGCCCGACGGACGTATGCATCCCGTCTTTGCCGAGAAGGATGTCGAGTCTTTCATTACCATTCCGGCCGATACCGGACTGTTCAGCGTATCGGGAGGTTACTGCAATGACTCATACCAGTCTTTCTATCTGGCTTCACAGAGGGATACCTCGATGGAGCAGACCGCAGCCAGAATTGACTCTTTCATTACCAGGGATCCCTTCTCGGAGGTGACACCGTTCCTTATCTATGACCAGATGGTCAGAAAATACCACGCAAGCGAGAAAGTTATCGAACCTCTGATAAGGCGTATGAGCGGCAATATGCAGGATGCCCCCTATCTGGTTTCACTCAAGAACGATTTTGATAAAGAAGCCTCCACCAATCTCTACTTCGACTCATACTCCATAAAGGATTCATCCGGTATCAAGCGTCAGTTCATCGATGTGGGCGGCTCATCCAATAATGTGCTGGTATGCGTCTGGGCCTCATGGATGGGACAGGCAGGGCTGGACGCCAGGGATACTCTCAGGTATTTTCTTGACAAGTATCAGAGCAGGAACTTCAATGTAATTGACCTTTCAATAGACGTAAATACCGACAGGTGGAAAAAGTCCATCATAGGGGATACGGTCAGATGGGTTTCATACAACGATCCCGCGGGTTGGGAGAGCAGGTTTATAAAGACCGCCAATCTTCAGACTGCACCGGCATTCATCCTGTTCTCAACCGGCAAGAGACTGGTTTACAAAACCACCTCCATACCGGATCTGGACCTGGAACTGGACAGGACGTTATACAAACCCCAACCAAAAAAATAGAACCATAACACACACGACCTTGTTTTGCTGAATCTAATGTTAACCATTCATACATCTAACCATGCTTATCAAAGTTTCCGGTGCGGCTGTCCAAGGGATAGACGCATACATCGTGACCATCGAAGCGAGTACATCGCGCGGTATCAGATTCTTTCTTGTAGGACTGCCTGACAGCGCAGTAAAGGAGAGCCATGAGCGAATCATATCGGCTTTCCATGTGAACGGCTACAAGTTCCCTTCATCACAGATCATAATAAACATGGCGCCGGCCGATATCCGCAAGGAGGGCGCAGCCTATGACCTGCCTTTGGCAATAGTCATACTGGCATCGGGCGGGCAGTTGGACACTTCAATGCTCGATGATTACGTAATCATGGGCGAGATGAGTCTGGACGGATCCCTGCAACCTGTGAAAGGAGCGCTTTCAATGGCAATAAAGGCAAGGGCCGAAGGATTCAAAGGCATAATACTGCCAGCCCAGAATGCGGCCGAGGCCGCCGTCATAGACGGGCTGGAGGTTTTCGGGGCAAACAATCTTCGTGAAGTGGTGGACCTTCTCAACCAAAGACCCGGTCACATAGAGCCGTTGGATAAGGACAGCGTCATAAAGAACGTCCGCCCTACCGGATACCAGGCTGATTTTTCCGATGTAAAGGGACAGAATGCGGTAAAACGCGCACTTGAGGTGGCGGCCAGCGGGGGACACAATCTCATCATGATAGGCCCGCCGGGAAGCGGAAAATCAATGATGGCAAGGGCTCTTCCGTCCATACTTCCGCCGCTTACCGAGGAGGAGAGCATAGAGACCACACGGATTCATTCCGTAGCCGGCTTTACGGGAAACGGCACCGCACTGATTACAGAGAGGCCGTTCCGTCATCCGCATCATACAATATCCAATGTAGCCCTGACGGGAGGAGGAAGCAACGGGCAGCCGGGTGAAATATCACTCGCACACAACGGTCTGCTTTATCTGGATGAACTCGCTGAATTCAACAGGTCGGCTCTGGAGACTCTCAGACAACCTCTCGAAGACAGGAGCGTAGTCATATCAAGGGTCAAATACAGGATAGAGTATCCGGCCTCATTCATGTTGGTGGCTTCAATGAATCCATGCCCGTGCGGTTATTACAACCATCCCACAAAGGAGTGTCACTGCACCCCTACTGTAATTGAACGTTACCTGGGAAAGATTTCCGGTCCGCTGATGGACCGTTTTGACATCCAGTGTGAAATACTTCCCGTAGGATTTGACGATCTGTCATCGGACCTGAAAGCCGAGACAAGTGCCGTTATACGGGAGAGGGTAATCGGTGCCAGAGCAGTGCAGGCCGCCAGATTCAGCGATGAAAAGGGCATTTATTGCAACGCACAGATGGATTCCCGTCTGTTGCGTAAGTATGGCAGGGCTGAGCCTGAATCCATCCGCCTGCTGGGAGAGGCGATGAACCGGCTCAACCTTTCGGCCCGTGCATATGACCGTATACTGAAGGTTGCACGCACCATCGCCGACATGGACCGCTCTGATACAGTCCGCCCGTACCACATAGCCGAAGCGATTGGTTATCGCAGCTTGGACCGCGCCTCTTGGGGTAAATAAAAAAATATAGTAATTTTGCAGTCCGAAACAACTTAGATATATCATATGAAAGATTACAAGAGGATTCTGGTTACATCGGCCCTGCCCTATGCCAACGGCCCGCTTCACATAGGCCATCTGGCAGGCGCATACGTTCCGGCCGATATTTATGTCCGTTACCAACGTCTCAAGAAAGTGGACGTGATGTTCATTGGAGGCAGCGATGAGCACGGTGTGCCCATCACCATACGCGCCAAGAAAGAGGGCGTGACCCCCAAGGAGATCATCGACCGTTATCACTATCAGATGAAAGAAACCTTCAAGGGTATGGGCATATCATACGACATCTACGGTCGTACCAGTTCCCCCACTCACCATAAGGTTGCATCGGACTTTTTCCGCAAACTGTATGATACCGGCAAGTTCATCCAGAAGACCAGCGAGCAGTACTACGATGAGGAGGCCAAGATGTTCCTGGCCGACCGATACATTACCGGCGAGTGCCCCCACTGCCATTACGATCATGCATACGGCGACCAGTGCGAGAAGTGCGGTACATCACTCTCTCCCACCGAGCTTATCAACCCGGTAAGCACCGTAAGCGGCAGCAAGCCCGTGATGAAGGAGACCACACACTGGTACCTGCCTCTGGAACAGTATCAGGAGTGGCTTGAGAAGTGGATTCTTGAGGAGCACAAGGAGTGGCGTCCTAACGTATACGGTCAGTGCAAGAGCTGGCTTGACATGGGTCTGCAGCCCCGTGCCGTGAGCCGTGACCTGGACTGGGGTATCCCCGTTCCGGTAGAAGGTGCCGAGGGTAAGGTGCTGTACGTATGGTTCGATGCCCCCATCGGCTATATCAGCAACACCAAGGAGTTCTGCGACGCTCATCCCGAGCGCGGCAGCTGGGAGACCTGGTGGAAGGATCCCGACACACGCCTTATCCACTTTATCGGCAAGGACAACATCGTGTTCCACTGCATCGTATTCCCGTCCATGCTTAAGGCCGAGGGCTCATTCATACTGCCCGACAACGTTCCCAGCAACGAGTTCCTGAACCTGGAGGATGACAAGATATCAACCTCACGCAACTGGGCTGTCTGGGTACACGAGTATCTGGAGGATTTCCCCGGTAAGGCCGATGTAATGCGTTACGT
>DBYT01000082.1:0-10313 GCA_002309915.1 Bacteroidales bacterium UBA1179 | reverse complement strand
TAGTTCCCCAGTGCGGTGAACTGACTGATTATGACCGCGACACCCTTAAGGAGTTTGCCGATGTAAAGCAGCAATTGGAGTCTCTGCTTGACAACTTCAAGTTCCGCGAGGCACAGAAGGAGGCCATGAACCTGGCCCGCATAGGAAACAAGTACCTGGCCGATACAGAGCCCTGGAAACTGGCCAAGACCGATATGAAACGTGTTGAGACCATCCTTAACATATCACTCCAGCTGGTTGCCAACCTGGCCATCGCATTTGAGCCGTTCCTGCCCTTCTCAAGCGAGAAACTGCGCGGCATGATTGGTCTGGAGGGTGCACAGTGGGACCGTCTGGGTGCAATTGACCTGCTGCCCGCCGGCCACAAGCTGGGTAAGGCTGAACTCCTGTTTGAGAAGATTGAGGACGATGCCATCGAGGCCCAGATCCAGAAACTGCTCAAGCGCAAGGAGGAGAATGAGAAGGCTGCGGCAGCCGCTCAGCCCGCCAAACCCATCAAGGAGAACATCCAGTTCCCGGAATTTGAGAAACTGGACATCCGCGTAGGTACAGTGCTTGAGTGCATCAAGGTGCCTAAGTCAGACAAGTTGCTCCAGTTCAAGATCGATGACGGTCTGGGCGGACGTACCATCCTGTCAGGTATTGCAAACTACTACAACCCCGAGGATCTGGTAGGCAAGCAGGTTTGCTTCATTGCCAACCTTGCTCCCCGCAAGATACTTGGCCGCGAGAGCCAGGGTATGATACTGAGCGCACTTGACGCAGACGGCACACTGGCCGTAACAACCGTTCAGCGCCCTGTAAAACCGGGCAGCGAGGTTTGCTAAAGAACATCATATGAATACAGTCGGAGTCATACTTGCAGCAGGCTCCGGTTCAAGAACCGGTCTTTCCACCCCCAAGCAGTTCCTGCTTCTGGGTGGAAAGACTGTTTTGGAACATTCGGTACAGACTTTCAATGACCACCCCGGAATTGACCAGGTGGTTATTGTCACCTCACCCGAGTTCATAAGCAAAGTTCAGGGTATTGTCAAAGACAATAACTGGACTAAGGTGACGGCTGTTCTGCCCGGTGGAAAGGAGCGTTTTGACTCCAGCCTGGCTGCCGTACGCCATTTCAGCGGCAATCCTGACCTGGTAATGCTGTTTCATGATGCCGCCCGTCCGTTGGTATCGGCCCGGATAATATCGGACACTCTCAAGGCTATGGAGACCTTCAATGCGGTCGATGTGGCCATACCCTCAGTGGACACCATCGTCCAGTGTGACGCTGCAGGCACACATATGGAATCAATAAGGGAACGCAACCTGCTGTGGCGCATGCAGACACCGCAGGGATTCCGCCAGAAAACAATAGAGGAGGCTTACAGAATTGCACTGCAGGATCCGGAGTTCACCGCCACCGATGACTGCGGCACGGTATTGCGATATCTTCCAAATGAGAAGGTGGGGATTGTACGCGGAAGCGAACGCAACATCAAACTGACTTATGCCGATGACCTGCCGCTGCTGGAGTTCCTTCTCAATTGTTTTTTTTAGTATGTTTGCGTTTATATAAGAAACAACCCCGTTATGAAGAAACCTAACCTGAAGAGATTAACCCCTTTTATCTGCGCACTTGCAGCATTCATCGCTTTCGGATTCATCTACTGTTCACCCGTACTTGAAGGCAAAGTGTTGCAGGCCGGTGATACCACCAACTATCTGGGATCATCAAATGAAATCCGCGAATACACAAAATCCGAAGGGAGACAGATGTGGTGGACCAACTCCATGTTCGGTGGAATGCCGTCATATCAGATCAGCGGTCAGACACCTGCAAACAAACTGAGGATGAAACTTGAGCAGGCCTCACATCTATGGTTTAAAGGTAGTAAAGAGCCCGTAGGCATACTCGTAGCATATCTGATAGGTTTCTTCATTATGCTGATGTGCTTTGATGTTGATCCGTGGATGAGCATTGCAGGCGCCATTGCGCTCACGCTGTCGTCATATTTCCTGCTAATCATACCTGCTGGCCACATAACCAAGGCCTATGCCATATGCTGTCTGGCACCCATGATAGGCGGATTCTATGCAATCTACAGGAGCCGGTTCTGGCTTGGCGTCCCAATCACGCTGTTCTACGGAACGATAGGACTCACGCTCCACTCTCAGATGACCTACTACGCATTCATGCTCCTGGGAGTGCTCTTTATAGGCGAAATCTATGTTCACGCCAAGGCCAGGACCTGGAAGGAGTTCGGAAAGGCTACCGGAGTTTTCATCCTGTCACTGCTCTTGGTGTTCAGTACCAAAATCAGCTGGTTCCAGATGAACCGCAGTTACCTTAAGGAGACCATGCGCGGCGGACACAGCGAACTGGTATCGGACAATGCTGAGGAATCAGGCCAGGAGAAACTGGTAGGTCTGGATTTTGATTACGCTACCAGATGGTCATACGGAAAGGCCGAAACCTTTACCCTGCTTGTTCCCGAGTATATGGGAGGAGCCAACGGTTATGACCTGGGAAAGAATTCCAAATTGGAGAAGGAACTCAAGAGCATGGGAGTACCTGCAAGCTCTGCCCGCAGTTTCTGTTCCACCTCACCTGTCTACTGGGGTGAGAAGGAATTCACCAGCGGTCCTGTCTATGTGGGAGCAGTCATCTGTTTCCTGTTTGTACTTGGACTGATAGTTGTCAGGGGAGCCTACAAGTGGACTCTGCTTGCCGCAACATGTTTCTCAATACTGCTTGCCTGGGGACACAACTTTGAATGGTTCTCAAGACTGTTCTTTGAGTATTTCCCCATGTACAACAAGTTCCGTACGGTAGAATCCATACTGGTTGTGGCCGAGATAACCATGCCCCTGCTGGGATTCCTGGCAATCAGGCATCTGGTTCAGTCCGATGACAAGGCCGCCAACAGGAAAGCCATACTTACAGCCGGAGCCATCACGGCCGCAATCTGTCTGCTGGTGGCAATTTCGGCCGGTTTCACCGATACCGTATCATCCTATGACGTAAGGTTCAAGGATCAGATTGACGGGCCCATCTACGATGCCATCCTTCGCCAGAGACAGGCACTGATATCCTCATCGGCCCTGCGCAGTCTTGTGTTCGTACTCCTGGGAGCGGCCGTGACCTTTGCCTACTCCATCATGAAGGAAAAGAAGAACAGCACAGTACTGTTTGCGGCTTCATTGACTGCTCTCATTCTGATTGACATGGTTCCTATTGACAAGAAATTCTTTGGCAAACAGAACTTCATCACTACAAAGGAGAACGCGCAGATATTTGCCATGCAGGATTGGGAAAAAGCCATTCTGCAGGATAAGTCACTGGATTATCGTGTGCTCAATCTGTCAACCCAGACTTTCAATGATGCCAGAACATCTTACAGGCTTAAATCCATAGGCGGCCTCTCCGCTGTCAAGATGCGCCGCTATCAGGACCTGATTGAAGCCCATATCTCAAAAAACAACATATCTGTCCTCAATATGCTGAACACAAAATACATCATCACTGAAAGAGGCCAGATTATGAGGAATCCAGGCGCACTGGGTAACGCATGGTTCGTTGACACCCTGCTTTATGTGGATACACCTGTAAGTGAAAGTGAGGCTCTGAACCGGATTGATGTAAAGACAACGGCTGTTGCCGACCGCCGTTTTGCCGATGTGCTCAACCTGGAGGTTACCCAAAATGATCCCGAAGCTTTCATCAGACTGGACAAATACATTCCGGACCGTCTGGAATATACCACAAGTTCCACCAAAGACAAGATTGCTGTTTTCTCCGAAATATACTACCCCAAGGAATGGCATCTGTATATCGACGGAAAAGAGCATGAGTTGGGACGTGTAAACTACGTTCTGCGTGCCGCTGTGATTCCGGCAGGAACACACACTCTCAAAATGGAATTCGTGCCCGATGCACTCAAGACCGACAAGTTGTGCATGGCATTGGTGATACTTGTCATCTTACTTACATTAGGACTGCCCGTATGGCACTTTGCAAGTAAAAAGGACTCTGAGTCATGAAGATAATCATTCTGGGAACCGCCTGGCCCTATCGTGGAGGAATAGCCGATTTCAACAACCGGCTGGCGCAGGAATTCATAAAAGAGGGTAATGAAGTGAAGATATACACTTTCACCCTCCAATACCCGTCATTCCTTTTCCCGGGCAAGACCCAGTACTCCCCAGACCCGCAGCCTCAGGGACTGGATATTGTGAGACGTCTCAACTCTGTCAATCCGTTCAACTGGCTAAAGGTTGCCCGTGAGATAAGACGTGAAAAGCCCGATTTGCTCTTAGTTCCTTTCTGGATGCCCTTTATGGGAGCATCTACCGGAGCAGTATCGCGTCTGGCGCGCAAGTGCGGTGCCCGCAGGGTGGCCATCCTGCACAACCTTATTCCCCACGAGCACAAGCCCGGTGACAGAATCCTGTCACGCTATTTCATCAAATCTGTTGACAGTTTTGTGGCTCTGTCCGAGTCTGTCAGGGATGATATCAACCTGTTTGACACAAAGAAACCGCGTACTTTCAGCCCACACCCTCTTTATGACCACTTTGGCGAGCTTGCCACAAGAGAGGAGTCACTTGAGCATCTGGGACTTGATCCCGCTTACCGTTACATACTTTTCTTTGGTCTGATACGTGACTATAAGGGTCTGGACCTGCTGCTCAGGGCATACGCCGACAGCCGCCTGCGTGACCTTAACGTACGCCTGCTGGTGGCAGGTGAGTTCTACGGCAGTTCCGACAAATACTTTCAGCTGGAGAAAGAACTGGGACTCCAGGGTCTGGTAATCTGGAAGAACGAGTTCGTTCCCAGCGAGGAGGTCCGATTCTGTTTCGGTGCGGCCGATATCATTGCACAGCCCTACAAGACCGCCACTCAGAGCGGCGTCTCACAGATAGCATACCACTTTGGAAAGCCCATGTTGGTAACCAACGTAGGCGGTCTGGCCGAGATAGTTCCCGACGGAAAAGCCGGTTACGTGGTTGAACCCGATCCCACCCGTATTGCCGATGGATTGGTGGATTTCTTTGCAAATGAGAGACAGGAGCAGTTCGCCAAGGGTATCCTTGACGAGAAAGCCAAATACTCCTGGAGCAAGATGACCCAGGCTATTCTTCAGTGTAAAATCTGATTATCCGCTCAAGAGAGCGCTGGCAAACCGGGCAGAATTCGGGGTATTTGTTTGTCTTCATACGGCAGTCGAACGAGCCGCGCCAAACACCTTTCGACATATACCCGCCTCCTTCATAAAGACCTGCCTTATCCGGCATCATATCCTTCCATTTACTGTCAAAGTCAACCTTTGTAGTGATGTTGGGCTCCCAAGGCTCAGTCTCTGAGTTGTAGTACTGCTCGTACTGGTCATCGTAGAAGTACTCGTCGGCCAGTCCTCCGAAACTGTGGCCGAACTCATGCACCACTACCGGTGCGAACTGTGCGTGATGAGCGGTGGTGAGGGTATATGAGTTGAATATACCGCCTCCGCCGTAAACATCGGTGTTGGCCAGAATTATGATATGTTCATAGGGAACACCTGCCAGTTTATCGTGAAGTTGACGCAGACGCAGCGTGGTCAGGTATCGGTCCGAATAGAAGGTGCTGAAATGTGAACTCAGCGCTGTCTCGGTCCAGAGACCCTTCAACGGAACACTTACCTCGCCGTCTTTTGAGGCCAGTTCTACAGCGATAATGTTGAACCTGTCCTGCATGGTCTTGAACGGCTCGTGTGACAGCAGACTGTTTACCGCAATGCCGGCATCCTTGTAAAAAAGGTCCATTTCATCGGCGGTATAACCCTCGGGGACAATCACTACGTCAATACATTTCTCCGTACTGCCGCCCTGATGCAGGTATTTCCACTTGGGCGGATTCTGGCCGATCTTGCGGATAAGGATATCCTCGGGATCAACAGTATGACGCAGGGTTGCAACCACCTTGTTGTAGTTATCGGTAAGTTTTACCTCAACCACCGCCTTGCGCTCCGGCATGGGCAGCAGGTAAACGTTCTCAAAACTGCGGTCCACCTTTGTGGCCTCCTCGGTATTCTGCCACTCCTGGAACAGAGTGGAAAAGGAGTTGCGGTAAAGTGTATCGCCAGTGGCCTCATCGGTCATGGTTATCTGCCCGTTTCCCTCCAGATACAGATCTTTCATATTGACACGGCGTCCTGCCCATCCGTCAATCACGTTCAGGTCATCCAGGTAAATGTGGCTCTCCTTGCTGTTGCCTGAGAATGTATAGTTTACCCTGAGCGTGCGCTCCTGTGCACAAGCATCACAGGCCAAAGCCAAGGCCAACGCCAACGTTATCTTACTCCTCAGTCGATACCAACTCATAATCCATCTGTTTCTTTTCAAGGTTGCAACGTACCACCTTGACCTTTACATGGTCACCCAGGCGGTAACGCTTACGGGTGCGCTGTCCTATCAGGCAGTAGTTCTTCTCGTCAAACTCAAAGTAGTCACCGCCAAGAGAGCGTATGGCTATCATGCCCTCACACTTGTTTTCTATGATTTCAGCGTAGATTCCCCACTCGGTGACACCGCTTATGACAGCATCGAATACCTGATTCATGCGGTCGGCCATGTACTCAACCTGCTTGTACTTGATGCTGGCGCGCTCGGCCTGCTCGGCCAGCTGCTCGCGGCCCGAGCAATGCTCGCAGTACTCCTCATACTTGGCCTGGTTCACGCTGCGTCCGCCACCTATGTAACGGGTAAGCAGACGGTGTACCATCAGGTCAGGGTAACGGCGTATGGGTGATGTGAAGTGGGTGTAGAACTTGAACGCCAGACCGTAGTGGCCGATATTCTCGGTGGTGTAGCATGCCTTCTGCATGGAGCGGATTGAGATGGTCTCAATGAGTTCCTGCTCTTTCTTGCCCTTGACCTCAGAGAGCATCTTGTTCATGGACTTGGCCATCTCTACAGGATCACCTGTTGCCTTGAGTTTGTAGCCGAACTTGGCCACGAAGTTCTGCAGGTTTTCCATACGCTCCGGATCGGGCTCATCATGCACGCGGTAGACGAATGTCTTGGGGTTGCCGCCCTTGACTTTACCGATGAATTCGGCAACGGTGCGGTTGGCCAGCAGCATGAACTCCTCTACCAGTTGGTTTGCATCCTTGGACTCCTTGAAGAATACGCTTACAGGATGTCCTGTCTCATCTATGTCAAAACGTACCTCTACACGGTCAAAACTCAAGGCACCGTCTGCAAAACGTTTTGCACGCAGTATCTTGGCCAGACTGTCCAGGGTCATTATCTCTGTCTTGAACTCATCGCCGGGCAGAGGTTCCTTGCCGCCCTGCTGCTCACGCTCAATGATTGCCTGAACCTCCTCATAGGCAAAACGGCGGTTGCTGCGGATAACGGTACGTGCTATGCGGGAGCGTTTTACCACGCCGGCATCGGTCATCTCAAGGATTACCGAGTATGTGAGTTTATCCTCATCCTGACGCAGTGAGCACAGGTTGTTGCAGAGTTTCTCAGGCAGCATGGGTATGGTGCGGTCCACCAGATAGACCGATGTGGCGCGCTTGAATGCCTCTTTATCGATGATACTGCCCTCCTGTACGTAGTAACTTACATCAGCTATATGTACGCCTACCTCCCAGAGTCCCTTCTTTATGGGGCGGATTGAGAGGGCGTCGTCAAAGTCCTTGGCATCGCGGGGGTCAATTGTGAAGGTTGTCACATCGCGGAAATCCTCACGACCGGCCAGTTCGGCTTCGGTTATATCGGCCGATATGTCATCAGCAGCACGCTCTACGTTCTCGGGATAGGTGTAGGGCAGTCCGTATTCGGCCAGGATGGCATGCATCTCGGTGTTGTTCTCACCGGCGGCTCCCAGTATGTCGATAACCTTTCCTACGGGGTTGCGGTCAGGGGTATCGGGCCATTCAACGACCTTTACCACCGCCTTCTCTCCGTCACGTCCCTTCTTGAGGTTGGACAGGGGGATGAATATGTCGCGGTCCGATTTGTCCGGGGTTACCAGATAGGCGAACTTGCCACTGACCTGGAGCGTTCCTACAAAGGTGTCCTTGGCGCGCTTGAGAATCTCGGTCACCTCTCCCTCGGGGCCTGAATGAGGACGGCGGGCAAAGAGCACTATCTTGACGCGGTCACCGTTTACGGCACCGGCCGAGTTACGCTCAGCCACGAATATGGGGTCGCTGCCGTCATCGGGCACAAGGAAGTTCTTGCCGCCTACACGGCGCTGCAGCACGCCCTCAACGAACTTGCTTTTCTGCATCAGGCTGAACTGATTGTCCTTCTGCTTGAGGAAACCGTCCTCAACAAGATCCAGAACTATGTCCAGGCACATGCTGCGCATGGGATGAGTCTTGAGTTTAAGCTCATCGTAAAGACGCTTTACACTTATTGAACTCTCCTGATTGTCACGGAACCAGTCGGTAATAAGGTCCGTCATGGTTCTGCGGTTAAGACGGACTCCTCCTTTGAAAGATCTACCCATATTGAGAATGTTTTGTTCTGTTTACGAAGATACAAAAAGAAAATCGGAAGCCGTATTGCAGCTTCCGATTTTTAATTCAGAGTCCCAAGTCTGACGCCTTGAGTTGAAGCAGTTCCATCTTTCTCTTTATCAGTGGAACCTCATTTTCTATGAAATCGGTACGCATCTTATCAAGCGCGATGGCTTTTGCGCCCTCGGCCACAAAGTAACCTATACCGCGCTGGTTGAAGATGATGCCATCCATCGTGAGTTTCTCATAACTGCGCATGGCTGTGTTGGGATTCACTCCAAGTTCGCCGCCCAGTTCACGCACTGACAGTATCCTGTCTCCCTCCTTGAGCTCTCCGCTCAGAATCTTTTCACTGATTCCATCGGCTATCTGAAGGTATATCGGTTTGTTCTGATTGAATTCCATAAGACAGTCCTATTTTAATGTTTGATCTTTCTGACTCTGAAATAGATGGCTATTGAGAGTCCGATATTCACAATCGTATCTGAGATGCAGTCCAACAATACTGCATGTTTTACACTCCATGAAAGGAACGGGAACATATCGAACAGTTGCTCAGGGGTCATATTGCTGGTTTGAGCCTCCCTGAATTTCTCCATTATTCCGTGAGTAAAGATGGGAGTTGTAATCATGCTCAAAACAATGCTGATAAGAATCAGGCAACCTACGGTCTTGGCCGGTTTTGATGATTTGAACAACAGGGCACCCAGCAGGAAGATAAGGAATCCTTCGGCCAGATCATCGGCATACAGCCAGGGAGTGGTGAAAGCCGAGTAGTCAGGAATGAAATTGTCGGACTCCAGTGAGGCTTTACGGAAAACTTCGGTCAAAACAGTCTGGCCATTGTTGATTGCTATTATCAGAGAGTCACCGCAGCGGTTGTCAATCAGGCAGAGTATCTGATCCAATGACAGGTAAACTGCAAAGAATGCAAACGGAACTACCACACAGCAGACAATTATCATGGAAAGTGTCTTCTCAAGTGATGAGGCGGGAACCATGAGGAACGATGATCCCTCTTTCTTATCGGTAATGAAACCGTATATTTTGGCGGGAGCCGATAATGTGAGCACCACCAGGGTAATACCCAAAATCACCGATCTGGGTACAACTTCCAGACTATACCAGCCTGCACCGACGATCGTTGAAAAGGATCCTACCAACAGGTATGCGGTAAGGCTTACTGTTGCCATTACGAGAAATGAAATACCGTATCTTGCAATTGCATTCTTGATATCGGTCACCAGATAGCGACCCATACGGTTCATATTCAAAACATCATTTTTCATAGCCGTAATCATTTTACTTGTTGAACATTTCCTTGATCTCATTCTTGTGCAGCAGCACTGCGTTGAACAGAGCCTCGATGTTGACCTTGCTCTCGGCACCGGTAGTGTTGCGTACTACCTGGATGTTGCCGCCCGGAACCATCTCCTGATAGAGGGCGTTGGGATCAACATCGGTCGAGTAGTCAAAGAAGAGCTTTTGGGCGATTTCATCGAGTGATGCGTTGAGCAGTACATCCCTGCGGTCCAGAATGATGATAGGGTCGATAATGGCCTCCAGGTCACGTGCCTGGTGGGTTGAGATGAGAAGGGTTGAATCATCGGAAGTGTACTTTGAAACAGCCTTGCGGAACTGAGCCTTTGAAGGGATGTCAAGTCCGTTTGTGGGCTCGTCCATGAAAAGGTATTTGGTGTTGCAAGCAAGGGCAAAGCTGATGAATGTCTTCTTTAACTGACCATATGACATCTGGTCCATACGCTGACTCTGGTCAGTATCAAAAATGGTCATAATCTCAGAGAACTTCTGTGC
>DBYT01000126.1:5145-5906 GCA_002309915.1 Bacteroidales bacterium UBA1179 | reverse complement strand
TTTGTATATTTGCGTGATGAATTCAAGTTATCCGCTGCTTTTTGAGCCTAACCTGCACACGGTGGTGTGGGGCGGGGAGAGGCTGTGCCGATGGAAAGGACTGCCGGAACAGGACAATATTGGCGAGAGCTGGGAGGTTAGCGCTGTTGAGAGCTCGCCTTCAATCGTCGCTAATGGTTGCTGGGCTGGGAAGACGCTGCCGGAGGTGGTGGCATCGGCCCCTGAGGAGATTCTGGGCAAGGCTGTGGCCAAGCGGAACGGCGGAAAAATGCCTCTGCTGGTCAAATTCATTGACGCCCGTAAGGATTTGTCTATCCAGGTTCACCCTAACGACGAGATGGCTCTGCGCGAGCATAACAAGCTGGGTAAGAGCGAGATGTGGTATGTTCTGGACGCTGAGCCAGGGGCTTGCATATATGCCGGTTTCAAGAAGAAACTCCAGGCCGATGAGTACAAGCGGATGGTGGAGGACGGGACTATCACTGAGGCTTTGGCGCGTCATGAGGCGCACGCAGGTGATGTGTTTTACATCCCGGCTGGGCGTGTGCATGCAATTTGCAGCGGGATCCTGCTGGCCGAGATTCAGCAGTCATCGGACGTTACTTACAGGATTTTCGACTATAACAGGCCGGGACTTGACGGCAAGCCGCGCGAACTCCATACTGCCTATGCTGCTCAGGCACTTAACTACAAGGTTGAGCGGAAATATCGGACCGATTATGCTGTTCGGAATGACCGTGCGAACCTGATTATGGAGTCTA
>DBYT01000126.1:4904-5071 GCA_002309915.1 Bacteroidales bacterium UBA1179 | reverse complement strand
AAGGAGGGGTACAGTTGCATGATTCCGGCGGCTGTGGCGGACTATGATATCAGGCCTGTGGATGGTTCCTGCAAGGTTTTGGATGCGTTTATTGATAATCAGAGCGGAGGAGTGGTGAATAAGATTCACAGGCTTTTCCACAAGAATAAATATTAAAACAGTACCAA
>DBYT01000126.1:3916-4847 GCA_002309915.1 Bacteroidales bacterium UBA1179 | reverse complement strand
GGTATCGGGAGCAGATTCTGGCCCCTGAGCACTCCTGAGTTTCCTAAGCAATTTATTGATATTCTGGGTTGTGGACGGTCGCTGATACAATTGACAGTGGACCGATTCAAGGGTATTTGCCCATCGGAAAATTTCTGGGTGGTGACCAACAAGGATTACGTGGATATCGTGCAGAAGCAGATTCCTGGTATTCCATCGGCCCATATTCTTGCCGAGCCTGCAGCTCGAAACACTGCGCCGTGCATTGCCTGGGCTTGCTGGAGCATTAAGCAGGAGGATCCGGATGCAAATGTTGTTGTGACTCCCAGCGATGCTGTCGTGATGAACCCTGAGGAGTTCAGACGCGTTATATCAGGTGCTCTGGCGTTTACATCGGGCCACGACTTCATCGTTACCATCGGCATTAAACCTAACAGGCCGGAGACGGGGTATGGGTATGTGAAAACGGTACCAATGGGGCCTGACCCCAATGGTATCATTTTGGTGGAGGAGTTCAAGGAGAAGCCGGATCTGGAGACCGCTAAGAGGTATTTGGCCGATGGTAGTTACCTTTGGAATGCGGGTATTTTCGTGTGGAATGTGAAGACTATTACTGATTCTATCAGAAAATATAAGCCGATTTTGGCGGAGCAGATGGATAAAATGGTACCAATGGGGCCTGACCCCAATGGTATCATTTCTATCTTCCCAACCTGCGAAAAGATATCGATTGACTATGCGGTGATGGAGCCGGCATCGGCCGATAAGAAGGTTTATACACATCCGGCGGATTTTGGGTGGAGCGACCTGGGCAACTGGCAGTCATTGCATGAGAAACTTACCAAAGACGCGGATAATAATGCATCGGTCGGTAATGTACATTTCTATGAATCAAGTAATTGCGTGGTTCATGCTGAAGATGCTAGGAAGGTTGTGATTCAGGGTCTGGATG
>DBYT01000126.1:0-3715 GCA_002309915.1 Bacteroidales bacterium UBA1179 | reverse complement strand
GCCGAGTTGCAGAAGAGAGGACTTAATGAGACTGAGGTCCGCACACGACTCTTGGAGGAGGGTATTGATGTGGATAACATATCTCCTACGGAATATGTGAATTACCAGGACCGCGTGTTGACTATCCTGGACAAGATGCAGGCTGAGAAGAGTTCGGCCGATGCAAACGCTGCTGCTACCGGCATTGAGATTGCTCCGGCAACCGCTGCTGTTCCGCAGTCTACCGCCGATGAGATTGCTGCTGAGGCTGCTATACAAGAGAAAAACGAACCGGCCACCGATTCACTAGCAATCTACGGCCACTCCATATTCACCGGCAACGCAATGGAGGTGTTCCGCACAACCGACGGCGCCCAGGCCCCCGATACCTACGTGCTGGGTGAGGGCGATGAGGTGCACATCTCGATATTCGGCTCTTCACAGACCGAGATTCATCAGCGCATTGCTGCCGACGGTTCAATCCAGCCGGCAGGATCGAGCAAGATATTCCTTAAGGGTATGACGATGGCGCAGGCCCGCAAGGCTATTCAGTCAAAGTTGGCCAGTCACTACTCATTCCGCGAGGATCAGATTGCGGTTACAATCACTACCGCACGTACCGTTCAGGTGAGCATTTACGGTGAGGTTGGCGTTCAGGGCGGTTTCACACTCAGTGCACTCAACTCAGTATTCAACGCGCTGGCTGCTGCAGGCGGTCCCTCGGAAATGGGATCTGTTCGTGAGATTCAGCTCTCACGCGGAGGCAAAAATACCAAGCTTGACCTCTACACCTACATGACCAAGCCGGACGCAAAGATTCAGTACGATATCCAGAACGGTGACGTGATCTTTGTTCCTATCGCACAGAACGTTGTAAGCATTAGCGGCGCCGTTAACCGACCGATGCGTTACGAGATGGTCAAGGGCGAGGGCCTGAAACAACTCATTGAGTACGCCGGAGGTCTGGTTTACAACGCATACATGGATTACGTTCAGGTGGAGCGTTACGAGAACGGCGAACGCAAATATCTGGAGTTCAACCTGGCCGATGTAATGAGCGGCAAGCAGAAGGTTGACCTGCACAACGGTGATGCTGTCCTGATTCACCAGTCGGATGTGCCGATGGAGAATTACGTGGCCATCAACGGTGCGGTATACTACGGCGGCAATTATGACCTGAAGGGCAACAGCAGCCTTAAGGCTTTGATTGATAAGGTTAAGCCTACATATACAGCCAAGACCGATTACGTGTTCGTGGAGCGCACCAAGCCCGATGAGACCGTTGAGATTATCACGGTTCCGTTCCCGGGCATCAACGGCAATCCCGACTTTGAACTTCAGGCCCGCGACGTAGTCAAGGTGCTTGAGCAGTCCGAGTACCGCGACCTTGACACCATCAGCGTGAACGGTCAGGTTCGTAAGCCTTTCAGCCGTCAGTTCGGCCTGAATGACCGCATGACAGTGGGTCAGGCTATCGAGTACGCAGGCGGTCTTAAGACGAATGTTTATCCCGTCGCTTACATTTTCCGCAAGGATCTGGAGAATCCTGCTAAGATGGAGTACATAACCATCTCGCTGGAGAATGACCTTGACAAGGAGTTGCAGCCGGGTGACCAGTTGAACGTTTATGATAACACCACATACACCAATGCCGGCGAAGTGCGTGTGAACGGTGCCGTAAAGAGCCCGTTCGGCACCACGTTCGATCCCTCGCTGACCATTCATGACCTGCTCACAATGGCAGGCGGATTCGAGGTCGGCGCCGCTTATGACCGCGTTGAGGTGTTCCGCCTGAACGTATCGGACAGCAAGTCGTCATTCGATGTGCTGACCCTTGAGGTGGATGAGGATTACAATCCCAAGTCCGATTTCCAGCTCCAGCCGTTTGATCAGATCGTTGTCCGCATGACTCCCGATTTCACTACCGGCCGCACCGTTGAGATTAACGGTCGCGTCAAGTATCCGGGCGTTTATCTGCTGGATGACAACAAGGTACAGTTGTGGGAGGTTATTCAGATGGCCGGCGGTCTTCTGGATGATGCCAATCCGTACGCACGTGTGTTCCGTACCCATGAGGGCCGCGGTAACATCGGCGTAAACCTGACTAAGGCCAAGAACAACAAGAAGAAAATGGATTCGGACCTTATCCTTATGGATGGTGACGTAATCAATATCTCACGTCAGGAGAACATTGTGACAATCAGGGAGATTGGTACACGTATGGGACAGTATGTTCCGGCCGAGTTCTCTGCATCCAACAAGGTTATCGTTTATAACGGCGATCACAGTGCCGCATGGTATATACGTCATTATGCGGGCGGTTTCCAGAAGGTTGCCAACAAGAACAGCGTGACTGTTACATACCCCAACAACCAGACCGAGAGTACCAAGCGATACTTCCTGGGTATCCGTAATTATCCGGATGTTCAGCCGGGTGGTGTGGTTACCGTAAGCATCGACCGCGAGAAGCGCGAGAAGTTGGATACTCCTAAGGAGAAGATTAACTGGAGCAATACATTCAGCCAGTCGATATCGACCCTGACATCGGTTGTTTCACTTATTATTTTGGTTGACAGACTCAATAAGTAATATGCAGGAGAATATGAATAACGCTCCTCTGATGGACGATGAGGAGGGCATAGACATAATGGCGCTGGTTAAGCAGCTGTGGGACGGCCGCAAGACTATCATAATATGGACCTGCGCGTTCATTGTGCTGGGTCTGGTGGCCGCTTTGACCATGAAGCGTACTTACTCGGTTAGCACTGTAATGGTGCCTCAGTTGGGCTCTAAGTCAAACTCATCACTGAGCAGTCTGGCATCATTGGCCGGCATTGACCTGGGTACAACATCCAGCGCATCGGATCTTTCACCGCTTATCTATCCGCAGATTGTAAACAGCGTTCCTTTCCGTAAAGAGCTGATGTACACGCCGGTACACTATGCAAATGTGGATACGGCGGTGAGCATGTTCACATACGCCACCGAGATTGCCAAGCCTACCGTTATGGGCACAATCAAGAAGTACACCATAGGCCTTCCCGGCGTAATCCTGGGTGCCATCCGTGGCGAGAAACCCGATGTAGTGCTGCCTGAAGGTGGGGCCGATAACACTCCAAAACCTCTGGTTCTGACCAATGATGAGGTCAAGGTGCTTAAGGTGATAAGCGAGAACGTATCACTGGCGGTTGATAAGAAGGAGGGTTACATTACGCTTAATGTACGCGGATCGGAGGCTATTCAGACCGCAGAGCTTGCAATGAAGGCTCAGCAGTTGCTGCAGGAGGAGATTACACGTTTCCGTATTGAGAAATCGCAGAGGGAACTGAATTATATCCAGGCCCGTTATGAGGAGATCAAGAAGGAGGCGGAGTCTTATCAGGAGCAGCTGGCCAAAATAACTGACAAGAATCAGAGTATCACTACTACTAAGGACCGTATCGAGCATGACCGTATCCAGTCCAAGTACAATACAGCCAACGCCATCTACAGCGAGTTGGCAAAGCAGTTGGAGCAGGCTAAGTTGCAGGTTAAGCGCGATACTCCGGTGCTGGCTATTGTCCAGCCCGTGACTGTTCCGGACAAACCGTCCAACAGCCGCGCCAAAACCCTGATAGTCTGGACGTTCTTTGGCGGCATCCTGGGCTGCGGTATTGTCCTGGCTCGCGGCTACTGGCCCAAACTCAAAGAGCAGTTCAAAGCATAAAAATAGTACCATTGGGGTCAGACCCCAATG
>DBYT01000078.1:10496-15280 GCA_002309915.1 Bacteroidales bacterium UBA1179 | reverse complement strand
AGCGGGAATGACTTCTCCAACCAGTAACGGGCGTTCATCCAGGTGTGACCGTACTTATCATGTGTGAATACCTTTACGTTCTTGATGTTGTGCTTGTCAAGCATCTGCATCAGATCCTTTGAGTTTCCGTACAGAAAATCATCGGTGCCGATACCCAGCCAGAACAGGTGTACCTTGTTGTTGAAAGCCTCCGAATCCTCAAACTGGCTGTCGCGAACCTGGGTGAATGAGCTGTATGAGCATAGATAAGAGAACTTGTCAAGATTGGCAAGGCCGATGGCCATACCCTGGTTGCCGCCGCGTGAGAATCCGCCTATACCACGATGGTCAGCATCATTGATGGTGCGGTAGTTCTTCTCCACAAATGGCATCAGTACATCGGTAAAATCCTGGTTGAAGTTGTAGCCTCCACCCATACCGCCAAAGCCGCCCATACCGCCACCCTGGCGCTGAGGCTCACGCTCTGTCTTGAGCAGTGTAGGGTTACCATACGGGAGAACAAGGATCATATCCTTGGCCTTGCCCTGGGCAATCAGGTTGTCAAGGATAAGGTTCATCTTACCTACCTTGAAATAGACCTCCTCGGTATCGGTAGTACCGCTAATAAGGTACATAACGGGATACTTTTTGTCCTTGTTCTTGGGATCGTCATAGAAAGGCGGAGTATAAACTATTACCGGGATGAACATATTGAGTCCGGGTGACCAGTAGTTCAGATAATCAACACTGCCGTGAGGAACATCCTTGAGGGCGCTCAGCTTGTCGGCCCGCATATCAAGAAGGCTGTTCTTGAAGGTTTCGTTGGGGAAGAAATCGGGACACTTGGGGTCCATCTGGCTGAGTCCGTCCACCTCAAAGTGGTAAGGATAAATATCGGGCTCTACGGGACCAACCGTTACTGACCAGATTTCATATTCACCCTTGGTCATTTCAACCGTTTCACTGAACTGGGTCCATAGCTTTACGCTTTTGGCGTTAGGGTCCTGGTACTTGAAAGTCACCGTGTTGTCAGGATTGACGACTGTGGACTGGAAATCAGGCCCGAAGAATCCGACCCTAGGGTAAAATGGCGTTCCTGTAGTGGGTGCACCCCAATTACCACCATTTATAGAAGAAATGATACCCTGGGCAGATACCGTTCCTGTCATGGCTGCAGCCAGCAGGAGCAGAGTAAAATCTTTAATTCTCATAATACATTTATCTATTTTGTTGATTAAACCTATTTATTGCTCTTTGAATTTCCTGACTTAATGCAGCAGGACTCAATGGATGTTGTCCATAATTGATTTCTAAGCCTGAATTATTGGTTACCTTGGACTCTTCAACCATTAGGAAAGAACTTGGACCTATCTCCTTGACCGATGAAGGAATTGTTATATACGCACTGCATCCTCTGAAGGCATAATCACCTATACGCTCTACACCTTCAGGAATTATTATCTCCGGTATTTGAATGCAACCATCAAACGCGGCATAGCCAATCTCCTTGATACCTTGTGGAATTACTGAGTTGGGGCAACCCTGAATAATGGAACCTGTAGACTTGTCAATCAGCACATTGCTTCCCTCGGGTGATTCATACCTGCTGTTGCGAGGATCTACTTTTATTGAAGTAATGGTGCGAGAATTATAAGGAGAATCTCCTATCTCTTTGACGCCTGCCGGAATGAATACTTCTGTTATTTTACGGCAATCCGAGAAAGCACGATCACCTATATATTCAAGTCCCTCAGGCAATTGGAACGGTTCCAGCATAGCGCATCCAGAGAATGCATAAGATTCAATCCTTTTAAGTGTTTTGGGGAGTGATACTTTAACCAGCTGATAGGATTGGAAAGTATAACGCTCTATGACCTTCACGCCCGATGGTATTTCTATCTCTTTCAATCCGGTATTCTGAAATGCTCCACCACCTATCTCTTTCAAACTTGTGGGTAATGAAACCGATGTCAAATTACTACATGAACCAAAGCAGAAGTTTCCTATTTTCTCAACTCCGTCAGGAATGACTACTGTCTCAACATTCTCCAGCCCTTGAAATGCGCCAATTCCGATATGCTTTACCCCCTTGCCTATAGAGATTGTTTTTATTCCTTCCGAGTATTCGAATGCATGATCACCAATCTCTTTGACCTTTCCGGAAACAACCAGATCCGGAGCCATCTTGCACTCTACAAATGCACTTGCTCCAATGAATTTGACTGTCGATGGCAGGCTGAGCGGAGCAACAGATACATAGTTTGCAAACGCCTCTTCACCTACATATTCAAGTCCTTTGGGCAGCACAATCTCTTTATTGCCCTTGAGACCTTTGAATGCCCCGTCACCTATGGCCTTTACACTTTGCGGAATGAAAGAATTCTCACATGCCAGCAGCAATGTATTGTCCTTGGTCCTGATCAGGGCATTGCAGTCTTCACGTGAATCAAAGTATTTGTTGGCAGGATTGACCTTAATTGTGGTAAAGGTAGGCTTGGTATTCTGACCTCTCATAGCCATAACAGCCGAGATTCTAAACGTCATATCAACCTTTTTCTCACTAAAGACATCCTTGCCTAATTTCTTTAGACTGGCTGGCAGGACTAGTTCGCTATAACCGGTGCAACCGGTAAATGCCTCATCGGCAATCTCCTCTATACCCTCTGGCAAATTCAAACCGTTTGTAAGGGTGCAATGATAGAATGCACGGTAGCCTATCTTCTTTATGCCTTGAGGTACTTTTGTTGAAGCGCAGGCCAAAATCAACTCACCGGTACGGGTATTGACAATAGCATTGCAATCCTCTCTGGAATCAAACACCCTATTGCCTTGAGCCACCTTAATGGAACGGAGTCCCGTACACTCAAAGAATGCACTGCTTCCGATACTCTCCACGCTGGCTGGAATAGTGATGGATGTCAACCCGCTGCACCCTTCAAATGCAGACTTGCCTATTGTTTTTACACCCTCAGGGATAACTATTGATTTGAGTTCCTTGCATGACTTGAAAGCATTATCTGCTATTGAAGTGACACTTGAGGGAATCGTAGACCCCTTACGTCCTACTATAAGCGTATTGGTGGCTGTCTCTATAATTGCGTTACAGTTCTCACGTGAATCATAGACCGGATTGACGGGATCAATCTCTATCCTGGCTGGATTGGTGTATTCATCTCCCAACAGGTTGGCGGATATCTTGGTTACACTCTTGGATATATAGATTGATTCCAATTGCGGAAGACCGCTAAAAGCAGAATTACCTAATTCCTTAACACTGGACGGGATTACTATACGTTGTATTCTGTCATACTGTCTGGTCATGCCCAAGGAGAGTTCGCCTATCTTGACAACAGGCCATGTCTTTCCTTCATGCTCAATACTTGACGGGATAATTAGCTCACCGGAACCGTTATAGTCATATGTTTTTATTACACCATTCTCCACGGGACGGCATAGTACAGCCCCGTCATTCTCAATGTAGTACCAGAAATCGCCGACTTTGAATACAGGATTAATCTGATCACCATAGACCGGTTCTTCTGACTTAGTTCCAGATTCTGATGCCGCATTCATATCATACGCAACATTTGCGGTAAGCACAAGCGATATGCACATTACAAGCGGTATATACAGGAACCTGAGCATCTGACGGCGGCCGGACCGTTTGCGGTTCATCATGTCAATGCGACTCTCAACACCGTTGCCGTTGAAACTTGCCACGATATTGAATGCCAGGCCACCCTGTGACTGGCTCAGCAGCATAAACTGGTACGGACGGGCATCGGACAGGGATTTAACGACGTCGGCATCGGCCTGCTGCTCATGTACAAGACAGAGGTCGCGTCTTAATACCCAGACTGCAGGGTTGAACCACTGGAACAGCGACATGAAATCAACCATCATGAGTTCCAACGGATGTCCGTGTCTGATATGGGCTTTCTCGTGTTTCAAGACTGTTGTATCTATGCTGGCGTAATACTTCTCGGATAAGACAATTGTTCCTATCCAGCTGAAAGGACTGACGTTCCTGTCGGTAACGACTATCTTCCAGCCCTCGCCGCGTTCTACGGTCCTTCCGTTCCTTACTATAGAAGCTACCCTGTAGATCGATACCATTCTGATTATCAGCATTACAGCCAGACCTGCCAGATAAGCGGCCATCAGGCATACCAACAGTATTTGGGTGATGTCCCTCTTTACTGCCGGTGCCTGGATAGCTGCGTTTTCAGTTTCTGCTACAGTTGGAGCAACAGCGGTTGTTTCAACTGAAGGAGAGAAAGGTTGGATTTGATTAATAGGGGCAGAAACCGGCTGGTTGGTTGAAAAGGTTTGAGCGGCAGGGCTCTTCTGTATATCACGATGTACCGTAATTACGGTCAATGGAAGTACATAGGATAGAACAAGCGAAAGCATCAGGGCTCCGCGCTTAAGGCCGTGGAATGTTTCGCGACGCAACAAAAGGCGGTACATAAGTACGAAAACAAAGGTTAGCAATGCCGCCTTTCCAAGGAATAAAAGGACTTGAGTATTCATTTTCTCTTTTCAATTTTGTCAATAATACGTTTAAGATCGTCAACAGACAGGCGCTCCTCCTCAACAAGCCCAAGGACTACGCTTGAGTATGAGCTGTCAAAGTATTCGTTTACCAGCCCGTGGAAACCATCCAGACTGTATGCCTTGCGAGATACTGTAGGCGAGTACTGGTAGTTGCTTCCAAAGGCCTTGCGCTCCAGGAAACCGTCCTCCATCAGGGTGTGCACCTGATTAGAGAGTGTGTTGAAATTGGGACGGGGTTCCTCATAATG
>DBYT01000078.1:5275-10390 GCA_002309915.1 Bacteroidales bacterium UBA1179 | reverse complement strand
TTTGATACAACACACAACACTTTTGAACGGAAATCTTCTTCCCGTTAAGGATCTTTAACTGTTACCAGGGGGTGAAGCGACCGGTGCGCTTCTTGTAGTCAAGATATTCCTGGCCGAAATCGCGCTCCAGGCGTTTCTCCTCGGATGCAACCTGGAAGGACATGATGATGACGAATACAACCCATACTACGGCCGATTGCCAGGACAAAAGCACCAGTGCAATGCCGGCCAGGTATAGGAATGTACCCAGAAGCATGGGGTTGCGGCAGATGCGGTAGACACCTCCGGTCATAAGATGCTGGGTATGGGGAGCAATCTCGTGATCAAAGGCATCCATGGGGTTGCCACGGCCCACAACTTTCATATAGATGATGGTCCAGATGCTCAATACAAGTCCTGCCAGGCCGATGATAACGCCCGCGATGCAATTCCAACTGCAGGTAAATGTAATCTCCGGGCGGAATGAAGCCAGCCACATGATGGCGGGGATACCCACAATGAACATGATGAATCCCAGCAGGTAGCCGAATATCTCTCTTAACTGTTTCATTTAGAGTTTGGATATGAATTCGTCGATATCGGCATCGGTCGTGTTCCAACTGGTCACGAACCTGACTACGCTCTGCTGCGGTCCGCAGGGAGCCCAGATCTCGAACGAAGCAAACTTGCTTATGCGATCCAACTCGGCCTTGGGCAGGCAGAAGAACTGCTGGTTGGTGGGAGAATCAACATAGGGTGAGAATCCTTTGGCAATCATTGCCTTCTTAAGGCGCAAAGCTTTGTCAACCGCATTCTTGGATATCTCAAGATAGAGGTTGTCTGTGAACAGAGTGCTGAACTGGACGCCCAGCAGACGACCCTTGGCCAGCATTGCACCGTGCTGCTTTACAAAGGTAAAGAAACGGGGAAGCAGTTCCGGATGGGCTGTAACCACTGCCTCACCGAACATTGCACCGACCTTGGTGCCACCAATATAAAATACGTCACACAGGCGTGCTATATCCTTAAGCGTAACATCCTTTGATGCAGCCAGACCGTAACCCAGACGGGCGCCGTCCATATAGAGAGGTATCTTGTACTTGTGGCATACGCGGCTTAAAGCCTCAAGTTCTCCCAGTGAATAAAGTGTGCCCCACTCTGTCGGGAATGAGAGGTAGAGTGCACCCGGTGAAACCATATGCTGATGGTTCTCATTCTCATAGAACTCGTTGAGATAACGCTCAATGTCATATGCCGCAACCTTGCCCTGATGTGATGGAACAATCAGAATTTTGTGGCCCGATGACTCCACGGCGCCGGCCTCCAAGTTGTTGATGTGGGCTACATCGGACGCCATAATACCTTCATACTGGTGGAGCAGACCGTCAATTACGGTTGCGTTGGCCTGGGTGCCGCCCACCAGGAAGCGTACCAGTGCATCGGGACAGCCGCAAGCCTCGCGGATAAGGTCAGCCGCACGACGGGTGTATTCATCCTCGCCGTAGCCTACAGTCTGTTCAAGATTGGTCTCAACAAGTCGCTGCATCACTGTTGGATGCGCGCCCTCCATATAATCAGAATCAAAGTGAAGCATGTTTTGGAATTTTGTGAATGCAAATGTAATAATTATCAGTTTCAACTCTTATCTTAGCGCAAACAAATAAACTCCCACATGGCATATCTCAGACCTGATTATGCGGCTGTCGTTGTAAAGATAATTAAGGAACTGGGCGGCATGAACCAGGAATGCTTTCTCATTTTGTAAGGCCCTCCATAGCCTGATTTAAAATCCCACAAATGTAACGAGTATGCATCGGCACCATAAAAATAATTAACATTTTTTTTGATATCCCAAATTAATTACATTTCTTTGCTATCGGGCTAACTTTTTTACTAACAATATAATTCCACAATTATGAAAAGGTTTCTTTTGTTTTTGGCTGTTATAATGACAGCGTTGCTGATCCCGAATTCTGCCCGGGCAGACATTCAGGTGTCCTTTGCCTTCACTCATGGTGGAGATACTGTTTCTACATGGAGCGATCAACCCTATATCGCTATCTACTACAAAGGAGAAATCCTGGATCAGGCCTCACAGCCTTATAATTACGACGAAAAATGGCTATACATCCTGGAGATAGACGATGCTTATGCAGGTAAAGCCGTTTCTTACAGATCATCTATGGGACATATCGGAAAGATTACCCTTTCGGCAAGCGATCCCAACGAACTGAGTATTGACTGTAACAAACTGATTGTCACCGCTAAAAGCAGTCTGGGTGTACCCTTGCCATATCAAGGTGTAACTCTCGAAGACGAGAATGGAGAGAATTATAACCTCTATATGGATTTTCAAGGCAAGGATTCCATATATCTGAATAACGGAACATTCAGATGGTATTTCGATAATCAGGAAGGCAGTTTTACACTGACTGGAGACGATACCCTGAATGTTGTCAAACAAGTTTCACAGAACGTCACTTTGAATGTAAGGTGCAGATATGGAGATTTTCCGCAGTCAGCCAATTCATTCCGTCTTTACGAATACGGCGAGAAGAATGATTACCAGTATTTTTATAGTGGAGTACAGGTTAAACCCGGTTCTTACTGGATACAGGACGACGCAGGCTCTTTCACCGATAAAATTGACATAGTCAACGACACTGTCGTATGGCTTGATTATTATAAAGTTACTTTCGACTCAAAGACCGGTACATCACCAAATGAGAATCAGAGAATATCTGTAACCGCCGATCCGGAGTCTTATAACTCACAAAATGAATCTACCAACGCAAAAGGTCAGGTATCTATGTTCCTGCTCCCGGGTGAATACACCTACGAGGCAGGTGGAACTACAGGAACCTTCACCCTTGGAGAAGAGGATAAGACTGTAAACATAAGCACAAGCAGAGTCGTCATTACCCTGAATTGCGACGAACCGGATCTTTTGAACAAACAGGACTACAGATGGTATAAGGGAAATGAGTACGGTTCTTATCCTAATCCGGAAAACGGAAAACTGATCATTACAGACGCACCCGGAGACTATAAACTGGCTATCAACGACGTAAGTGTTATTGACGTAAGAATAAACGAGGGTGACAATGCCAAGGACGTAACACTTTACAGTCTTAAGTTTACATCCAATGTCGTAGCTCCTGGTCAGATTTATGTCAATGATAACAAAAACTTCAACTACGATACAAAAATTCTTCTTCCTGCAGGAACCTATTCATACTCCACCAGTTACGGAGGTACCCCAATAGGAGAGATAGAACTGAACCAGAACAAGGTAATTCCTGTAAATTACTCAACACTTACCGTGACTGTAAGTGATAATAAGGGTGTCGTAGAAGGTGAACGCATAGACTTTGGCCGATACTCTCGGGTTACTGATGAAAACGGAAAAGTCAAGTTCCAGGTTCTTACCGGCAGTCAGGGTGAACTGTCAGCTACAAGTTGTGATGTTTCAAAGGACGTAACTGTAGATGCCGACAAGGAGGAGACTCTGACACTTGACCCGTACGTTAACTTCAATGTTGAATCCAACGGCCAACCTCTTACCACCAACGGACTCCTTATAAGTGAAATCGGCGGATTTACTTACGATGTCGAAGTCAAAAACGGTGTAGCCAAGGCCCGTCTGGATCCTACCAAGGAATTCTCAGTAGGTCATTATCACGGCACAACAGGCATTACCGAAGGGAGCACTCTCAAACTTGGTGCTATACATATTACCACCCAGGGTGCAGGCGTTGCATTCCCCATGGAGAACTGGGAGACTACAAGTTCATATCCTGTAGTAGTAGGTGCAACCGTACGTCTGTCAGCAGTACCCGTGGGAGGCGGATCATTTACAAAGTGGGATGTTGACGGAACGGATTATTCAACAGCAATGTTGGATCTTACCATATCCAGTCACAAGACTGTGGCCAAAGCCGTATTCAGCGGTTCATCTTCCGGTCCCACTCACGTAAAACAGAGCAGTATAAACTCATCCTTCAATTTTGATGACAACTATATCTATCTGCCGCAAGCCATTCAAGGTAAGGCCGACATCTATACCATTGACGGTAAACAGGTCAAGAGCCTTGGTGTAGCAGGTGACAGGATAGGTATTTATGATCTGGAGCAAGGCAATTATCTCCTGGTTCTGGAATCAGAATCCGGCGATACCAAAGTTGCCCGTTTCAACAAAAAATAAGACGTAAGTCTTCCTGATAGAAAAAAGGGTTGGCGGTTTTCCGTCAACCCTTTTTCATTATCTTGTTGCGTACGCAGTTGACCGCCGGTTTGAAAAACTCCGGCTCCATGGATTCGAGCGTCGCCTTGAACTCGGCCAGTAGTTCGGGATAGAACTTGCACATGCGGTATGCCAGCTTCATGCTGATGGACTGGATACCGGGCAGTTCGTCTGCATCGGCCATATGCTCCAGACAGAAGTCCAGGAAGTCTGTCCGCAGATCATCCTCCTCCATTTTGAGGCGCTCTATGATATTGAGTGACAGCCTGCGCACAGCCGAGTGTCCGGTCTTGAGAGCCAGGTCTATCAGTTCATTAAGCATACCCTGCAACTGAGACAGCTCCTGGTCCGATGCCTTGGTAAGCACCCAGAACGCATTACGCGCCACACGCCCGTCATCGCTATGCATGAAACGGCGCGCAAAGCCCGCAAAATCACCCGTCCGCTTTACCTCCCGATAAACGGCCTGCGCATCAGCCTCACCCTTTACCGCCCTTATGTTTTCATCATTTATCTCAATCATAAAAACAAAGGTAAGGATTCTTTTCTTTACCCTCGCACCTTAGGGAAGCAGAACGCAGGTACGGCCTATTTTCTCCCTAAGGTGAGCAGGAATGAGAAACACTATAGTGTTTTTGCCTGAAATTGTGTAATTTTGCGCGTCAAAACGAAATATTCGACGCAATAATGGAATACGATTTCAGAGCAATTGAAAAGAAGTGGCAGGAAAAATGGGCCAAAGAGGGTACTTATAAAGTAGTTGAGAACCCCGCTAAGCCCAAGTTTTACGTACTCAACATGTTCCCCTACCCGTCAGGCGCAGGCCTGCACGTAGGTCACCCGCTGGGTTACATTGCATCGGACATTTACGCACGCTACAAGCGTCAGTGCGG
>DBYT01000078.1:0-5093 GCA_002309915.1 Bacteroidales bacterium UBA1179 | reverse complement strand
TGCAACAAGTGCCAGAGCGCACAGCCCATCGAGAAGCTCATTGAGCGTTTTGAGCAGAAGGGCACCGAGGGTCTCGATGTAGCCCAGAGCGAGGAACTCAACTTCACCGCCGCCGAGTGGAAGGCCATGGACGACAAGCAGAAGTCCGATGTCCTGATGAACTACCGCATAGCCTACCTGGGCGAGACCATGGTAAACTGGTGCGCCGGACTGGGCACCGTACTTGCCAACGATGAGGTTGTAGAGGGCGTATCGGTACGCGGCGGATTCCCCGTAGAGCAGAAAAAGATGCGTCAGTGGTGCTTAAGGGTATCGGCCTACGCACAGCGCCTGCTTGACGGACTTGACAAGATAGACTGGTCCGATTCCATCAAGGAGACCCAGCGCAACTGGATTGGCCGCTCCGAGGGTACCGAGATGCAGTTCCACGTAAAGGACAGCGACATAGAATTCACCATATTCACCACACGTGCCGATACCATATTCGGTGTAACATTCATGGTACTTGCTCCTGAGAGCGAGCTTGTAGCACAGCTTACAACTCCCGCCCAGAAGAAGGAGGTCGATGCATACGTAGCCGCCGTAAAGAAGCGCACCGAGCGCGAGCGCATAGCTGACCGCAAGGTAACCGGCGTATTCAGCGGATCATACGCAATCAACCCCCTGACCGGTGAAGATGTACCCGTATGGATCAGTGACTATGTACTGGCCGGCTACGGTACAGGCGCCATCATGGCCGTACCTGCTCACGACAGCCGTGACTACGCATTCGCCAAGCATTTCGGCCTTGAGATCCGTCCGCTCATTGAGGGTTGCGACGTATCCGAGGAGAGCTTTGACGCCAAGGAGGGCACAATGATGAACTCACCCCGTCCCGACCAGATCCGCCAGGGCGGTCTGAACCTGAACGGACTCTCTGTCAAGGAGGCCATAGCAGCCACCAAGAAATATGTACAGGAGAACAAACTGGGTAAGATAAAGGTCAACTACCGTCTGCGTGACGCCATATTCAGCCGTCAGCGCTACTGGGGTGAGCCGTTCCCCGTTTACTACAAGAACGGAATACCCACAATGGTACCCGAGCAGTGCCTGCCGCTGGAACTCCCCGAGATCAGTGAGTACAAGCCCACCGAGACCGGCGAGCCCCCTCTGGGTCACGCCAAGGTTTGGGCTTTTGATGAGAAGAACTGTAAGGTTGTTGACAAGTCACTTATAGATAACAAGACCGTATTCCCGCTGGAGCTCAACACCATGCCCGGATTTGCAGGCTCATCGGCCTACTATCTGCGTTACATGGATCCCCATAACGACAAGGCTCTTGTAAGCAAGGAGGCCGATAACTACTGGAAGTGCGTTGACCTCTATCTGGGAGGATCGGAGCACGCAACCGGTCACCTAATCTACTCCCGTTTCTGGAACAAGTTCCTCAAGGACCTTGGCGTAAGCGAGGTTGAGGAGCCGTTCAGCAAACTCATCAACCAGGGTATGATACAGGGCCGCAGTAACTTTGTATATCGTATCAAGGATACCAACAAGTTCGTGTCACTGGGCCTCAAGGACCAGTATGACACCACTCCCATCCACGTTGACGTGAATATTGTAAGCGCCGATGTACTGGATGTTGAGGCATTCAAGAACTGGCGCCCCGAATACAACAACGCCGAGTTCATACTGGAAAACGGCAAGTACATCTGCGGATGGGCTGTCGAGAAGATGAGTAAGTCCATGTTCAATGTGGTCAACCCCGATGACATCATCGAGAAATACGGAGCCGATACGCTGCGTATGTACGAGATGTTCCTTGGCCCGCTTGAACAGTCAAAACCCTGGGATACAAACGGAATTGACGGCTGCCACCGCTTTATCCGCAAGATGTGGGCTCTCTACTTTGACCGTGAGGGCAAGCTGGCTGTAAGTGATGACGCTCCCACCAAGGACGAGCTCAAGTCAATCCACAAGCTCATAAAGAAGGTAACCGAGGATATTGAGAACTTCTCATTCAACACATCGGTTGCCGCATTCATGATATGCGTAAACGAGCTGTCAGGTCTTAAGTGCAACAAGCGCGCCGTGCTGACAGACCTGGCCAAGGTGATTGCACCGTTTGCTCCCCACACCGCTGAGGAACTCTGGCAGGCACTTGGCAACCAAACTACGGTTTGTGATGCCGCATGGCCCAAGTTCAACGAGGATTACCTCAAGGAGGACAGCATAACCTACTCCATATCATTCAACGGAAAGACCCGCTTTACAATGGACTTCCCGGCCGATGCCACCCAGCAGCAGATTCAGGATGCCGTTCTGGCCAACGAGAAGGCTCAGGGCTACATCAACGGTCAGACCATCCGCAAGGTGATCGTAGTTCCGCGCAAGATCGTGAACATCGTACTCTAAAAGAATGGAGCTGGTATTTGCCACAAACAACGCCCACAAGCTGGAGGAGGTGCGCCAGATACTTGGCGACCGCTTTACGGTCCACTCCCTGAAGGAGATTGGCTGCACTGAGGATATCCCCGAAACCGGCGATACCTTCCAGGACAACGCCCTGCAGAAAGCCCGTTACGTCAAGGAGCATTACGGTTATGACTGTTTTGCCGATGACACCGGACTGGAGGTGAAAGCCCTTGACGGAGCACCCGGAGTTCACTCCGCACGCTACGCAGGTGACCATGACTCGGAGGCCAATATGACCAAGCTGCTCCGTGAACTTGAAAAAAAACCGGACCGCAGCGCACAATTTAGGACAGTTGTTGCGTTAATACTTAACGGACAGGAAGTTCTGTTTGAGGGAATAGTTACCGGACAGATTGCAACGGAGCGTCATTACGGAGACGGAGGATTCGGTTATGATCCGATTTTTGTCCCCGACGGTTACACCGAGACTTTCTCTCAGATGAGCGCCCAAAGCAAGAACCTGATAAGCCACAGGGGACGAGCCGTAAGGAAACTGGCAGATTATCTGAAAACATTATGATAAAGAAACTGACAAGAGGAGCCATTATCGCAATCGCTGCGGTAATGCTCCTTTTGCCTTTTTATAAGGCCCATGCAGGAATACCCGTAGGAACCTGGAGAGCACATCCCGCCTACAATGACGCCTCTTTTTCAATCAAGGCTTTCGGCTTTGTATGTGTCTTGAGTGACGGTGCACTCTATTTCTATGATCCAACTGACAACGGTCTCTACACCATTGACAAGACCGGAGGACTGGGTGATACCGATATAGCTGCAATAGGATACTGCGAATCACAGAAAGCACTTGTCCTGGCCTATTCAAACGGAAACATAGACCTTCTTTACGATGACTTTACCGTTTTCAACTTTACCGATATAAAGAACAACAGCACCGGAAGCGTATCGGTAAACGAACTTAAGATAATAGGAAACAAAGCCTATATATCCACAAATATAGGATTGGTTGTCTTTGACGTCAAACGCAGGGAGATAAGCAATACATACAGGTTCGATACTCAGGTTCATTCATCGGTTATTCTGAGTGACAGCATTATATGTTCAACTGACGGAGGTTTGTATTTGGGCCTGCTTTCAGACAATCTTCTTGACAGCAGCAAGTGGAAACTGCTGCGTAACATAAGGTTCCGTAACCTGTTTGAGTTTGACGGGCAGCTTACAGGATACTCATTTGACAACAGGGTATGGACCATAAGCCGCAGTAATGCGTCACTGACAAATATCCTGGACAATGTAACCGCAGTGTCGTTCCCGGATGATGAAAGAGTGGCACTGATACAGGATACTGCAGTTACTCTATTAAGCAGCTTATCGGACCAGACCACATTGATATTCCCCTACCACGTCAATCACATAATGACTGACGGCAGCAATATTTGGGCCAGTCAGGGTATTTGGGGATTATGCCGGTATTCCCAAACCGATAATACAGTTGTATGTTTGGAAAGAGGATTGAAACCGGACAGTCCCAGACGTAACTGGTTTCACTCTGTATCATGGCCTCAGGACGGCAGACTGCTTGTTGTAGGAGGTTGTCACAATTACTCCGGAATTGACTATCCGGGAACTGTCATGATTTATGAGAATGAACGTTGGAGTTATCTTGATGAGAATATCACTTCAAAGACAAACCTTAAGTATCAGAACCTGACCGAAGCTGCCCAGGATCCAGCCGATCCAAATCATATATTTGTAGGATCTACAGGTCAGGGTCTTTATGAATTCAGGAATAACAGATTCTTCAAACTTCATACATGGAATAACAGTGCCCTTAGAAGCATACTCAATGACACTGAATCCAACAAAAACAATTATGTACGTATAAGTGCACTACAGTATGATTCTAACGGTAATCTCTGGATGGCAAACAATGAGACTGACACTATATTGAAAGTGCTGCAGCCTGACGGAAAATGGTTTTCATTATACTATAATGAGATAGCAGGATTACCAACTTTCAAACAACTCAGATTTGACAGTAAAGGAAGAGTATGGATCAACTCATCACGTTATATTCCGGGTTTGGTCTGCATTGATCTGAACGGTACACTTAAAGACAACAGTGATGACAAAATAAAGTTTTCAGGTCCGAATTTTGTTAATCAGGACGGTAATACCGAGGAGATTGCCGAGTTGTTGTCATATCAATGGGATCTGAACGGAGAAATGTGGATTGCAACCAACAGAGGATTGTTTATTCTCAAGAATCCGGATACATTTATAACTGAACAGAATCCTGTATTTGAAAGAGTAAAGATTTCACGTAATGACGGTTCAGGACTTGCTGATTATCTGTTCAGCGGAGTCTATACTACAGCAATCTATGTTGACCAGGGAAACAGAAAATGGATAGGTACTCTTGATGACGGAGTTTTCCTTTTAAGTGCCGATGGAACCAAGACTCTGGAGCATTTTACCACAAGTAACAGCCCGCTTCCTTCAAACAATATCCTAAGCATAACAGAAAATGGTCAGGATGGCTCTTTATTCTTCGGTACAAGCCTTGGAATGGTTGAATATGGGGGTACCGCCAGGGATCCAGAAGAAAGTCTCTCAGAGTCAAATATTCTTGTTTATCCCAATCCTGTAAAACCTGATTTTGACGGTTATGTCACAATTAC
>DBYT01000071.1:9077-11132 GCA_002309915.1 Bacteroidales bacterium UBA1179 | reverse complement strand
ACGGAATCAAATCATTAACCATAGACGGTAAAGAGATCACCGGAAACTTAATCCCCCTCGCCGCAGAAGGCTCCAAGGTGCGCGTAACAGCAATCCTTCAGTGAGAATTTGCTGTTACCTCTCAACAGCGAGTATAAACCCTGAAGCCGCGCAAGGAGCGCAAACCGGAGGATTCTCCTTGCAGACCTTAACAGTCAGTGCCTTAATAGCCGGAAACCCATCAAGTAGAGCTTTAGCAATTCGTCCGGCAACATGTTCAAGCAGAGCAGAGCGAATAAGCATCTGCTGTTTGATAACTTCAGCGACTTGAGCATAGTTGATAGTTCCGCTCAAATCATCGGATTGTATGGCAAGAGTTGCATCGGCAGTGATGCATACATCAACCGTGTACCATGCACCGACAATGGCCTCCTGCGGTTCGGCACCATGGTAGGCGTAGAACCGCAGGCTGTCAAGGGTTATTGTCTGTTCTTTTATTTTCATTTTTATCCGCAACGTGATGATCCGCAGTTCTTGCAGATGAGGCAGCCCTCCTGATATACCAGTGACTCGCTTCCGCAAACCGAGCATTTCTCGCCCTTTACAGCGGTGCCGTCCTGAACGTATTTCTTGAGAGCGCGCTCAACACCGTTCTTCCAGTTGTTGATGTTCTCTGAACCNNGGCATCTGGTAACGGAGTACGCCCGATATCAGCTTGGCGTAGTTCCAGTACTCCTTGTCAAACTTCTCGGACAGGCCCTCGATGGTAACCTTGTATCCGCGTTTGTTGGTGAACTGGAAGTCGTAGCGCTTACGGCCCTCTTCATCTATGTTCTTGATAATCCAGCCCTTCTCGACTGTCTTGGGCAGTACAATACCCTCCTCGTCGTCCTGCAGACCGGTGAATATCTCGTAAGGACGGCCATCCAGGATACCCACGAATGCCACCCATTTCTCCTTGTTGTTCTGGAAACGTACCACATCGGCCTCCAGAATGCGCGGACGGACCTCGATTACCTGACGAGGCTCGCAGTCGCAAGGTGCCAGGGTAGGCTCCTTGCCATCCTTCTGGGGCTTTTCGGCCTTCTTGTCACTCTTGGCGTCAACCAGGACACCGTCACGTGAACCGTCACGGTATACGGTGCAGCCCTTGCATCCGCTCTTCCATGCCTCTACGTAGAGCTGGTTGACCAGATCCTCGGATACATCGTTGGGAAGGTTGATTGTAACGCTGATGGAGTGGTCTACCCACTTCTGAAGGGCACCCTGCATCTTGACCTTGTTGACCCAGTCAACATCCTGGGCGGTAGCCTTGTAGTAGGGTGAGCGGGCAACAAGTTCGTCTACCTGCTCTGAGGTGAACTTCTGTGCCGGGTTGATGCCGTTCACAATCATCCACTCCACGAACTTGTGATGGAATACAATGAACTCCTCGAATGCATCGCCGTTCTCATCGGTAAAGGTGATATTGGCGTTCTCATCGTCTCGGTTAACCTTGCGGCGGCGCTTGTAGACAGGCATGAATACCGGCTCCAGGCCTGAGGTGGTCTGAGTCATAAGACTTACGGTGCCGGTGGGGGCGATGGTGAGACATGCTATGTTGCGGCGACCGTATTTCTTCATGTCCTCATAGAGCTGGGGATCGGCCTCCTTAAGACGCAGTATGAACGGGTTCTTCTGCTCGCGCTTCCAGTCAAAGATCTCAAATGCGCCACGCTCCTTTGCCATCTCTACCGATGAACGGTAGGCGGTAAGTGCCAGAGTGCGCTGTACTGTCTCGGCAAACTCAGTGGCCTCATCGGTACCGTAGCGGAGTCCCATAGCGGCCAGCATATCGCCCTCGGCGGTGATGCCTACGCCGGTACGGCGGCCCATGGTGCTCTTGCGCATTATCTTTTCCCAAAGGCGTTTCTCGGTATACTTGGTCTCGTCATCCTCGGGGTCACTTGCAATCTTGGCCTGGATCATGTCAATCTTCTCAATCTCCAGGTCGATGATATCGTCCATGATTCGCTGAGCAATGGCCACATGCTTCTTGAAGAGGTCAAAGTCAAACTTGGCCTTGGGGGTGAACGG
>DBYT01000071.1:0-8953 GCA_002309915.1 Bacteroidales bacterium UBA1179 | reverse complement strand
ATGGTGTCCCAGAACAGGACTCCGGGCTCGGCCGATTTCCATGCGTTGTGAACTATCTTTTTCCAGAGTTCGCTGGCATCGATCTCCTTCTTGTATAAGGGCTTCTTGGCGTCAATCGGGTAGCACTGGGTATATTTGCGGCCCTCGATGGCGGCTTTCATGAACTCATCGTCAATCTTGACCGATACGTTGGCGCCGGTAACCTTACCGCTCTCCATCTTGGCATCGATGAATGACTCTGAATCGGGGTGCTTGATTGATACGCTCAGCATCAGGGCACCGCGGCGTCCGTCCTGCGCAACCTCACGGGTGGAGTTTGAGAAACGCTCCATGAACGGAACCAGTCCGGTCGATGTGAGTGCCGAGTTCTTTACGGGAGATCCCTTGGGGCGGATATCCGAAAGGTCATGACCCACGCCGCCACGACGTTTCATAAGCTGAACCTGTTCCTCGTCAATCTTCATGATTGCGCCGTAGGAGTCAGCCGACCCTTCGTTTCCTATTACGAAACAGTTGGAAAGTGATGCAATCTGATAGTTGTTGCCTATACCGGTCATGGGGCTTCCCTGGGGAACGATATACTTGAATCCCTTGAGCAGGTCATGAAGCTGGGCCGCTGTCATGGGGTTCTTGTACTTTTTCTCCACGCGTGCAATCTCATTGGCTATACGCCAGTGCATGTCATCAGGAGTCTTCTCATAAATTTTTCCGAAGGAGTCCTTTACTGCGTACTTGTTCACCCAGACTTTGGCTGCAAGTTCGTCACCTCCGAAATAGTCCACTGAGGCCTTGAACGCCTCTTCGAAAGTGTAGGTTTGTTTCTTGTCGTCCATTTATAATATACTTGTTTGATGTTTGCGCATGATACGGGCCGATCAGGGAAACCGGCAACAGCCTTACAAATGTAAATAATGTGTCCGATAAAAACTAATGTTTGAAAAAAATAAATTCATATCATGACTGAAGTTTTCCGTTTTGCAGAGTTATATTACAGATAAACAATTGAATACGAATTTTGGAAATTGAAAATGTTTTCCAAAACGGACAATTGGGCGTTATTTTGGGAGTGTGAGGTTGTTTTGAAAGGAAACTGCATAAAAACAAAAAAGCGGTGACAGAATCACCGCTTTAATCAACTTCTACATCCTAAGAACTCAGCAGCGAAGTCCGCTTTCGATATTTTCCATATCGGCCTTGAAGTTCTTGTCAACCTGAATCTGGTCACGAACCATGTTGCAGGCGTGGAGAACTGTGGCATGATCGCGCTTTCCGATGTAGGCTCCAATCTTTGAAGTTGAGAAATCCAGATACTTTTTGGCCAGATACATACTTATCTGTCTTGCCTGGACAATCTCATGCTTGCGTGATTTGGACTGCACGGATGTCTCGTCGATGTTATAATAGTCGCAGACCTTTGAGATAATTGATTCGATTGTGATGGGTTTCTGCTCGTGATGCTGGCTCTTGTCAATCACCTCATGGGTAAGATTCAGGTCAACCTCCTTGCCGTAGATTGTCGAATAGGCCATGAGTGAGACAATCACACCCTCCAGGTCACGAACGTTATCCCTAACCTTGTCGGCTATGTAATCAATTACCGGCTCCGGGAACTTGATTCCGTCGCGTCTTGTCTTGTCGCGAAGGATGTCCTTGCGCAGATTCAGGTCCGGACGCTCCAACTCAGCCACCAAGCCCCATTTGAAGCGGGTGATCAGACGCTCCTCAAGGTCTTTCATATCCTTGGGAGGACGGTCGCTCGTCATGATGAGCTGTTTGTGGTTAAGGTGCAGATAGTTGAATATATGGAAGAATGTATTCTGAGTCTTGGTGTAACCGGACAACTCCTGCATGTCATCGATTATCAGTACGTCTATTGACTGATAGAAATGGATGAAGTCATTTACGGTGTTGTTTCTGGCAGCATCTGTATACTGAACCATGAACAGGTGGGCCGATACGTAGAGGACTCTCTTCTCGGGATGGAGTTCCTTGACCTTGCGGCCGATAGCGGTAGCAAGGTGAGTCTTGCCTACGCCGGATGAACCGTATATGAACAGGGGGTTGAAAGCACTGCCTGCAGGATTGAGTGCGATGGTCTCGCCGGCTGTACGTGCAAGCTTGTTGCTGATACCCTCAACGAAATTGTCAAAACTGTAATTGGGATCCAGCTGCGGATTGAGATCCTGAACATACGGAGCATCGGTTGGGGCGGGAGCCTTGTTTCCGATCTCGGCGGTACCCTTGATATTATATAAGGTATCGGCTGAACTTACGTTCTGGCTTATGTTGTTCTCCTTATCGGTAAGGATGCTGTATGCCAGTTTGGTGCCCTTTCCGAATACCTTGGTGAGAGCTGCCTTTATTACGTCCAGGCAGTTCTGCTCGAGATACTCATATACGAATGGGCTGGGAATCTGGATAAGGAGTTCGCCGTCTTCCAATGATACCGGCTCTGCTACAGAGAACCACGTATCGAAAACTGCTTTCGATACGTTGTCACGGATGAAATCCAGACATAAGCTCCATTGGTTTTTTAGTTCAGTCCCTATCATGTTTTTTAAGTAGTGGGGGTAGGACAATGTTGTCTTTCCATCAACTGCTTTGCAAAGTTGACAATCTTATTTCAATAAAACAAACCGGTTGGTTCAACCCCAAAAATCGTTTTTTGTAAAATGCTGGCAATCAAGTCCTTGGAAAAACCCATTAAAAAAGTTGAAAAGAGCCTATTGACTTTTATTACGCTCTTGACTATCAGTAATTTAGCCTGTTGATAACTCAAAAACGAGTCCATTTTTGGGCTATTATTCACCCGTTTTCAATGCATCCTAAAAGGCAATTGCATATTGACCGATATTAAAATCAAAAATGCGCCATATTTAGACGAAATCTAAATATGACGCTGTGAGAAAGTGCATAATTTAGGAATATTATTTGATTTTTGAACTTATTTCCTGAGCCTTTTTCACGCTAATTTTCTTGCCTTCATGGACGGCAATTACGAACGCGTCCTTATACTTTTTTTGGACCTCCTTCTTCGTCTGTTGGATGGCTTCATAATCGGTGGTGTCACCGCATGTGTACTTGCACATTCCGCCTTCGGAATAGTAGCTTACATTGGGATATGCATTCAGACGCTTGTCGTTCTTCTTGAGCGGATTCTTGATGCTCATGAACTGTACCTTATATACAGGTAGTTCTGCATCGGCCCCCTTGTTGCCTATGGCCTGTGATGTGGGAACGGCTTTTTCAAGCAGTTTGTTGTGGTACTCCAGATATTCGCTGAATGCCTTGTAGAGGCTTTGCGCCATTTCGTCCACTCCTTTCTGCGATACCAGGTACTTGCACTCTGCATCGTTTGATATGAAGCCCAACTCTATCAGGATGCTCGGCATCGTGCTCTTCCACAGGACAAGATATCCGGCCTGATGTACGCCGCGGTCCGGGCGCTTGGCCGAACCTACCATCTGGTTCTGGGTGAACTGTGCCATCTTGAGGCTTTCTTTCTGATACTCGTTCTGCATGAATTCAAAAATGATCATGCTCTCGGGGCTGTTGGGGTCATAACCCTCATAATGGGCCTGATAGTCATTCTCCAAAAGGATGGCCTTGTTCTCTTCAAGGGCGGCATTCAGGTTGGCACTGGTTCGGTTCTCCTCAACACCAAGCAGGTATGTCTCGGCTCCGTTGGCCGCCTTGCTCTTGGCTGAGTTGGTATGTATTGAGATGAACATGTCGGCACCTGCCTTGTTGGCAATGTCAGCGCGCTTGTACAACTCTACGAATACATCGGTCTTACGGGTATAGATTACTTTGACATCCTTGCAGTTCTCCTCAATGAGTTTACCCATCTTGAGCGCCACGTTCAGGTTTATGCTTTTCTCCTGGTTCTTGCCGTTGACTGCTCCCGGATCCTTTCCTCCGTGTCCGGCGTCGATTACCAGTATGAACTTGCCCTGATCATCTACGGCGCTGGCAGGTAAAGCCAGTGTGAGGCTAAAAGCTGCTATTAAAAATCCGAATATTCTCATTCTCCTTTTTTAGTTTCATATTTTGCGGGAGTTGCATCAGTTCCTGATATGAATGATGCGAACTGCCTCGGGGTTATATGTACGGGTTCCTTCATGAACTCCGGAATATTGAATGCATACAGGAACTCACGGTTGAAGTCGGGATCTCGCTGTGGGAGTGCGAACGGTTTTGAGAACCGTCCGTTCTCATCCATGTGGCTGAAATAGAGACGTGTGTGGACACCGTCTTCGCGACGTGTGCTGAACATTACCCATCGGCCGTTGCTTGACCATGAATGGAAACTCTCCGCAAAGGGGCTGTTCAGTTCATCGGGATATCTGTAAGAGCCGTTTTCAAGGTCAAACATGATATAGTCCGATACTATCTGGTCAAGAGGAAATACTCCGTGGGTGCTTATGCAGGCCAGAAGCCAGCGGCCGTCGGGTGATACGCGCGGCCATGTTATGCTGCTGTCGCGGGCGGCGGCGTCAAATTCCAGTTTCGTGGGGCCCCATGTCTTGGTGTCGGGGTCAAACGGTTTGCTGTAGAGGTTGAAATGGAAATCCTCACGTGACAGGAACATCTCGTTCTTGCGCTTGTCGCCGTAGTTGCCGTCATACCTGTAGGAGACATAATAGAGTTTCCGGCCGTCAGCTGACCAGTTGGGATAGTTTTCCAGTTCACTGGAATCATTCTCGATCACACTGACGGTATTGTTCTTTATGTCATAAAGTATAAGGTCGCTTATGTCGTCAAGCACCTCCAGCTTGTCGTGGCTGGCGGAATGGACTGACTGGTGGGTGCGGTTGTTGGACAGCGCGATGTAATCATGGGTGGGATGCCATGACGGATAGACTCCAGCCGAGAGGGTGTGATCCGTTTTCATGTTCACCTTATGCAGTTTACCGTCCAGGACCATCACTGTTCCTCCCTTGTACTGGCGGACATGGAAAAGCATGTTGTCAGTGCTGTAGTCCCTGTAACTGTGGCAGTTGATGCAGGCTCCGTCGGCGTTTGTCTGCACCATGGTGTTTGCGAATATGACTTTCTCCCTGAAGTTGGTCAGGTTACGCTGTCTGATTGAAAGGTTCTGGTAGGACTCTACCGCTACGGGGATGACACGGTATGATATGTAGGGGTCTATCTCATCTTCTGAAACGCTCATGGAGAAGGGCCGATAGCTGTGCCATCTGCTGTCATCGTCCATTACGAATACCTGGATTCCTATAAGACCGTGCTGCTTTATCTTCCTCCATTTACGCGGTGGTATCTCTACCTTCTGTCCGCCGATGACGGCTTTATCGGCCCCTCCCGTTATTACCGTTACGTATTTCTTTCCCTCCTCTTCAATACGGAAATTGAGAGGGGCGATGTTGGAAGGTATGACCACATTGGTGTAATCGGGGAATACCGAGGGGACTTTGTCAGTCTGAACAGTGGTTTGCGGTATTCCCGTGCAGGATACCAGAAGCGTCAGAGCTGCAACTATCGTGATACAGTGTTTCATTGCTCAATATGTATTAAGGTCCCTCATAAAATAATAATAGTAGTAGAAGGTCTTTCCGAACCGCTGACAGAACGGGTAGGATGCCTCCTTCATGGAGCGGATGGAGTGGCTTGAGACGTACTGGTTGAAGGAGTCGTACCCCCTTCTGACCTGCTCGTCCAACGGGTAGTCCAACTGGGTCTTTCTAAGTGAGCTGTACAGGATCATAGCCTCCTGGACGGAGCGCGGCAACTCCCTTACATGGTTGGAGTTGATATAATAGCGCAGTCTTTCCCAGAAACGGTTGATATCCTGAATGCGCATGGCGATGAGCAGTGCCGCCCTGTCATATTCGGGTGTGGCAAGTTCGGGCTCCTCTTCCATGAAATGGTTTATGAGATAAGCCTCGGTCTTGATCATGTCGTTTGACATGCGGTTCTCAAAACACATGTACGGAAGGACACTCTTATAGGGAGCGGCGGCGGCCATTGCGTCACGGTCCGATTTGAGCGTGCGCTGGGAGCGCGCCCACTTGCGGTAGAATATGGTCTTTTCCAGTTTGCTGATATATTTTTCGGCAAGGTCGGGCTCCTGCATTATCACTGAATGCATGGTCATGTATCTGAGCGTGCTGAAACTCCAGTTGTGCTCAATGACATCCTCAAGGCACCAGCGGTAGCACATGTTGACCAGGCCGTACTGGAAATACAACTGCTTGCCTGACTGCCAGGCCATGGGTATCTGGGTGCGGGAATTCTGCATACGGCTGCCGTCCTTCATGGTGAATGCCTCTTTGAGTGCACGGTTGGTCTTGAGTAGCGCCAGATCCCTGTAGAGTATCATGGAACGGGTCGGTTCAAAGAAACGGCTGCTGTACCTTTCGACGATTTCATCGATCTCATCGTTTGATCTTGCACTCTCAATCTTCCTGCTGCGTGACTCAAATGCCTTTTCGTCTGCTTTCTTATGACTGTCAACAGCCTTCTGATATGTTTTGATGACATGATTCCAGTCATATCGGTCAACTGCATATGACATCTCAAGTTCGGTGTGGAAGTTGCAATCCCTGTACCAGAATCCCCAGACCATTGCAATTGCCGCGATATATGTCAGGGACCGGGTGATGATGCTTTTTGTGCTGTCATCCTGTCCTGAGGATTTGAGACCGGTTCCAAGAGCCAGAAGAATCTGGCAGAGCAGAGAGAGTTGGAAGGGGGCTCTCATGGCATGCGTCCAGGAATCGGATGAAATGGACGGAAGTCCCATTATCCAGCTGTCGGTCAGTTTATAGGATGTGTATGCCGAATAGATGACCAGCGGCACCAGCAATGAAAGGATCAGGGCCGATACGGGAACCGTGATACGCTCCCTGCGGGGCAGACCTGAATTAACAAGTGTGGCGCAACCGCATACTATTGCACCTGTGAAAGCGAATGTGCCGAACAGGGCAAAGCCTGCCGTGGTCCAGACTGCCAGGAACAGGATCTTGCTCCAAAGGGCTTTCATGCGTCCGGCGGCTGACAGTGGTATAAGCGATATCAGATATCCCAGGACGGGAGCGAAGAAATGGTCCTGGCTTCTCATTAAGAACACTCCGTATCCTAATGACATGTTGCCGATAATGAGCAAAGCCACCGGAATGAGAGCCAGCGGCCGCCTGTTTTCAGGAAGGTTGAAAACGCGTATGGTAAGCTGATAGGCTATGAGCAGCAGCAATACCCACAGCAAAGCTCCAAGCCAGGGCAGGTGAAGGAACTGCGTGAGGAATGAACCGGCAAGTCCGAGGAAGCCTCCCGGAGTCTTCAGACACTCCGCAATGAACAGCTTGTCAAACAGGAAAACCGATAGATCCTCAACTTTGTACAGAAAGAACTGCTCCTTTAGTACCAGTACGCACCAAAGGATGGCCGCCAATAGGAATGGTGCCGTTTTGAATATCCGCCGTGTCAGTCCTCTATAATCCATTCTTGTAGTAAGTATAGCAATTAGGAATTACGCGCGTGTGCGCGATAAACTGCGTAAAGGTAGCATTTTTCCCGATAACGTCATTCTGTAAGGCAAAAAACAATTACTTTCGCGGTATCGGAACAAAAAATAACCCTGACAAATGAAACGAATTGCTTTACTGACCATTATCCAATTGGCACTTATCCCTTTGAACGCTCAGCAACCGGTGTGGCTTGATCCCGGGGCAAACAGCGAAAACGAAAAGCCTGATGTGGCCGATTATTTTGCCTATGAGAGTGCTGAACTGGCTGCTCAGGGAGAGAAAAGCCGCTCTTCAAGGTTCATGTCAATTGAAGGCAACTGGAAGTTCAACTTTGTGAAGAACGCCTATGATAAGCCTGAAAACTTCTTTGCCGAAGGATTTGATGACAGCAAATGGGTGGATTTCCCTGTACCCGGACTGTTTGAGATGAACGGTTACGGTGACAGGATATACACCAACGTGACCTATCCCTGGAACAACGAGTATCCCATCAATCCTCCCATTGTGGGTGAGCGTGACAACTACGTGGGCTCGTATCGTCAGAGTTTCACCATACCTGCCGGTTGGAAGGGTGAGCGCGTCTATATACACGTGGGCTCAGCCACTTCAAACCTCTGGGTCTGGGTGAACGGCAAGTACGTGGGTTACAGCGAGGACAGCAAGATGGAGGCGGAGTTCGATATAACCGATTATGTGCAGTTCGGCGAGAAGAACCTGATAGCCATGCAGATAATGCGCTGGTGCGACGGTAGCTACATAGAGGACCAGGACTTCTGGCGCTTTACCGGAATAGCCCGCGAGGTATATCTCTATTCACGCCCTCAGACTCATATTGATGATTTCTGTGTCGTCACTGACCTGGATGCAAAGTATGTGAACGCCACACTTGACTTTGAGGCATCGTTGGCCGGAGCAGACGGAAAGACCCTGAACCTGCAGCTTAAGGATGCTGACGGCAAGGTGATCCGCGGTGGTTCGGAAACTGTCTCAAACGGTTCTGTCAAGTTTTCGTTCCAGGTAGGAAATCCTTACAAATGGACGGCCGAGACTCCGTATCTCTATACTCTTTACATGACTCTCCAGGAACCCGACGGAAAGGTGATTGAGGTTGTTCCCCAGAAGGTGGGATTCCGCAAGGTGGAGATCCGTGACCGTCAGTTGCTTGTAAACGGACAGCCTATACTTATAAAGGGTGCCGATCGTCACGAGATGGATCCCTACGGCGGATATGTAGTTCCGCTGGAGCGGATGATCCAGGATATTCAGATCATGAAGCAGATGAACATCAATGCAGTACGTACCAGCCACTATCCCGATGATCCGCGCTGGTATGATTTGTGCGATGAATACGGCATTTATCTGGTAGCCGAAGCTAATATAGAAGGCCATGGCATGATGTACGGACCCAGCCCTCTGGCCAGGAATCCGGAGTATGAGCAGGCACATCTGGAACGCAACAAGTCAAACGT
>DBYT01000019.1 GCA_002309915.1 Bacteroidales bacterium UBA1179 | reverse complement strand
GAGGAGAAGATGTTCTACGAGACCCGCAAGATGTTCCACAACGATATCAAGTGCAGCGCTACATGCGTACGCGTTCCTGCGCTCCGTTGCCACTCTGAGGCCATCTGGGCCGAGACCGAGGAGCCTGTATCAGTAGAGGCTTTCCGTGAGGCCGTAAAGAACGGTGAGGGTCTTGTCCTGATGGATGATCCCAGCAAGAAGGAGTATCCCATGCCTCTGTTCCTGGCCGGTACCGATCCCGTTTACGTAGGACGTATCCGCAAGGATATAGCAAATCCCAATGTAATGTGCTTCTGGATCGTAGGAGACCAGATCCGTAAGGGTGCCGCACTGAACGCCGTTCAGATTGCAGAGTATCTGATCAAGCAGGGCGTGGTTAAGTAAGCTAATTTGTCCCCCAATAAAAAATCCTTGCGAAATCATCGCAAGGATTTTTTTAATTCTCAATTCTCAATTTTCAATTTTCAATTCTCAATTACTTCTTCATTTTGCTCTTCCAAAGAGCGCTCATCTCTTCCAAAGTCTTGCCCTTGGTCTCGGGAACCATCTTCAGTACAAAGAGTGCTGAGAGGATTGAGAATCCGGCGTAGATGAGATATGTGCCGCCTATGCTCCATTCGCAGAGTGACGGGAAGGTTGATGATATCACGTAGTTTGAAATCCACTGTGCTGCAACTGCAACAGCCACTGCATTACCGCGGATGGTGTTGGGGAATATCTCAGAGATAAGAACCCAGCAGATGGGACCCCATGACATCATGAACGATGCGGTGTAGATGATGATGAATACCAGGGCGGCAACACCGATTACGTCGCAGAATGACAGGATACTCAGTGCTATCATACCGATGGCCATACCTATTGAACCTACGATAAGCAGAGGTCTGCGGCCCCACTTGTCAACGGTCAGGATGGCAACCACCGTGAAGAGGATATTTACTACGCCCATAACGACGGTCTGTATCATTGCGGCATCACCGCTTGAACCCATGTTCTGGAATATACGCGGAGCGTAGTAGAGTACTACGTTGATACCTACGGCCTGCTGGAAGAATGACAGCAGAACGCCGACTATGATAACCAGGATACCGTAAGAGAAGAGGCTCTCCTTTTTCTCTACCAGGGTGTCCTTGATCTCCTGAAGGATCTGCTGTGCACGGCCCTCACCGTTGATGCGGGTAAGAACGGCCATAGCCTTCTGTGTGTTGCCACGCATAACCAGGTAACGCGGAGTCTTGGGCACAAGCAGCAAGAGAAGTCCGAATGCGCCTGCCGGGAAGGCCTCGCTAACGAACATCCTGCGCCATCCTATGTTGACCATTGCAGCCTGGATAAGCTCGGGCGTATCGGCCAAACCGCTACGGATAAGGGTGTTGATGGCGTATACTACCAACTGGCCGAAAATGATTGCGAACTGGTTGCATGAAACCAGTGTTCCGCGTATCTGCGCGGGTGCCACCTCTGCTATGTACATGGGGCAGATGGCCGATGCCATACCAACGCCGATACCTCCAAGAACTCTATAGAGAATGAATGCCCACATAAGTCCCTTGGTGGCCTCACCGGGCTGGAAAAACTCAAAGTTGGGGCGGAAAAGGAACTCCGGCATGTAACTTCCGAGGGCTGACAGGAAGAACAGTACCGATGCGAAAATCAGTGCGTTTCTACGGCCTAATCTGGTGGCCATGATACCTGAGATAAGTCCTCCGATAATACATCCGATCAAAGCTGAAGATGTTACGAAACCGTGCATTCCGGTTGAGTAGAAATCTCCAAGTCCGCTGACGAAGAACTTCTGCAATGCCTGCTCGGCACCGGAAATGACAGCGGTGTCATATCCGAACAGCAGACCGCCGATGACGGCTACCGCGCAGATTCCATACAGATAGGCTTTGCTACCTGTCTCTTTGTAATTACTCATATTTGTTAGTTTATCGTTAGATTAGACTAGTTGGTGGGTCGGTCCGGGTTTATCCGGAGGGACAGTTCAGCAAATATACGAATAGATAATTAATGGCGAAAAATAATAAAGAAAAATATTAGTTGGGTGTTTTTGAAAGCAACAGCATATGTAAGGAAAAATCATTGATACTTGATTGGCGCTGACTGCCGGCCGGGTCTCTTTTGGACGGATTGTTTTGCAGTTCTCCCCAAGATGCGCTATATTCGCGTTGGTTTGACGATAACATAAACAATATATACTACAATGGAACAGAACGGAAACGGACAGAAACAGTTGCAGATTGAGCTCAAGGAAGATGTGGCTCAGGGTGTTTATTCCAACCTTGCGATGATAACTCATTCTTCATCGGAGTTTGTAATGGATTTTATAAGCATTCTTCCCGGTATGGCCAAGGCTCAGGTCAAGTCCCGCGTCATTATGTCGCCCGAGCATGCCAAGCGTCTTCTGATGGCTCTTCAGGACAACGTCGCCAAATACGAGAACGCTTTCGGAACCATTGAAATGAAGGCCCAGAAGGGAACTTACATGCCTCCCATTTCAGACTTCCACGGAGAGGCTTGAACACACTGTTTCTGATCTAAAATTGAGGCGGATATTTTCGGGTATCCGCCATTTTTTGTCTGTTTTTGCCGTTAAAAGTATAAAAACTACCGGGTTTCGCTTGTGTTATTAAATATTAGTCGTATCTTTGCACGCCAAAATTCTGGATTTACTATTTAATATATAATAATTAAAAACAAAAAAACATGCCAACAATTCAGCAGTTAG
>DBYT01000025.1:7488-9019 GCA_002309915.1 Bacteroidales bacterium UBA1179 | reverse complement strand
GGTACGATAAGTGACCAGAACGATGCGGCCACCATTACGCCCGATGCAAATCCCAGCAGAATCTTCTGCAGCAGGGTGGGCATCTCTTTCCTCATAAAGAACACGAAGGCCGATCCCAACGCGGTTCCAAAAAAGGGTATCAGCAGTATTATCAGTGTATTTCTCATACCTCCTCTTTATTTCTGGGCGAATTTACTAAAAAATCATTTGCAACTGAATTGCAAAATGAGTTATATTTGTGGGAAATTTCTAACTATTCCCACAAGTAATATGCAAGAGAAAGACGGAAAATACATCTTCGGAGTAGTGAAGGTGGGTGACAAGGGACAGATTGTGATCCCTAAGGACGTTCGTAACATGTACGGTATCAAGCCGGGAGACTCGCTCATGCTCCTGGGTGACGAGAAGGGTATTGCAATGCTCAAGACAGAGATTTTTCAGAACATAATTGATCAGGCCATGGGAGGGCTCACAAAATGAGAAAGCATTGGATTGACAATCTGCGCTGGGCAACAGTGCTGCTGGTTTTATTCTATCACGTAATCTATTTCTACAACAACAAGGGCGTGTTTGGCGGCATAGGCGGCTTTGGCGAATTTCCCCAGGTGCAGCAGTATCAGGATGTTGTAATGTATATTCTCTATCCCTGGTTCATGCCGCTGCTGTTCCTGCTGGCCGGAATGAGCACCCGGTATTCACTGCAGCGCAAAACAGGCAGGGAGTGGTTCCGCTCGCGTACGCTTAAACTGCTTGTACCCAGTACTATAGGTCTGTTTGTGTTCCACTGGATGGTGGGCTATTTCAATACGGTAACCGCGGCTCAGACGGTATTCAAGGATCTGCCGGCTGTGGCCAAATACATGATTTTTGCAGTTTCCGGTACCGGTCCGCTGTGGTTTGCACAGGATCTGTGGCTGTTTTCGCTTTTGTTCCTGATTGTGCGTAAACTGGATGGAAAAGACAGGCTTTGGACCCTTTGCGGAAAGAGCGGGATAGTTGTGATTGTACTTCTTGGATTGCTTTTCTGGGCTGCAGAGCAGACATTGATAAAGAACCCGCGTGAGGAATCGGCCGACGGCCTGCTCAACCTCTACAAGCCCGTGTTCTACTTTGTGGTATTCCTGATGGGTTACTTTGTATTCTCACATGACCAGGTTCAGCAGAAGGTGCGTAAGGCATGGCTGCCGCTTATGATATGCGCCGTAATTGCAGGCATTGTCCTTATAGTAACCACATGGGGAGAGAACAATACGTCACCGCAGTATCTTTGCAGCCCTATGAACTGCCTCTACGGCTGGCTCATGTGTCTTGCATTGATGGGACTGTTTAATGCCCGCTATGACTGCACCAACAGATTCTCAGAGTACTTGACCCGCAGCAGTTACGGCTTCTATATAGTTCACTATCTGGTTGTTGCGGCCTTTGGCTATCAGATGAAGGTATATACTGACCTGCCGCCTGTTGCAATGTATCTCATTCTTACCGTGGCGGTATTTGCACTGACTCCCGTAATCTACGAGGTGCTGCACAG
>DBYT01000025.1:0-7452 GCA_002309915.1 Bacteroidales bacterium UBA1179 | reverse complement strand
AGACAAATTAAACTTGACAATATGGACCTGATAAAGAGATTTTTAGGCTATACAGCCGTTGATACACAGTCCGATGAGAACTCTCAGACCGTTCCCAGCACCGCCAAACAGATGAATCTGGCACGCCAACTCAAGGCCGAACTTGAGGGCATGGGACTTGAGGAAGTTTTCATGGATGATATGGGATACGTTTACGCATCACTTCCCGCAAATACCGACAAGAAGATTCCCACAATAGGTTTCATTTCTCACATGGACACCAGCCCCTCCATGAGCGGCAAGGATGTCAAGCCCCGCATTGTAAACAATTATGACGGTGGTGACATCATCCTGAACAAGGAGCAGAACATAGTTCTTTCTCCGAGCCTGTTCCCGGAGTTGCTTGCACATAAGGGTGAGGACCTGATCGTGACCGACGGCACAACCCTTCTGGGGGCCGATGACAAGGCCGGCATTGCTGAGATAATCACCGCCGTAGAGTACCTGCAGCAGCACCCCGAGATCAAGCACGGTAAGGTTCGCGTAGGCTTCAATCCCGATGAGGAGATCGGCATGGGTGCCGCACACTTTGACGTAAAGCGTTTTGGCTGCGAATTCGGCTACACCGTTGATGGCGGTGAGGTAGGTGAGATGGAGTATGAAAATTTCAACGCCGCCAAGGCTGTGTTCAAGATACAGGGACTTGAGGTTCATCCGGGTTACGCCAAGGGCAAAATGGTGAATGCTTCACTACTGGCTGCCGAACTCATACAGATGTTCCCCGCCAATGAGACTCCAGGCACCACCCAGGGCTACGAAGGCTTCTACCACCTGGTAGGCCTGTCCGGTGAGGTTGATCATGCATCGGCCGTATTCATTATCCGTGACCACGACCGCGCCAGGTTTGAGGCCCGCAAGGAATTTGCCAAGGCTGTGGCCGATAAGATGAATGCCAAGTATGGCGCAGGAACTGTTGTGGCAGAGGTATCGGACCAGTATTACAACATGAAGGAGCAGATTGACAAGGTTCCGTTTGTGGTTGACATAGCGTGCGAAGCCATGAAACTGGCCGGTGTCAATCCCGTCAAGGTTCCCATCCGCGGCGGTACAGACGGTGCCCAGCTGTCGTTCAAGGGTCTGCCTTGTCCCAACCTGTTTGCCGGCGGAATGAATTTCCACGGCCGTTACGAGTGGGTGCCTGTACAGAGCATGGAGAAGGCTATGATGACGGTTGTACGCATCATCGAACTGGTTGCACAGCGCACATGGTGATGGAATGAAAAAGCAGAAGATAATCCTGATAACCGGAGCCAGCAGCGGAATCGGTTATGACGCAGCCCTGATCCTAGCTGGACAGGGCCACAAGGTCTATGGAGCAGCACGCCGCATCGAACTCATGGATGGACTCCGCGACAAAGGAGTTATTCCTATTAAAATGGATGTGACCGATGAGCAGTCAATGGCCGATGGCGTTAAGACAATCATTGATGCCGAGGGTCGTATAGACGTGCTGGTAAACAATGCCGGTTACGGGTATATGGGTGCTATTGAGAACGTTACGATAGCCGAGGCCAAGCGTCAGCTCGAGGTGAATGTGTTTGGATTGGCGCGTCTGACGCAGTTGGTGCTGCCGCATATGCGTGCTCAGAAACAGGGTTGTATAATCAATACATCATCGGTTGCCGGCAAGGTGGTAATCCCGTACGGCGGCTGGTATAACGTTTCCAAATTCTCGGTCGAGGCGCTTTGCGATGCATTGAGAATTGAGGTTAAGCCCTTTGGAATCAATGTGGTACTTATAGAGCCCGGCGGAATTAAGACCGACTGGGGTATTATTGCGGCCGATAACCTACAGGCCTCATCCAAAGGTACTGCGTATGAGGAATCGGGACTGAAAATGGCACGCATTCTCAAGTACGGCTATACATCAAACCTTCTTTCCAAACCCATCAGGGTGGCAAAGGCTATCAGCCGCGCTGCCAATGCCCGTCGCCCCAAGGTGCGTTACCGCCTTGGCGCAGGCTCGGGACTTATGGTTGGTCTGCACACAATCCTGCCGGCACGCTGGTGGGATGCTATTGTGCGTGCAATTGGGGCCTGACCCCAATTGCTCACTCATCAAAATCAAACTCTTCGGGAAGGTCAAAGGGGGCGTCCGACAGGAAGTCTTCCATGTCGCGGCGGTCTTTTTTGGTGGGACGGCCCAGGCCTGCGGCGCGTTTTACGAATCCGCCTATGCGGTTCATCTCAAGCAGGTCATACTGGTCCTGGGGAGTGATGTTCTGCATCATGTCGGGAACCAGTTTGGCTCCCACACGGTTCTCTATGCACTGCAGAACCTTGAAAGAGTAGGTTACGGGCGGCTTGCGGACCTGGACGGTGTCGCCTTCATGAACCATCTTGGAGGGCTTTACCTGAACGCCGTTTACGCTTATTCGGCCCTTCTTGCAGGCCTCCGATGCAATGGTACGTGTCTTGAAAATACGCACTGACCAGAGCCACTTGTCAATACGAGCCTCAGCCATACCTACTTATTATTGAATTTGCACATGGTATCGTCGATACCGGCCAGGCAGAAGTTCTTTACTGCCTCGACAGCCACAGGAATACGCTCGTCAAGCACCTTGCGCTCATCCTCATTGAAAGGATCCAGCACGAACTTTATCTGGGCACCCATGGGGAAATCATTGCCTATGCCGAAACGCAGACGGGCGAACTGCTCGGAGCAGAGCACCTGAATGATATTGCCTATACCGTTGTGTCCGCCGCCGCTGCCCTTGCTCTTGAGACGTATCTTTCCCAGGGGCAGTGCCAGGTCATCGGCCACAATCAGAAGGTTCTGCGGGTCAATCTTTTCCTGGTTCATCCAGTAGCGGACTGCGTTTCCGCTCAGGTTCATGAAGGTAGTGGGTTTGAGGAGCACAAGCTCACGGTTCTTGATACGCATATGTGCCACAAAACCGTAACGCTTGTCCTCAAAAACAGTATTGGACGCCTTTGCGAGGGCGTCCAATACCATAAATCCTATGTTGTGGCGGGTATCTTGGTATTCGTCGCCCGGGTTACCCAGCCCCACAATCAGATACTTCATATAATTCTATTATTCAGCAGCAGGAGCCTCAGCAGCGGGAGCTTCAGCAGCAGGTGCCTCTTCGGTAGCCTCAGCGGCAGCAGCTGAACGAGTTGACAGAACTGTGCAGATCACAGCGTCCTTAGGACTTACAAACTCAATGCCGTCAACCTTGAGGTCACCAACTTTGAATGACTTGCCGATACCCAGCGGGGTAACGTCGATCTCAACCTTCTCAGGAATTGCAGTGTAGAGAGCCTTGGCCTTAACGCGACGCAGGATCTGCTCCAGCTTACCACCGGCCTTAACACCGGCTGCCAGACCGTTAAGCTTAACGGGAACTGCCATAACGATGGGCTTCTGGGGATCAACCTGATAGAAGTCAATGTGAAGGATGTTGTCCTTTACGGGGTGGAACTGGATCTCACGCATAACTGCCAGAACGGTGTTGCCGTCAATGGTCAGGTTAACTGAGAAAATATCGGGTGAATATACAAGCTTGCGAACCTCCTCGAAAGTTACGCTGAAAGCCTTTGCTACGGGAAGACCCTTAGCGTCGCGCTCTACACCGTAGAGGTTGCAGGGAATAAGATTCTGCTTACGGAGTGCCTTGGCACCTTTCTTACCGAACTCATTGCGGGCTGTGCCCTTAACGTCAATTGATTTCATTTTTAAACGTGTTACTCTAAATTGTTATTACTCAATTCACCATCACACAAAACACTACCCTTGGGGGTAGGCTTTACGCAAAAGCGCCGCAAAATTACAAAAATAATTGAGAATTGAGAATTGAAAATTGAAAATTAATACCAAAAAAACGCGTGAAATGAGAAATAACGCACCGGATGGCAATTCTCAATTCTCAATTTTCAATTTTCAATTGATTAGAATTCTATCTTGAATTCGTCCGAAGATTTATCGGCCGATGCCTCCAGCGCGGGCTTATCGGCCCCCGTTTTCTCGGCCTCGTGTATGAATTTGATGGTCTTGGTCAATCCGTCTATGAAATTGCCGAAATCCTCGCGATAGAGGAAAATCTTATGCTTCTCAAAACTNNACCTGCTGGTCATCACCCTCGCCGCTGACGATTTTCTTGCTCTCCGTGATGGACAGATACATCTCATCCTTGCGGGTTTTGCGAACGTCCATGTAGTAGATGCGCTTGCCTGCCTTGATGGCGTGCGAGAATATCACATCCTTCTCAATCTCATCGGCCGTCTTCTTCCTGAATTCCTCCATAAATTCTAAATTTCCACAAATATGGTGAAATGATTCTATCTAACCAAGAAATAGCGCACGTAATTGGGGGTTGTGAGCAAAAATTTTGTACTTTTGCAGGCCGCTTAACGGTAAATACACAAATGATAAACAGAGTTCTCATCAGACTGAAAGTAGTTCAGGTAATCTACGCGTACTACCAGAACGGCGGGCAGAAGACTGCCGATGCCGACCGTGAGCTCGCCCAGAGCATTGACAGCGCGTACTCTCTTTACAAAACCCTCTTGTTTATTCCCCTAGCTTGGGCACGCCAGATAAAGAAATCGGTTGCCAAATTGCAGCGCATGAACGAGCATGTTTCACGCCGCGAGCTGCTGTTTGCCGAAAACCGCCTGCTGGCCCAGATGGAGAGTAATCCCGAGCTGGACGCATATGTACAGAGCAACGATTTCGAGTGGCTCTTTGAGTCCGACTGGATGCAGAACACCTGCTCAGCCATACTCGGGTCCGATGCCATGGAGGAGTATATCCAGAGTGAGAAATTTGACTTTGAGGCCGATAAGGAACTGGTCCGCAAGCTGTACAAGCAGTTCATCGAGGAGAGTGATGACCTGGATACGCTGCTTGAGGAGCAGAATATCTACTGGAACGGCGATAAGGAACTCATAGACTCGTTCGTGCTCAAGACCATCAAGGCATTTGAGGACGGAAAGGCAGGTGAGCAGCCTCTCAAGACCGAGTTCAAGGACGATGAGGACCGTCAGTTTGCAATAGACCTTCTGCACAGAGGCCTTGAAATGGCACAGGAGCGCGAGCAGGTGGTTGCAGCCAACTGCCGCCGCTGGGATCCCAGCCGTCTGGCTTTCCTGGACATAATCATCATCCAGGTTGCAATGGCCGAGATGCTTGGATTCCCGCAGATCCCGCTCAAGGTCACCATCAACGAGTATGTGGAGCTGGCCAAGCTGCTCAGTACACCCTCAAGCGGCAGTTTCGTGAACGGAATGCTTGACACCATCGTCAAGGACATGACCGCACAGGGACGTATCAACAAGGAATTATAAACAAAAAACAATAATCATTATGGCAAACATGCTTTTACTCAACCCCTTCCAGATGACTTATCAGGAGGTAGGCGTACACACAGTGAACTTTATCCAGGATGTTAATCTTGACGCACCTGCATCATCATCGGCCGAGGGCGGTCAGGCACAGGGCGGAATGTTCGGCGCTGCCGGAGGTTTTATCTGGATCATTGTACTGCTGGCAATGATGATGATCCTTTTCCGTCCCCGTCAGGATAAGGAGGGTGAGAAGTTCCGCAATGCACTGCAGAAAGAGCAGGATGTTGTTACCAGCACCGGTATATTCGGCAAGGTAAAGGATATTGATGAGGTGTCAGTAACCCTTGAGATTGCTCAGGGCATGAAGATCAAGGTTGACAAGCGTTACGTCAACCCCATTCCCACACCTCAGCCCGCCAAGCCCGAGAAACCTTCACGCCGCAGCAAGAAGGATCCCAGCAAGGACGAAAAGGCATAAATAATCTGACGCATGCGGGAGCAAGGTAGTCCCAAATCCCGATTTGCAGAATTCTTTAAGAAAATCGGAGATGCCCTTCTGAAACTCTTCAGAGGGGATTTCTCCGTTTTTCTGCTTTTCCTGGGTCTGACGCTTTTCTTCTGGTGGTCACAGACCATGAACCAGAATTACGAGACCCAGATGAAACTGCCCGTAATTGTGTCCGATGTCCCCGATAACGTCCGTATTACCCGTCAGCCCGCCCGCCAGCTTACTGTCGCGCTGAGCGGCAAGGGTTCGTCGTTGAAGAAATCGGGCAGGCGAGGCAGCCGTCAGGTCCTGCACGTCAGCAGCTCGTCTTTCACGATGTCGCACGGACACGCGTCAATCCCCACATCACGTCTGCGTGACTCTATTGCAGCCATGCTTCCGTCATCGGTCGTAATTCATTCAATCTCACCCGATTCAATTGTGTATCAGTACGCTATGCAGCGCACTCTGATGCTTCCGGTTGAGTTTGAAGGCACCACCGAGAGCCAGGACCAGTTCTTCCTGGAACGCATCGAGTTTACCCCCGACAGCATCCGTGTCCGTGTCCTTGAGTCCGACACCGCCATGCACCGCGCAGTCGTTGAGGCCGGGCAGATAATGCTTACGTCCGATACCGTTGTGCGCACCATGACGCTCAGGATGGAGCCGGGAGTCATCTACAGCCAGGATGAGGTGGTTATGACGGTGCTCTCACAGCAGTACACCGAGAAGAGTCTTGAAGTGCCCATAACCGGTGTCAATTTCCCGGATCATGTGTCGCTTAAGTCATTTCCTGCAAAGGCCGTCGTGACTGCCTGGGTCAAGATGTCAGAGTATGACCGCGTCACTGCCGCCGATTTCCAGGTGGTGGTTGACTACAACGATATAGCCGGCAGCGATGCCTCCAAGGCCCGTCTGCGCATTTATTCACAGCCCGCCAACGTGCGTAATGTCCGGCTTCAGACACGCACCGTTGACTATCTTATGGAGCGTACCGCCTATTGACATGAAGATTATCGGACTGACAGGCGGAATAGGGTGTGGCAAAAGTTATGTGGCAGCCAAGATGCAGCTTCACGGCATTCCCGTGTATGATTCTGATTCACGTGCCAAGCTGCTGACTGCAACTGATCCTGCAATCAAGGAGGCGCTGACTGAGCTGGTTGGTCCCACTTTGTATTGTCCCTGCGGATGCGGCGTGATGCAGAAGGAGGTGCTGGCCGGGTTCATTTTCGGCAATCCTGATAATATGGCTCGCGTGAATGCCATAATCCATCCGCGGGTTCTTGAGGATTTCAAGCGTTGGTGTGATGGCCGCGGAAGTAAGGAATTTTGCATTCTTGAATCGGCCATACTCATTGAGTCGGGCTTTAACAGGGAGGTCGATTATACGGTCTGCGTGGATGCTCCGCTGCCGTTGCGCATCAAGCGTTGCGTAAAGCGTGACAATATGGCCGAACATGATGTAGTGGCCCGCATCAACAGCCAGATGGATCAGGAGGATAAGTGCAGACAGGCTGATTTTGTGATAGTGAATGATGAGGTGCAGGCTCTGGAGCCCCAGATATCGGCACTTATGGATATTGTAAGAAAACTTTAAATATTTAATGATATTATGCTTAACGAAATTCTGA
>DBYT01000027.1:18812-20957 GCA_002309915.1 Bacteroidales bacterium UBA1179 | reverse complement strand
ACGCTCGTGGTAATGTCTCCGTTCCTGGTGGGAATAGCCATATCGGGCGATGAGATAAACCGCTCATCGATCAAACTCATCAAAGCCCGTCAGGCCAACGTGTGGCCGGTAATATCACTTGCGCTTCTGCGAATCCTGATTGCCATGGGATTTGTTCTGAGCGTGATTGCCACCCATTTCAACCTGGCGTTCTGGACATTCCTGCTCATACTGATATCGGGCGTGGCGTTCTTCTTTATCGGCCGCCGTTCAATCAGCAAGTTCACCATTGTGGAGGACCGTTTCATGGCCAACCTGAACGAGAAGGAACAGCAGCAACGCCGTATGGCTCCCGTCACATCGAAGGTATCGGACAAGATGGCACGTTACAATGTCAAGACCGATATGCTCACCATTTCGCCCGATTCACTCTACGCGGGCAAACAGTTGCGTGAGCTTCCGTTCCGTCATAAATCGGGCGTGAATATTGTAAAGATTGTACGCGGCAGCCGCACCATAATGATTCCTACCGGAACCGAGATGGTGTTCCCGTATGACAAGCTGCTGGCTGTGGGAACCAAGGAGCAGCTGGCTGAGTTCCGCAAGGATATGAACGAGAACGTTTTCGTTCAGGAGCCGGATGCCGAGACTCTGGCACCGCGCGAATTCCAGTTGGATTCTATTACGCTCAAGGAGGATTCGTGGCTTACCGGAAAGACCCTGCGTGAGACCGATATGCGGTCATACGGCTGTATGGTCATCAGTGTGGTAAGCGACGGTCAAATAACCACCAACCCCAAGCCAGACTATCGCTTCAAGGCTGGCGATATAGTCTGGCTTGCAGGCGAGAAATCCGCCTGCGAGTGGTGGGATTAATTATTTCATTTTTATCCAGGCACCCAGATCTTTCCAGGTAGGTTTCTTGCCATGCATGAATACGCCGACGCGGAATATGCGGGCGGCTACCCATGTCATCAGCATGAATGAGATGAACAGTACCACGAGTGATACTGCAACCTGCCATGTGGGAATGCCGAAAGGTATGCGGGCCATCATCACGATAGGTGATGTGAACGGAATCATGGAGCACCAGAACACAAGGTCCGAATTTGGATCGTTCATGACACTCATCATAACCATTATGGCCACAATAACCGGCATCATTATGATTCCGTTGAACTGTGCTGCATCCTGAGGAGTATCGACGGCCGATCCGATGGCTGCGTACATTGAAGCGTAGAACAGGAATCCGCCTACGATATAGAGCAGCAGCTCAAGGAACAGACCTGCCAGATATGATACGTTGGTGAACTTGCCTACCAGACTCATGATCTCGGGATCGGAAACATTCTGAGCGGCAGCCATTGCTGCGTTGACATCGACACCACCCATTACCATAGGCATAACGAATGCGCTTGCACCGATAATGAGCACGGCCCAGATAACAATCTGGAGGGCGGCAACCAGGGCGATACCCAGGATCTTACCCATCATGAGCTCAAACGGGGTGCATGATGTAACCATCACGTCAAGAACGCGGGTCTGCTTTTCGTCAATGACAGACTGCAGTACCTGCTGTCCGTAAACAATCAGGATAAAGTAGAGCATCATGCCAAGAATAAGCCCCATCAGCCAGGATGCTGTGGTGGATGTCTTCTCCATCTTCGCATCATCCTCCTGATCGTTGTTCTTGAGAGTCTGGATGCTGTTTACGCGTACGTTTGCATCGGCCAGGATCTGGTCCATGTTCTCCAGGTCATAGCGTTTGAGGCGCTCGGTACGCAGTATTGACTGTATCTGGTTCTGGATATTCTCCTCAACGCTCATTGAAGATGCGTCATTCAGTATGAGCTGAATGTCCTGGGGGTTGTCAAGAATGTTCTGGCCGATAACCAGAATGCCGTAATCATTCTTGTACATCATACGGGCGTTGCTTATTGACTCGCTTCCTTCAAGCAGCCTGAATGAGACAGTCTTTCCGGATACAAGTTTCCTGCCTACAAACTGCTCGGGTGAATTGTCAATCACCACCACGTTCTTGGTTGATGAACCGCCCTTGAACATCATTACGCTGGGCAGAACCATCATTGCAATCATAAACAACGGTGTGAGAAGAGTACTGACGATGAATGATTTTTTACGTACTCTTTCTGCAAACTCACGTTC
>DBYT01000027.1:17103-18792 GCA_002309915.1 Bacteroidales bacterium UBA1179 | reverse complement strand
ACGGCACGGATGAATATATCGTTCATGCTGGGAATGATCTCCTGGAAAGAACGCAACTTAACTTTGTCGTTGAGAGAGCCGATGACCGCACGTACGTCGTCATCAGACTGGATGTGGATTTTCTGCTGGGTGTAACCTCCAATCACACCCTCGGACTGGCCGATGAGGTTGGCCTTGCCGGTAACGGCGGCGCAGAAATCCTCGTGAGTACCGCTGTAGAGTACCAGGAAGGTGTTGCCGCCTGCCTTGCGACGGATCTCGTCGACAGAACCTGACAGGATGTTGTGTGACTTGTTGATGAGTGTGATGTCATCGCAGATCTCCTCGACTGATTCCATGTTGTGGGTTGAGAAAATCACTGTTGCGCCGCGGTCACGAAGACCCAGTATCTCCTGCTTGAGCAGGTTGGCGTTGATGGGGTCAAAACCTGAGAACGGCTCGTCAAAGATGAGCAGTTTGGGTTCATGGACTACTGTTGTAATGAACTGGACCTTCTGGGCCATACCTTTTGAGAGGTCCTCGACTTTCTTGTCCCACCAGTCAATGAGACCCAGGCGGTCAAACCACTCATGCAGCTTGCGTACGGCCTGCTGGCGTCCCATGCCGCGCATACGGGCAAAGAACACAGCCTGCTCGCCCACTTTCATCTTCTTGTAGAGACCACGCTCTTCGGGCATATAACCAATCTGGTATATGTCATCGGCTGTTATTTCATGGCCTTCAAACCAGACTTTACCGCAGTCCGGAATAGTCATGTGATTGACCACACGGATGAGTGTGGTCTTACCGGCTCCGTTGGGGCCGAGCAAACCGTAGATGGAGCCACGAGGGATCTCCATCGATACATCGTCAAGAGCCTTGTGTCCGGTGTATGTCTTGGACACGTGCTCGATTTTGAGAATTGAATCCATGTTTATTGCAAATAAGGTTGTTTTGGTTGTTATTTCTTCTTTTTGGCGAATACTTCCTGGAAGATGAGTTCGGCAAGGAGTTGCTGACCCTCCTCATTGGGGTGGATGGTGTCAGGGAAGTACTGACGCCTGCCCTGCATGGGGGTGTTCAGGTCAATCAGAGGTAAGTTCTCCTCCTGGGCCACCTCCTTGATGTAGGGTATCACTCCGTTGTATATGACGCTGTCATTGATGCTCCATGCATGTCCGTAAGCGGGAACAGGCAGGCAGAGCCAGATCTGGGGCTTGGCAGGCAGGGCGCGGAATGACTCTATCAGGGTCTTCAGGTCCTTCTTGAAATGCTCCTGCTCCTTCCAGTTGTAAGGCTTGCTGTCATTGGTTCCCAGTTTGATGGTCACAATCTGAGGGTTGAAAGCAAGCGCATCCCTGTAAGCCTGCTCGTTCATGTAGGGCATATCGGTCCCCATCATTGTTGTGGAGCCACTGACACCGAAATTGCGGACGTCATACTTATCACCCAGCAATGAACTTAACAGACCGGGATAAGCATCGTTCTCGCGGTCCTTGATGCCGTGTCCGTATGTGATGCTGTCGCCTACACAGGCTACACGGACGGGTTCTTTCTGGCAAGATGAAAGAGTCAGTACGATGACTGACATCAAAATCAAAATACTCTTTTTCATATCGTGTTCTTTTTGTTGATCTGACAACGTATGCTCTCGGTATGTATGGTCTCAAAGAGCAGACGGATAAACTCCTCGTCAAGTCCCAGTTCCTT
>DBYT01000027.1:183-17070 GCA_002309915.1 Bacteroidales bacterium UBA1179 | reverse complement strand
ATGGCAAGATTATGCAGGTTCTTGTATTCTCCTATGCGTCCTGTCACACGGAAACGGTCTGCAAGATCCTGTATGATCTGCAGGTCAATATCATCCAACTGATTCCTGAACGGCTGCATCTGCTTGAGGTCGGCGGGTTTGGTCTCGCGGTGAGATACCAGCTTTCCGGTCATGTCGATGAACTGTGCGGGAGTGAGTTGCTGCTTCTGGTCGCTTAGAGCCTGTGAGGGATTGGGATGTACCTCTACAAACAGGCCGTCGGCTTTCATGTCCAGCGCCATCTGGGCCAGGAAAGGTACCAGGTCACTGCGTCCGGCCATATGGCTGGGGTCACAGATCACCTGGATGCCGGGTATGCGGCGGCGCAGTTCTATGGGTATCTGCCACTCTGGTGAGTAGCGGTATATGCGCTCGTAATATGAACTGAATCCGCGGTGTATGGCGGCCAGATGTCTGATGCCTGCACCTGCCAGACGCTCGAACGCACCTATCCAGAGTTCCAGTTCGGCATTGATGGGGTTCTTTACCAGAATGGGAATATCGGTGCCGCGAAGGGCATCGGCCACCTCCTGAACGGCAAACGGGCTGGTTGTGGTGCGGGCACCAATCCAGAGCATGTCAATGCCGGCCTTGAGTGCGGCTTCCACGTGGCGGGCATTGGCAACCTCGGTGGTTACCGCCATGCCTGTCTCGGCCTTGACAGCCTTGAGCCATTCCAATGCAGGACTGCCGGCGCCCTCAAAGTTACCGGGACGGGTGCGTGGCTTCCACACTCCTGCGCGGAATACCTTGACTCCGGCTTTGACAAGGCTGCGGGCGCACTCCAGAACCTGTGTCTGTGACTCGGCGCTACAGGGACCTGCTATCAGGGTGCAGTTTTCTATTTTCTCTATCTCAATCATCTTTTTGCAAATACCTTTCCGTCGCGCATCAGGATATGGCCCTCATCGACCATATAGTGGAGTACAACGTCTATCTTTTTCCTGTCGTATGGCAGGGAATATACTTTCTGTGGGGTGTCGGGGTTGGCATGGAACGTGTCCAGAACGTCACCCATTATGGCTTCGCGCTCGCCTCGTGTTATGTCGCCCTGAACTCTCTCCTGACAGAGGTCACAGCACATGCATGGCTTTTCCTGATGCTCGCCGAAATATTTGAGCAGCATGGCGCTACGGCATCCGGTTTCACGTGTCACATACTCCATCATGGCACCTATGCGCTCCTTGAACTCCTCACGGCGCATGGCGTAGACCTCGGGGTCAAAACGGAGCAGGGCGGTGTCTATCCGCTCACGGGTCCAGGTTACTACAGGCGTACGTCTTTCGGGGACGTAACGAACCACACCCTGGCTCTGAAGGTTCATGAGCGTTGTGTAGAGCTGCTCGCGCTCTATTCCGGCACGTGAGCATATAAGATGCTCGTCAATATATGCGTAGTCAGTGAATATGCCGCTGTAGTTACGCAGTATGATGTTCATGACGTTGTCGGTCACCTTGTCCTGGTGCATACGGTACAGGTCATCGCGTCCCGCGGTAAAGAGCAGTCTGGCCGAATAGTCCATCTCGTCCACGAACTCTATGTAACCCATGCGGGTAAGTATGCGCAGGGCACTGTCGGTGGGGATGATGGGCAGGGAATACTGCTTGCAGAACTCTCCCAGTGAGAACGAGTAGGTGCAGCCGCGGCCGTCGCCTACAGCCATTTCGTAGTAGAAGCCCAGTTTCTCATAGACATCACGTATGAACTCCTCCTTGGGGAAGTTGTCACTGATGCGCTTGCTTACGGTGCGTTTGTCGCCCGGTGAGTGCAGCAGCACGGCATATGAGCGCTTTCCATCACGGCCGGCGCGTCCGGCCTCCTGGAAATAGGCCTCGATGGAACTGGGTATGTCCATATGGATTACGGTGCGTACATCGGGCTTGTCAATACCCATTCCGAATGCATTGGTGGCCACTACCACGCGGTAACGGTTATCGGTCCAGGCCTTCTGGCGCTCGTCCTTGACCACCTGGTCCAGTCCGGCGTGGTAGAATGTAGCCGGAATACCGTTGGAGTTAAGGAAATCGGCCACCTCCTTTGTACCGGCACGGTTGCGTACATAGACTATGCTTGTGCCGGGCACGCGGTCCAGTATATGTTTGAGCTCCAGGAGCTTGTTTTCTGTCTTGCGGACTACGTATGAGAGGTTCTCACGGAAGAAGCTCATGCGTATCACGTTCTTCTCCCTGAATCCCAGCTTGTCCTGGATATCGTCAGTGACCTGCGGGGTGGCTGTGGCGGTAAGTGCCAGCACGGGGACATCGGGCAGCTCCTTGCGGATATCGGCAATGGTCAGGTATGAGGGGCGGAAATCATAACCCCACTGGGATATGCAGTGTGACTCGTCGACCGTGAGCAGGCATATCTTGAGATGGCGCAGTTTGGTACGGAACAGGTCCGATGAAAGGCGCTCGGGCGATACGTACAGGAACTTGTAACCGCCGAATATGCAGTTCTCCATGACGGCAATTATCTCGTCACGTTTCATTCCGGTGTGGATGGCGGCGGCTTTAATGCCACGGTCGCGGAGATTGCGCACCTGGTCTTTCATCAGGGCTATGAGCGGTGTTATTACCAGACAGACTCCGTCCATGGCGAGGGCGGGAACCTGGAACGTGATACTCTTACCGCCTCCGGTAGGCATGAGCCCGAGAGTGTCACGGCCGCTGCCGATGCTCTCGATTATCTGCTCCTGTATGCCTCGGAAACTGTCGTAACCCCAGTATTGTTTGAGTATCTCCAGGTAGTTCATGGCCGCCTGTCAGGCTTTTTGCTCAGGCTGGTTGGGCTTTATGCTCTCAATCTGGAGCAGAACGTCCCCCTGCTTGAAGTTGTTTTCCTCAATGGTATAGCAGATATCAAACGATTTCTTGGTTTTGATATAGCTTACGTATGAACTCTGGCCGAATGCTATGCCGTTGAGCGGATGGCCGCTCTTGCTGTCAATCAGTTCGAGTTTTATGTGCTCATGGCCGCGTCCCACAACCTTGCTGGTACCGTAGTCATAGACATTGCGGGTGCGGAATATGGGCTTGCTGTTATCGGGGCCGAAGGGCTGGAACTTCTTGAGGTCACGGAAGAACTTGGGCGTGATGTCCTTGAAGTCCAGATCGGCGTTGATATCGATCGATGCCTCAATCTGGTCGGGCTCGATATGGGTCGATACATACTCCTCAAAGCGGCGTTTGAATTCATCCACGTTCTCTACCTTAAGTGAGAGTCCGGCTGCATAGGTGTGTCCGCCGAAATTCTCCAGCAGGTCCTTACAGCTCTCAATGGCCTTGTAAACATCAAATCCGGATACCGAACGGGCCGATCCGGTTGCCAGGTCACCTGTCTTGGTCAATACCACAGCCGGTTTGTAGAAGACCTCGGTAAGACGTGATGCCACGATACCTATCACACCGCGTTTCCACTCGGCGTTGTAGAGTACTATGGCGTGGCGGTTCTCACCGTCCTCAAGGTTGGTGACGATGTTGTTGGCCTCCTCGGTCATCTCCTTGTCATCCTTCTTGCGGTCATCGTTCTCCTTGTCTATGTTCTCGGCCAGTTCAAGCGCGCGGCTAAAGTCTTTCTCGACCATCAGGTCAACGGCCTTCTTGCCGCTGCTCATACGGCCGGCGGCATTCAGACGCGGTCCTATCTTGAAGACGATATCGTTGATGGTAAGAGTCTTGTCAGACAGCTTGCAGACCTGTATTATGGCCTTGAGTCCGGTGCACGGATTGCTGTTGAGTTGCTCCAGACCATAGTGTGTCAGGACACGGTTCTCACCCATGATAGGTACTATGTCCGATGCGGTGCTCACGGCCACCAGATCCAGACTGGGCAACAGTTCATGGAAGGGTATGCCGTTGTCAAGGGCGTAGGCCTGCATGAGCTTGAATCCCACGCCGCAGCCCGACAGATGCTTGAAGGGATACTGCGAGTCAAAACGCTTTGCGTTAAGGATAGCTACGGCAGGGGGCAGCTCGTCGTCAGGTACGTGGTGGTCACATACAATGAAGTCGATGCCCTTCTCCTTGGCATAGGCAATCTCCTGGATGGCCTTGATGCCGCAGTCAAGCACTATAACCAGTTTTACGCCTGTCTCATAGGCGTAATCGACACCCTGGACAGATACTCCGTAACCCTCGTTGTAACGGTCGGGAATGTAGTAGTCCAGATTGTCATAATCCCTTTTAAGGAAGTTGTAAACCAACGCTACGGCTGTGGTGCCGTCAACGTCATAATCACCGTAAACCAGAATGCGCTCGCCACGCTCAATGGCGCTGTTGATACGTGCTACTGCCTTGTCCATGTCATCCATGAGCCAAGGATCAAGCAGTTCGTTCAGTTGCGGGTTGAAAAATTTCTGTACTTCGGTCTTGTCTTTTATGCCTCTCTCTATCAGGAGTCGGCAGAGAACGGGACTTATCCCGACAGCCTTTGAAAGCTCATTGGCTGCCTCTGTCATCTCCGGGGTGGGGGGCACATAGTTCCATCTGAAGTTCATTATTTATGTTATTTTTTATTTTATTCATTTTGAGGTGTTTATGAAGTCCTTGGTGTCCTTTTCCTGAAAACTGCGGGAAGTCCCCCTAAAGACTGTTTAATTCAAAACTGCAAATATATGGAAAGGGTTTTTCTTTGTCAAGAGAAACTTCTACTTATTGTTTAGTATTTTTTAAATTATGTGCGTACAACAAAAGAAGGGGTGTCTGTGCGACGCCCCTTCCTTGAATTGTAAGTGTAAGTATTATTTCTTTTTACTTGATACCCAGTTTCTTTCTGATATCCTTGGGAAGTGCATCCTTGTGAACCAGGATGTTGATGGTCTTGAGGGCAACGTATGCGTCGCTGGCGTACCAGATACCGTTGTTGCCGGCTGAGGTGTTCCATGAGTTCTTTACCATGAAGTACTCCTTGCCGTTCTTGTCCTTGGCTATACCGAATATCTGCATGCCGTGGTCATCGGTTGTCTCCCAGTTGTCAAAACCCTCCTGACGCATCTCCGGGGTGATCTCTTTCTCGTCACCGGGCTCGCGGAGATACTTCCTGTCCTTGTCATCATCGGTGGGGATGACGCAAAGGGCATTCTTGTCACGGGTGAATCCGGGCTCTGAGACATCGGCACCCCATGCGAATGTGTAGCCGTTCTTTATGGCGTTGTGCATTACTGCCATGAACTCGTCAAGCGGCAGGTTGTATGAGAGACCCCAGCGCCAGTTGTCCTGGATCTCGATTACGAACTGCTCGTAGTAAGGATGATGGCTGAATGATGTGAGTGATACGTAATCATCCATGTTCAGACCCAGTGACTGGGCGTATGACTGCGGGGTGTACTCCTTTCCGTTGTAAGTAAATTTCTCGGGGCACTCGCCTACGTATGCGTCATAGATTCCTGAGAATCCTTTCTGCCACACATCGCTCAGCTTCTTGATGTTGCTCTTGGCCAGTGCGTCAACGTAAGCCTTTGCAACGGCTGTGAGCTCGGAGTGGTTGATACGGTCACTCTTGTACATGATGCCGGGCATAACCTCCTGGGGAACCATTCCGTAGTTCTTCCAACAGTAAACCACGTCGTAGAAACTGCCGCCCTGTGCAAACTCAATGTCGCCGTGCAGACGTACTGCAGCCTTGGCGCGGTCCTCCATTGTCTTGTGGACTACGAACATCTCGGCCAGGTCATGCTCGCCCTTACCCAGACGGAGCAGCTCCGACTCAAAGAATCCTATTGATGAGAATGACCAGCAGGTACCTGAATTGGCCTGGTCCTTAACTGATGTAATGGGGAGTGAATCAACTGTGACAAAGCCGTAACCGGTGGCTTCTTCTTTCTTTTCATCCTGGGCCGATATGCCTGCGCATACGAGTGCCAGAGACGCGATAATGAATATTCTTTTCATACTTATAAATAGTGATTTTGATTTTCGTGATGCCAAATTTATTCTTTTTGCTCCATTCGGCAAAGAGGAAACATTGAAAAACACTATATTCGCGGCATGCTTTATACTTCATTCACAGACAAGAATATACTGGTGAGTACGGCCGGATGGAGTTCCGAGGCCTCGGAGTCATTCTCCATGCTTTCGCTTACTGACCCTCTGATGCCGTTTGAAAGCAGCCTTGATATCCTTTTTGAGAACATCCGCAAGGTGATTGAGGCCAACGGCACTCCCGTGCTGATGCGTTTTTTTGTAAGTGATCCGGCCAACCAGACTGAATCTGTCCGCAAGAGGATGGTGTTTGACTGCCCTGTATCCATTATCGGACAGGCCCCGTTGAACGGAACCAAGATTGCGGCCATGGTTTGGTGCAGGGAGTCTGCCGCCATATGCCGTATAAGCGACAGGATGCACAAGGTGACCGAAAGAGGTATAGACGAATTCTGGTACACCGGCGGTCTGTCCGGTGCCGACGGCTCCTACAACCAGACGGTAAGCCTGTTGGATGAACTGAGCGCAGGTCTTGAGGCTCAGGGACTGACCCTGGAATCCAACTGCATGCGTACCTGGCTTTTTGTCCAGAACATTGATGTAAACTACAAGGGGGTGGTCGAGGGCCGCAATACCGTTTTTGACCGTCACGGACTTACTCCCGATACACACTTCATTGCCAGTACCGGCATAGAGGGACGTACTGAGAACTGTGCCAGCAAGGTGATGCTTGACGCTGTGGCCGTATCGGGCCCCGGCGTTCTGGTAAAATATCTTCACGGTGAGAGCCATCTGAACCGTACGTCACAGTACGGCGTAAGGTTTGAGCGCGGAACGATGATTGAGTATCCGGACCGCAGGCATGTATACATTTCAGGTACTGCAAGTATCGACAATAAAGGCAAGATTCTTTACGAAGGAGATATTGAGAGGCAGACCAACCGCATGATTGAGAACGTTCAGGTGCTGCTCTCCGAGGCCGGATGCGGCTTTGGTCAGGTGGGCTCAATGATTGTCTATCTGCGTGACATCGCCGACTATGCAGTAGTCAAGGATATATTCGACAAACGTTTCCCCGACACTCCCCGCGTTATCGTGCAGGCTCCCGTCTGCCGTCCGGGCTGGCTGGTGGAGATGGAGTGCGTAGCTATATACTGAGAATATGGAGGATAAAGGCTCGTCAGTACTGCTCATTTACACAGGCGGCACCATCGGAATGAAAGAGGACAGTCGCGGTGCCCTTACCCCGTTTGATTTTGACGGGCTGATGGAGTTCGTACCGGAACTGGGCAAGTTCACCTGCCGGATTGACCATTATTCATTCTCACCGCTTATAGACTCGTCGGACGTGGAACCATCGCTTTGGGTGCGTCTGGCCGAAATCATCCGTGACCGCTATGATGATTATGACGGATTCGTGATACTGCACGGAACCGATACCATGGCCTATTCGGCATCGGCCCTGAGTTTCATGCTTGAGAATCTGTCCAAGCCTGTCATCTTTACCGGAAGCCAGCTGCCGGTGGGACGTCCCCGTACCGACGGCAAGGAAAACCTGATTTCATCGGTGGAAATTGCCGTTGCCAAGAACCCCGACGGCAGTGCTGTAGTACCGGAAGTCTGCATATTCTTCAACTCCCAACTCCTGCGCGGAAACCGGAGCACCAAGGCCGATGCCACATCGTTCAATGCGTTCCGGTCACCGAATTATCCGCCCCTGGCAACAGCCGGCATAGACATTCGCTACAACCGCAAGATGATTGCACCCGCCACGGGCAAGCCGTTCACCATACATACCGGACTTGATACCCGCGTATCAATCCTTAAGGTGCATCCGGGTATCACGCCGCAAGTGGTCCGCAATATCCTGCTGGGCCCGGAGACCCGTGCCGTGATAATTGAAACCTACGGATCAGGCAACGCCATTTCAAAAGAGTGGTTCATACAGATTGTGCGTGAGGCATCGGCCATGGGCAAGATTCTGCTCAACGTAACCCAGTGTCTGGCCGGCACGGTCAACATGGACCTCTACGCAACAGGCCGCGCCCTTAGGAACGCAGGTGTCGTTTCAGGCGGCGACATGACCACCGAGGCTGCCCTGGCCAAACTTTTCTTCCTGATGGGCGCCACTCCCGACAACGCTCAGGTCAAGAGTCTGCTTGACAAGAATATCCGCGGCGGAATCAGCTGATTTCGTACCGGGGTCTATTTCCTCCTGTCTCATTTTTAAACTAAACTGTTTGGTTTTATCAAACGGATTGTGTTTCTTTGTCAAAGAACCAATTAATTGAATTCCTTCTTTGTTGCAATGAGACGCCTGATTACTATAACCCTAACCTTGTTAGCTATCATGCCCGCTGCTGTATTCGGGCAGAGTACTATCCGCGGAATTGTTATTGACAGCCTTACACGGGAGCCGATGCCGCTGGCTACAGTCTACGTGAACGGCACCACGCAGGGAACTAGTACGGATATCGACGGCCGTTTTGAACTTAAGGACGTCTCGCTGCCGGCAACGGTTGTGTTTAGTTTTGTGGGGTACCGGACGCAGGCTCTGGACCTTAAGCGCAATCCCGGTGAACTTAAAGTCCAGCTTAAGACAAATGATGAACTACCTGAGGTGCTGGTGTCGGCTAAGACAAACAGTATTGACAAGGAGGCTCTGGAGTTTTTCCGCAAGATGTTCCTGGGTGATGATAAATGGGGGCAGCGGGCCAAGATAAAGAATGAGAATGTGATAATGATTGATGACTCTTATGAGACATCGTCATATATAAGGCATGTGGATACGTGGAGAATGATAGGCATAGGGAATAGATATGATGAAACTGTAGTTGAGAAAAGGCGGATATTCACTGCCTGGGCGAACGAACCTCTGATAGTTGACCTGCCCTTGCTGGGGTATGAGGTGTATGTGGATCTGGTAAAATTTACAGTCATAGAGGATGGGGCTCATACTCAGAGTGATATGCTTGGCTTCTTTTACTACAAGCCGTATGAGAACGTGAAGAAGATAAAGGCCGATGGCTTTGAGAAGAACCGGCAGAAGGCGTATTACGGATCGAGCCAGCATTTCCTCAGATCTTTGGCCGATGACCGGCTGGCCGAGAACGGATATGTTCTGTCAATGCCCGATAGAGTGGTTAAGGGCAAAAGAACTATATCGACTTATAATCCGGTTGACATCGGGAAATACTTATCGGACCTGGGACATAACCAGATGCAGATAAAAGGGTTGGGCGACAAGAAACTCCGGATAAGGTACTATCACATGAACGACGGCTCTCCCATGAACTTTAAGGAGAAGGGTAAGGGTATACGTCATTATTCGGAGTCCTGGATGTCTTTCCTGAAAGATACCTGCATATTTCTAAAGGAGGGAATCTTTGCGGACAACAGCATACAACTTATGGGCGACCAGTCAAAGCGTATGGTGGGGTCTTATCTGCCCGATGATTACTTCCCGCCCGGTGATTCGGATAGAGTGAGGCGGTTCGAACAGGTGGATTATGCTGCCGAACTTATGAAGTTTGCCGATAACGTACAGCAGTTTAACAGTATGTTCCCGCAGGAGAAGGTCTACTTGGAGTTTGACAACACTGCATACTTCCAGGGTGAGAATATCTGGTTCAAGGCATTCGTCACTCATGCTACTACGTTGGAGCGCGCACCCAGCGGTGTGCTGTATGTGGATTTCCTGGCTCCTACCGGGCAGTTGATTCTGCAGCAGAAACTAAAGATTGAGGCGGGACAGGCCGACGGCGCTATTGCCCTGCTTGATGCGGGTACGTTTCAGACGCGTGAAAAATACGGGGTGCGTGCGTATCCCAGCGGATTCTATGAGATTAGAGCGTATACGCAGAATATGTTGGACTTTAGTCCTGAGGCCATATTCTCACGCGTAATCCCCATTTATACCCAGCCTAAGTATGTTGGCGAGTATGACCGCTCGCATGTGGAGAGCCATCAGGGCAATCCGCTAATGGATAAGATTCGCGGCGAATCAGATGAAAAGTATAAGAAAGTCAATGTAACGTTCTATCCCGAGGGTGGGGATCTGGTAAAGGGTTTGCCGTGTAGGGTTGCGTTCAAGGCTACGGGCAGTGACGGATTCGGCATAGAAGGAGCGCTGGCTGTTCCGGGTGTCAGGGATTCGGTCCGTACCGTTCATGACGGAATGGGTTCATTTATAATCACTCCTAAAGGAAATGAGACCGCCGAGTTTATTGTTCCCTCAGGCATTGCAACCATAAATCTGCCTAAACCGTTAAAGAGCGGCTACTCCATGATGGTCGATATGAAACCTGACTCACACATGCAGGTGAATATCTGGCGCACACCGGATCTGGTGGGACAGGAGACGGCTCTGGCTGTAACGTGCCGCGGCGATGTGATTTACTTTGAGCAGATAAGGGATCTAGACAACTCGCAGTTGGAGATTGACTGCTCCGGTTGGCCGGTAGGTGTGTGCCGCGTGACTCTTTTTGATGATGAAGGCAGGGTACTCTCATCACGCAGCATTTTTAACGGCAGCGGTAATTTGCGTAGCCCATCGATTGCTCTCAATACCGACAGCATGTCGCGCCAATCTTGTGAAAAGGAGGTGATTGAACTCATGCTTACTGACCAGGAGGGAAATCCATTCCGTGACAGGTTCTGCCTATCGGTCCGTGATGCAACGGATTACGGTGGCGGCCTTACCGATAACCTGCAGACCAACCTGCTTTTGTCATCGGACCTTAGGGGTTACATTCATGATCCGGCATGGTATCTGGAGAGTGATGATGAGGAGCACCGTGAGGCACTCAACCTATTGACTCTTGTTCAGGGCTGGGAGCGATACGAGTGGCAGACTATGGCGGGATTGAAGGAGTTTGAGGAGAAGCATCGCGTGGAGGAAGGCCTCACTATGAACGGTTGGATACTGTCTTACGGTCGCCGTGATCCCGTATCGGATATTGGTGTCTATGCAAACGTGATGCCGGATGATGACAAGACTTTGTTTGAAAGTTTTGATTATCAGACAGACTCTACGGGTTATTTCGGGTTTAACTTGTCTGACTTTTACGGTAAGGGCAAATTCAACATCAACTTGATGTCGACCAAGGATAACGGTGATTCAAAGTATGAGAAAAGCAAGCGAATCCGTTTTGAGCGGGCTGACCGTCCAGTGCCAAGACCATTTCTTAGGCAGGAGATGGACTTGAATCACAATAATCACCGCCCATACGATTATAAGGTTGACTATACTGATTTTGACCTTACTTCGGCGCAGCGCAGCCGTCTGGGCCGTATGATTGATGACGTTGATATTGAGGATGCCGGTCAGAAGCAACGGTTTGTTGATTTTGACACATTCACATCATTCGAGGCCGAAGAGGATTCCGAACTGGAACTGGATAAGGGCGAGTATACTACAAACCTTTACGGCTATTTCCTCGATAAGGGTATCAGATTTACTGTGCTCCTTGAAAAAGAGGATAATATTTGGGTGTATCAGGACGGAAGCGTATCGAAGGAATTAAGGCCGTACTTTTATGTCCACAATATGCAGAGGGCATTGATGAATAAACCGTTTGACATACCATTGGGAATTGATATGATTGACGTGAAGAGCGTCATCCTGTATGACAGGCCTATGTATCCCAGGGAATTTGAGGATATCATACCTCTGGATAAGGAGTATTACCATGCTCATGTGGGTGCAGTACCGTCAAAGGAGCGTGTCTATTTTAGTAAACCCGAGGGTTTTGACGGTTACTATGACTTTTTTGTGTGGATTAACACTTGTATGAGCAGGTTTTATCTTGTGGATGTGCAGATAAAGGAAGACAGGAAACTGTTGTTTTATGATGAAATCCGTAATCTTGGACGCCGTACCACTACGGTAAAGGGCTTTACCCGCCCTGTGCAGTTCTACTCACCGGAGTATCCTGACGGTCCGATAGAGGGCAGTCCTGATTACCGTCGCACCCTTTACTGGAATCCCAACGTGATAACCGATGAAGACGGCCGCGCCCGTGTGGAATTCTACAACAACAGCTTTAGCCGCAAGTTCACAATCAACGCCGCCGGTATCACCGCCTCCGGCGTACCTTACATCCTTAACGAGAACTGGTAAATAATTCTTCCAATGAGACACCTGATTGCTTTAACCCTAACCGTATTGCTGTCCTGCTATTCTGCATACGCAAAGGAAGGCGAAGGACAGGAAATGAATGCGTCTGCAAGCCCTACTCACGAGTTGATGCGCTTTGCAGGCAATATCCATCAGTTCAACAGCATCTTTCCTCAGGAGAAGGTCTATGTTCAGTTTGACAACACTTCGTATTACACCGGTGAGACCATCTGGTTCAAGGCCTTCGTGGTCAATGCGTCGACCCTGAAAAGAGCGGAGAGCAAGGTGCTTTATGTGGATCTGATGTCACCGACGGGTGTACTGCTCAAACAGCAGAAACTAAAGATTGTAGCCGGGCAGGCCGACGGATCGTTCGTTCTGATGGACGGTGCGACGGAGCAGGCGCGCGAGAAACACGGTGTATTGGATTATCCTAGCGGTTTTTATGAGGTTCGCGCATACACCAGCTACATGCTCAATTTTGGTGCGGAATCTGTTTTCTCACGCGTGTTCGCGATTTATGAGAAGCCCAAGAAGGAGGGTCATTATTATGAGGAGCCTCCTGTCATGAAGGAGATAATAGACAAATGGGATGAGACTTTAGAGGAGTTGCGTCCCAAAACAGAGAAACTGCGCAAGATAAACTGCGAATTCTATCCGGAGGGCGGACATCTAGTTGTGGGGAAACCTTGTCGTGTTGCCTTTAAGGTGACGGATGAAACGGGATTCGGCATTGATGCGGATTGTGTACTGAAAGAAACTGATATATCTTGCAGCACCGTTCATGATGGAATGGGTTGGTTTACGTTCACACCCAATGAAAGAAGGAATACTTTAACTGTAACGGTTGACGGCAAGTCAAAATCATTCACGTTGCCCAAACCTGTAGACAGTGGTTGGGCTTTCCGGGTTGATGCATCCGGTACAGATGCAATCCGGTTACGCATAGACTGTACACCGGATCTGGCCGATCGGACTGTCGGCTTGGCACTAACCTGTAGGGGGGAAGTGTTTGATTTTTGCACGATACAGACCGGGACACAACCTGTAGAGCAGTTGATGTCCATGAAATACGTTCCTGAGGGGGTATGCAGAGTATATCTTTTTGGGACCGACGGAGATATATATGCCAGCCGCTCAATCTATCATCACAGTGCAACTGACCGCACACCTTCAATCCAGGTGTATGCCGACAAGGATAAATACGAGCCTTTCGAGAGGGTGGAGTTCAAGTTCAATCTGAAAGACGGGCAGGGTAATCCCTATCATGACCGGTTCTGTCTGTCGGTGCGTGATGTGCGCGGACTTAGCAATGTGTTGGCCGATGATTTGCGTACATCCTTGCTGCTATCATCGGACCTGAAAGGTTTTATAGAGAACCCTTCGTGGTATTTTGATTCGGATGATTCGCGTCGCAACGAGGCATTGGACTTGCTTTGTCTTGTACAGGGCTGGGAGCGTTATGACTGGCAGACCATGACCGGACAGAAGGATTTCAGCGAAAAACATCGTATGGAGGAGAATCTCACGGTTAACGGCTGGATCATGAACTCATCGGGCAAAAAGCCATTGAATAACATTGAGGTTCTGGCGTCACTCATGCCTAACGATAAGACTCAGTCTGAAGTATACTCATACACGACAGATTCATCAGGCTATTTCGGCTTCGATATAGGGTTGGATTTTTATGACAAGGCCCAGTTTGCAATTAGAGCCCAACCCAAAAGAAAAAGCCTGATAGGTCCTGACGCCCGAATAGTGTTTGATCGTTCATTGTCTCCTGCCATCCGTGCTTATGAACCGCAGGAAATGGTATTTACGGACCTACAGTCTGCTTCAAACAAGAAGGGTAAGAAAAGCGATACTACGCTTGAGGAAGATCTTGAGTCTCTTGTAAGTATGGAGACAGGTTTCGTCCTGCCCGAAGTTGATATTGAAGAGGATCGCTTGCGCTATAATCATTTCAGGTTCCAATCTTATGATGTGGCTAAGGATGTTGAGATAGAACTGGACAAGGGCGAATACACCACTGACCTTCTAGGCTACCTGCTTGATAAGGGCTATATTTTTAGTTTTATTTCTGATTTTCGTGGAGAAGTTTTTGTTGAGACAATAAACGGGCATCGCCCATACTTCTATGTGCACAATGAGAATAGGTTCCTGAATGTGGGGATATATGAGAATCCTTTGTTTATTGACTCAAGATATATCAAGAGCATAATGGTATCAAATCGTCTTATGTATTGGATAGACATCCTGGACCAGTGCCCTCTTTTAATTAATTATTTCAATCGTACCCTTCAGACTGATGGAAGGATTAATGGAAGAGATGAACGATATATTTTTGTGGATGTCCAAATAAAGGAACCCGGTGAAATCAGTAAAAGGAGTGAGTTGTTCAATATAAACAAGCGTGTAACCACCGTTGACGGATACTCCCGTCCATTTGCTTTTTACTCACCACAATACCCGGATGGTCCCATTCCAGGTGATGTCGATTACCGCCGCACACTCTATTGGAATCCCAATGTAGTGACCGACAGCGAAGGCAACGCCCAAGTGGAGTTCTACAACAACTCCATTACCAATCATTTCAACATATCGGCTGCCGGCATCACCGCCTCCGGTGTTCCTTACATCCTTAACGAGAACTGGTAAATAGCGCTCCATTGTTGCAAGGGAAGTACATTATGCTTATCTTTGTTTCAGATAAGTTATACCATCCTTTTCCTTGTTTATATGGAGATACCTAAGGGAAAAACACGGACAGAAATCAAGGTTCGTGAAAAAATTATTAAAGACTTTTATGCGAGATGGATTGCAGAAAACCCATCTAAGTCTGTTTGGAACAAGTCATTAAAGGCTGAAATTAAAGTCAAGTTCATTTCTATTAATGAGACTTATGAACATGCGGCTCGTTCGTATGATTCAACCATTGCGGTTATGAGGTTAACAGAAATCCTTGCAAACGCTATAGTTGTTTCACAAGGCCCCAAGAAATCAAATGATAAAAACCAGAAATCTTTTTCAAAGATGTATGTTTTGAAGTATGAGAATGTGAAACTTGTAGTAGGATACCAAAAGACAAAAGGAGAGTATGTTCAATACAGCATTACATGGGGCGTTGATGTTCAGATAAAAAAATAAAAGCCGCCTAGGCTGCGACTTTAAATGGGGCTCGAATCAAGCGTTGCTCAAAAGGGTTGTCAACCCTTCAGCGAAATCCCCGTGACGATTCCGTTACAAAGGTACAGCTATTTTTTTGTAAAACAAGTTTTTTCTGAATTACTTCAGCGGATTAAAGTCCGATTTGAACCAGTCGATGAATTTGCCTATGCCGTCGTGCAGGGTGGTGGAGGGTTTGTAACCGCACTCGCGCTCCAGCTTGGAGGTATCGGCGTAGGTTTTGAGTACATCGCCCTGCTGCATGGGCAGAAATATCTTGTTTGCCTCTACGCCAAGGGCAGTCTCAATCTCATTGATGAAATCCATCAGCTGGACGGGCTGGGAGCAACCTATATTATATACCTTCCATGGAACGTTATTGGGGCATTGCTCTGCTACGGGCTGATGGTCAATAACCTGGATGGTTCCCTCAACGATATCGTCGATATATGTGAAGTCGCGGCTCAGGTTGCCGTTGTTGAATACCTTGATGGGCTCGCCCTTGCTGATGGCGGTGGCAAAGAGCATGGGTGCCATATCGGGACGTCCCCAGGGGCCGTAAACGGTAAAGAAACGGAGTCCTGTGGTGGGCAGGCCGTAAAGCTTGCTGTAGGAGTGGGCCATGAGCTCGTTGGCCTTCTTGGTTGCGGCGTACAGGCTCACGGGATTGTCAACGCGGTCATCCTCTGAGAAGGGGACCTTGTCATTCATTCCGTAGACCGATGATGACGATGCATATACCAGATACTTGACATCGTTGTTGCGGCAGCACTCCAGTACGTTCATGAATCCTACCAGGTTGCTGTCCAGATAGGCGTAAGGGTTGGTGATTGAATACCGTACTCCGGCCTGGGCCGCCAGGTTGACCACGACGTCGAACTTTTCCTGTGCAAAGAATTCGGCCATCTGACCGCGGTCGGCCAGATCCATTTTAATAAAGCGGTAGTTGGGAAACAGAGTACTCTCGCGGATTGAACCGTCTATGTAGCGGCCGCTGTGGGATACTATTCCGCATTGTTCCAATCGGCCCAGTTTTAAACGGACATCGTAATAGTCGTTTATGTTGTCAAGTCCTACAACCTCATCACCACGCTGTGCCAGCCGGTATGCCAGTTTTGAGCCGATGAATCCGGCTGCTCCCGTTACAAGTATCTTCATATCCTTTTCTAATATGGTTACAAAAATACAACAAAAAAGCGGTTTTGCTGTCTTAATGACAAAATGAATGTAAAGAGCTTGGTATTATGCATATTTATGCCCAAAGCGAGTGAATTACGGCTGTTTTTCTGACATTATGCATATCATTTTGAATTTTTTGCATTATTAACATGAAAAAATTTGCGTATTCTTTGTCTGTTTTGATGACAAATGGTAACTTTGCAAACGATTTTGGTAGCAAAATAACAAATTATACAAAATAATTCCAAAAACTATGGACAAACAGGTAAAGAATTACGTTGACAAATTCATGGCTGAGCTTATAGCCAAGAATCCCGGTGAGAAGGAATTTCATCAGGCAGTTAGTGAGGTTGTAGAGAGCGTTGCTCCTTATATCCTTCAGAACCCTTACCTCCTGGATCAGAAGATCATGGAGCGTATCGTTGAGCCCGAGAGAGTTATCATGTTCCGTGTGCCTTGGATGGATGA
>DBYT01000027.1:0-143 GCA_002309915.1 Bacteroidales bacterium UBA1179 | reverse complement strand
CAGATGAACAGCGCCATCGGCCCGTACAAAGGCGGCGTTCGTTTCCACTCAAGCGTTAACCTGAGCATCATGAAGTTCCTTGCTTTCGAGCAGACTTTCAAGAACAGCCTTACCACACTTCCTATGGGTGGTGCCAAGGGTGG
>DBYT01000116.1 GCA_002309915.1 Bacteroidales bacterium UBA1179 | reverse complement strand
AAAGGTGATGAAAATCAGGGAGGTAATTGATGCCCTTGAGAGTTTCGCGCCTCTGCCACTGCAGGATGATTACGATAATTCAGGCTTGCAGGTTGGAACTACAGAGACCGAAGTTTCAGGGGTTTTATTGTGTCTGGACGTGACCCGTCAGGTTGTTGACGAGGCCATCAACAACGGATGCAATATGATCATTTCGCACCATCCGCTGCTGTTCCGCCCGCTCAAACGTCTTACCGATGACAGCATAGGCAGCATCGTAATGAGTGCCGTACGCGTGGGTATAACAGTATACGCAAGCCACACCAATCTGGATAACGCCTTCAAGGGCGTAAATATGCGCATCGCAAATGTTCTGGGACTGACCGATGTCAAGCCCCTGGATGAGCAGCCCGACGGTAACGGCGCCGGTGTTATCGGCCGATTCCCTAAATCCATGACTGAGAAGCAGCTGCTCTCTCTGGTTAAGGAGAAGTTCGGTGTAACATGCATCAGACATAACTCAGAGTTGGGACGTCCCATCAGACGTATGGCTGTATGCGGAGGTGCCGGCGCGTTCCTGATAGAAAAGGCAGTGGAGCAGGGGGCCGATGCCTTCATGACCGGTGAGATTGGATATCACCGTTTCTTTGGATATGACGGCACGATCAAACTGATTGAGGCCGGACATTTTGAGAGCGAGCAGTTCACGGTTGACCTGATTGCCGACATTCTTAAGGAATCATTCCCCAAGCTGAGAGTGCTCAAGACTGCAAACAAGACGAATCCGATAAATTATTTCATATAACTATGGCAACAAAAGACATTAAGAAAGACCCGTCAGAGTACTCCGTAGAGGAGAAACTCCAGTCTCTGTTCCAGCTGCAGACAATGCTGACCGAGATAGACAAGATCAAGACATTGCGTGGTGAACTTCCTCTTGAGGTTCAGGACCTTGAGGATGAGATTGCCGGTCTGACCACACGTATCGAGAAGGCCAGTGCCGATGTCGTTGAGATGAGCAAGGGTGTTGCTGAGAACAAGAACACCATCGAGGTTTCAAGACAGGCTGTAGCCAAGTATCAGGAGCAGCAGGATCACGTTAGCAACAACCGTGAGTTTGACTCTCTGAATAAGGAGATTGAGTTCAAGAACCTTGAGATTGAACTGGCCGAGAAGCGTATCCGTGAGTTCACAAATACCATCAATGCCAAGAAGGAGGAGATTGAGAACAACCGCGCTCTGGTAGCCGAGAAGCAGCAGGATCTGGAGATCAAGAAGTCTGAACTTCAGGAGATCATCGAGGAGAACCGCCAGGAGGAGGAGCGTCTGCGCGAGAAGTGCAAGAACCTGGAGCTCAACATCGAGCCCCGTCTGCTCCAGTCATTCAAGCGTATCCGTAACAACACACGCAACGGTCTGGGTATTGTTTATGTACAGCGTGAGTCATGCGGCGGTTGCTTCAACAAGATTCCGCCTCAGCGTCAGCTGGATATCCGCATGCGTAAGAAAATCATCGTTTGCGAGTATTGCGGACGTATCATGATTGACCCCGAGCTGGCTGGTGTTAAGGAGGAGGCCAAGAAGGTTGAGGCTCCCAAGCGTCGTACCCGCAAGGCAGCTGCCGAAGAAGAGTAATCTTACAGATCAGAATAGTTTGGAATATCCTGCAGGAAGGTATACTTTCCTGTGGGATATTCCATTTTTACGCAGTAGTGTTTGAGGCCGTTGCTGACTATCAGATAGTCCACGTGCAGAACCAGGTTGTAGCGGGCTATCTGGTCAAAGACCTTTTGGGTGATGGCTACGGTGGGGCGTTTGTATTCTACTATTACTTTGGGCTGCCCGGCTCTGTCATAGACTACGGAGTCGCAGCGGCGGCTCATTCCGCTTAGGGTTATGGCCTGCTCGTTGGCTATGTGTGACTGGGGATATCCCTTGTAATTAATAAGATATGATATGAATGCCTGGCGGACGTGTTCCTCGGGGGTGAGGGGTGTCCAGAGCTTGCGAACAGGGTCCCAAATCTGAGGTTTTCCTGCCTGTTCGGATATTTTCGGCTCAAAAGGTGGCAAATTCAAATTGTCTGTCATATCTTTGTAAAACACAGCGAAGTTAATAATTAGGATTTGAAATGGCAACAGCGGGAACTGCGTATCGTCAGGTTCTGAAAGAGCTTGAGAAAGGTAAATACAAGCCGGTATATTACCTGATGGGGGATGAAGCGTTCTTCATTGATTCCATTGCCGACTATATCAGGGAGCATGCTCTGCCTGAGGAGGCCAGGGATTTCAACCAGTTGGTCCTTTATGGCAATGAGACCTCCATGAATGAGGTTATTCAGCGTGCCAGGGCATATCCTATGGGTTCTGACCGTCAGGTAATCATAGTCAAGGAGGCCCAGCATCTGATGAAGAAAGACTCTGAGTCAGGCGGCAGTGCATCGGACATACTCAGTGCATACCTGCAGCAGCCTCAACCCAGTACGGTGCTGGTTTTCTGCCATAAGAACGGTTCTCTGGACAAGCGTAAGAAGATTGTGGCTGTCATAGAGAAGTCCGGAGTGCTGTTTGAATCCAAGAAGGTCAAGGATGAGGATCTGCCTCAGTTCGTTGAGGAATTTCTTAATGAGCATGGGCTCAAGATGTCATCCAAGAGCGTTTCGATGATGAGTGAATCAGTCGGGGCAGACCTTTGCCGTATGAACGGAGAGCTGGAAAAACTGATTACAGCACTGCCTGAGGGCGTTAAGGAGATAACTCCTGAGTTTATTGAAGAGCATGTGGGAATAAGCAAGGACTATAATATCTTTGAATTCCGCGACGCTATAGTAAACAAGAACATCCAGAAGGCCAACAAGATTGCCTCATATTACGAGAGCAACCCCAAGACATATCCCATACAACTTGTTACAGCTGCTATTTTTCCGTTCTTTGCTAACCTGATGCTAGCTTTTTACGCTCCTGACAAGAGTGACAGCGGTATAGCCGAACAGTTGGATCTTAGAAGCACCTGGGGGGTGAGGGACTATACAACCGGTATGAGAAACTACACTGCTACCCAGACGATGCAGATAATAAATGCTATCCGCAGATACGACGGCAAGTCAAAAGGTGTCGATGCAACCGGCAATACAGGGGAGGGCTTGCTAAAGGAGCTGCTTTATATCATTCTTCACTAGAATTCCAAAATTTCAATATTTCGGGCAGCAGGGCGTATTTGTTCCAAATTTTGAAATCTCGCGCAACATGTATACGAAAGGTCATCCAAAAGATGGCCTTTAATTTTTATTAACCATTCCATTTGTAATATTTGGACTGCGTTTTACAATTGTAACGCGGCGTTTTTCCACAACAAACCGCTCTGGTCTCACGGTTCAGGATTGATATTCGGGTGGGACGGCTATCTGCGTCAGGCTGGTATGCAAAATGGTATGCAGAATGATATTTTCAATATAACTTACTGAAAATCAAATATATTATACCCAATGCGATGAACTGATTCGGTAAGGTTTTGTGTCGAATTATGCAAAACGTTCAAATCGGGCTGATAATGATAGCGGTGTACATTGTATATGTTCCATTTTCAATGTTTTACGATAATTTTATGAAGTGAATTCCAGGCACGGGTATTCACCTGGGCGTTGATTTATGCGATTCTTCAGAGATCAGTTGACAGATGTGTCGATTTTACAAATGTTACATACAAATGTTTGATACAATTTTTCATTTGTAAATTCAAAATTTGATTGATACATTTGTATCGGATACAAAAAACTGACACATTTCTTATGAGAGAGAGACTTGAAGAACTGATGCAACTGTTGAATCTGAATCCGACTCAGTTTGCAAATGCCATCGGAGTGCAGCGTGCCACACTTCAACATATACTGAGCGGCAGGAATGAACCCAGCCTTAAGATTATTATGGCTATTCATACCAGTTTCCCGGATGTTGAGCTGGAATGGCTCCTGAACGGAAAGGGATCGGCCATTCCACAGCTTCAGCAGAATGAGCCGGATAAGGACAATTATCCCCTTCTTCCCGGTATGGAGAGTCTGTTTTTTACGGATGATGTACGGAAATCTCCCGAAAATTCAAATCTCAGAGAGGAAGAAAACCTTCCCAAACAACGTAAAAGACGTAATAATAAGGATGTTGAGCCCACAACAGAGGGCGATTTTTCAGGTAAGGAAAAGAGGATAAAGGAGGTTGTTGTGTTCTTTGCAGACGGCACTTATCAGAAATTTTCATCGGATTTAAAAAAATAATACGGATTTTTTGATTTTTTTTAATTTGATGTTTATATTTGCTGATACAAGGACAAACACATTACAGCTATGAGGAAATATCTATTTGTTTTAGCTATTACAGCATTTGTGCTGGCCGGTTGCCGTAGCAGCAAGGAGGCATCAAAGACGAATCAGAAGGAGGTGTGGCAGACATTGCTGGTTAAACAGCTTGATGCTAAGGTTGAGGACCAGATCATTACGGTCAATTACAACAACGGCACCACCTTGTGTTATAAGATTCTGGATAACTTCGGAAACGTAACCCTTACTTGGGACAGGACAAACGGCCGTAAGAATTTTGATGACGGTCCCAGTTCCTATAAGGGCGACATAAGCATTCCGTCATTCATTACGACAGGTGAGGACAACGACTTTACCTTCCGTGTTATGGAAATTGACCAGAATGCATTCTACGGCTGCACCGAAGTGACCTCAATCGACATCCCGTACAGTATTCTTCGCATCGTGAATGACGCTTTCAAGGGCTGTTCAGGTATCCGTAAGTTCACTGTAAATGAGAACAATCAGTCTTACAAGGATGTTGACGGCGTTCTGTTCAGTAAGGACAACAGGATGCTTATCAAGTATCCGGCCAAGAAGGAAACTGCCGAATTCGTTATCTCGGAGGATGTTTCTGTAATATGCACAGAGGCATTCATGGACAATTCGTTCCTTAAGAAGATAACCATCGGAAACTTTGTGACCGCTATCAGTGACAACTCATTCAAGAACTGCACATCACTCGAGGAGGTTGAGTTGGGCGGCAATACCAGAATCCTGGGTGTTGATGCCTTCAAGAACTGCCCCAAGCTGATGCTTGTGAACTCACACGGTATGTGGCCTCCTCACTGCAGCCCCACGGTATTTGACGATGAGGTTAAGCAGAGTGCCAAACTGTACGTGCCCAGAGGCCAGCTCATGAACTACAAGAGGCGTCTTGAGTGGCGTGACTTCAAGAATGTTCAGGAATACTAATTGAGAATAACCTATAACTAACCAGGGTGCAGCCTTTCGGGGTTGCACCTTTTTTATTACCTTCGCGCCGTAAATAAGTGCTATAAAATGAAGAAATTCCAACTGGATATGACTGTGGCAGCCAACCGCATGGCCGGCCCCGCAGCAACACTTCTGACACTGCAATACCCGGGTGAACTTCCGGATATGGTAGCCGGACAGTTTGCTGAACTGCAGGTGCCGTCGGCCAAGGTAATGCTACGCAGACCTATTTCAATTCATTCGATCGACCGTAAGAACAATCTCATAGAATTCCTGATCCAGATTGTTGGTGAGGGAACCCGTTCACTCGCTGATATCAAGGCGGGAGATAAAATCAACGTTCTGTTGCCGCTTGGAAACGGTTTCAGTTACCGCTCAACCCATGTGGCAAAGCCCCTGCTGATAGGTGGCGGAGTAGGTGTTGCACCGCTTCTGTTCCTGGGTCAGGAGTTTGCAGAGCACGGAATCCGTCCTACATTCCTGTTCGGAGGACGTACTGAAGCTCTTATCCTGCGCAAGGAGGAGTTTCAGAAGTATGGTGACCTGTTCGTGACTACTGAGGACGGATCGGCCGGTGAGAAAGGTTTTGTGACAAATCACAGCCTGCTGCTTGACAGCGAGCATTTTGACAGGATATACGCTTGCGGTCCAACACCGATGCTTAAAGCGGTGGCACTCTGGGCCAAGGAGCATGAGATTGCCTGCGAGGTCTCCCTGGAGCACCGTATGGCTTGCGGTATAGGTGCCTGCCTGTGCTGTGTGGAAGATACGGCCGATCAGGGTAACGTGTGTGTATGTAAAGAGGGTCCGGTTTTTGAAATAGAAAGACTGAAATGGTTCAATTAAGCACAAAGATAGGCTCACTTGAGCTCAAGAACCCTGTAATGACCGCATCAGGTACATTCGGGTACGGAACTGAGTATGCTGATTTCATGGATATCAGCCGTCTGGGCGCCATCATAGTCAAGGGTACCACTCTTGCTCCGCGCCAGGGTAATCCATATCCTCGTATGGCTGAGACCCCTTCAGGAATGCTCAATGCAGTAGGACTGCAGAACAAGGGCGTGGACTACTTTGTGGATCATATCTATCCCGAGGTCCAGAAGATAGGCACGGCCATAATCGTGAACGTATCCGGCTCATGCATAGATGATTACGTTCAGACGGCAAGTATAATCAATACACTTGACGATATACCTGCCATAGAGCTCAATATATCTTGTCCCAACGTAAAGCAGGGCGGCATGGCGTTCGGAGTCAATCCCGAAAGCGCAGCACAGGTTGTAAGCGCTGTACGCAAGGCCTATGACAAGACCCTGATAGTAAAGCTTTCACCTAACGTGACCGATATCACTGAGATAGCCCGTGCCGTCGAGGGCGCAGGTGCCGATAGCGTATCACTCATTAACACCATGCTGGGAATGGCGATCGATGCCGAGAAGCGCCGTCCGATACTCTCAACCGTTACAGGCGGTATGAGCGGACCAGCCGTAAAGCCCGTTGCACTGCGTATGGTATGGCAGACTGCAAAGGCTGTGAAGATACCTGTAATAGGACTTGGAGGTATCTGCTCGGCAACTGACGCAATTGAGTTCCTGCTTGCGGGCGCATCGGCCATACAGATAGGTACAGCCAACTTTATTGATCCTTCAATATCAGAGAAAGTGGTTGACGGAATAGCCGATTACCTGGAGCGCCACGGATTCAGTTCCGTTCAGGAGATTATCGGAGCACTGCAAGTTTGACAACCCACGTCAGCGCGAATGTGACGCATATTGCCAGGAGGCAGTAGAGCGGGAAATTGCAGTAAGAGAACTTTACGATTTCGTCCAGCACAGGACATTCAATGAAATAGAACAGGAAGCTGTTGACTCCAACAAAGTTCAACAGCTTGTTGTTTATATTGACCACCCGTATCAGGTATATGAACATGAACGGGGCTATTGCATTGAATACTATTGAATTGAAGTGGAATAGGTATATTGATGCCATCAAGGCTACGCATACCAGGCTAACGGTAAGCGGAGGCATCTTTTCAAACAGTTCCCTGTGGTAAGCCACCAATGAGCCAAGCGGTAATGCAAGTATGGTATTATACCACCACAGTCCGAATCCGGCCCGGCGCATTACCAGGATGTAGATTGCCGTCATTGTAAACAGCAGTATCACTCTGACGGTATTGGGAATCCTGGTCATGAAGAGGCCGAACATGATGACGTAAGAGGGCACAATCACCTTGAAGAACCAGTTCTCGACGTCGGGATGCATGGAGAATGTGAATATCTCCCTGAAAATGTGCGTGGTAAGTTCCTGACGGTTGAATATGAGAAGCGTCACTATTTCTATGCACCAGTAGACCAGAAGCGGAACAAACAACTTCCGGACCTTTGACATGACATATTTCAAGTCAATAGAGCCCTGACGCTTGTCAAGGGCCAGGAACATGCCGTAACCGGACAGAAAGAAGAATATTGATACTCCCATGGCGGCCCAGAGTTCCATATGGAGGCTGTCAAGCCAACCGGGATAAAAGTATCCGGTATCGGTCCTGGGATAGCCGTTGATGGCATGGCCGATGATAATCATCAGCATTGCGATACCCTTCAGGCTGTAGGTATCGTCATAATCCAGGAACTTACGGAGTTTCATTACTGCAACAGGTCGGGGCGCAGGCGTTTGGTGCGCTCCATTGATTGCTGAAATTCCCAGTCGTCTATGAGTGCCTGATTGCCTGAAAGCAGGACATCGGGCACACGCCAGCCTTTATACTCGGCGGGACGGGTGTAGACGGGTGGGGCAAGCAGATTGTCCTGAAAGCAGTCTGACAGGGCCGATTGCTCATCGGACAATACACCGGGAATAAGGCGTACTATGCTGTCTGTCATTACGGCAGCGGCAAGTTCACCGCCTGTAAGTACATAGTCGCCGATGCTTATCTCGCGGGTAATGAGATGCTCACGGATGCGGTAATCGATGCCTTTGTAGTGGCCGCACAGGATAATCACGTTGTTGAGAAGTGACAGGCTGTTGGCGGTTTTCTGGTTGAACTGCTCGCCGTCGGGTGAAGTGTATATAACTTCATCGTAGTCGCGCTGTGACTTGAGGTCGGTTATGAGGCGGTCAATGGGCTCTATCTTCATTACAAGGCCGGCGCAGCCTCCAAAGGGGTAGTCATCGGTCTTGTGGTGTTTATCGGTGGTGTAGTCCCTGATATCGTGCAGATG
>DBYT01000021.1:8536-11357 GCA_002309915.1 Bacteroidales bacterium UBA1179 | reverse complement strand
GAGAGTAGGTAGCCGCCGTTTTTCAGGACGCTCTGGACAATTAGTCTGGAGCGTCCTTTTTTTTATCTGCTCCGTAAACGGGACGCCCTCCGGCCGTTCTCGCTCGCATACTCGCTTCGCCCCAATACTTTTGTACTTGCGTATTATTTGCTGCTAGGTGTGGAGAGGGTGCTGTTTGCTGGAGCTGGAGTACGGGATTTGGGAGCGTTAGTGGAGGGGCGTGAGTGGAGTGCCCTGGAGAGGCCGTTAAGAACATCGTTTCGTTTAACGACCGTTAGGCCCCGAAGGGGACTAAAAGGGAGGCGTTCGATGTTTAGGTCTCGGAGGGGTTCTGAGTAGCCACGTAACGTCGTCTCCCTAATCCCGTACTCCAGCGGAGGCAACGATACTTCCTTTGCTTGCTTTCTGTAGTTTTTATTACATTTTTGAGGGTTTGATTTGATTAAAGGGATAATCTTTTGTTTATATTTGAGCCACGAGAATAAAATGGACTAATAGATTAAGTTTATGAGTAATTATGATTGGAAGTTTTCCACGATAGGTGGAAAGAACCGCGTCAATATCAAGAGCGGTGAGGATATCAGGCATCTGGGTGAGCTGGATCAGAAACTGTGGACAGTTTTGAGCTCGCCGGTTGTCGGTCTTGAGTTTGATGCCAAGACCCTCAAGATTCTGGATTCAAACAATGACGGCCGCATACATGTTCATGAGGTTGTCAAGGCTGCCGAGTGGATAACATCGGTCATCAAGGATCCCGATATGCTTCTTAAGAAGGAGGATACCCTGCCGCTTTCGGCTTTCAATACCGATAATCCCGATGGTGCAAGGCTGTTGGCATCGGCCAAACAGATACTTAAGAACCTGGGACTCAAGAAGGACAGCATATCAGTGGCCGATGCCGATGACAGCGTGGCTATTTTTGCCAAGACTGGTCTGAACGGCGACGGTATCATTACCGTGCAGTCAACCAAGGATGAGGAACTGCAGAAGACCATTGAGGCCTGCGTGGCTTCAGTAGGCGGTAAGGCAGACCGCAGTGGACTCATGGGTGCCGATGCAGACTCGCTGGAGGCATTCTATGCTGCGCTTGCCAATTACTCGGCATGGCAGAAAAAGGCTGCCGATGACAAGTCAATCTTTGCTTTCGGTGACAATACGGCTGCTGTTTATGATATAGTCAATCAGATCAAGGCCAAGGTTGCCGATTACTTCATGCGTTGCAAGCTGGCTGTATTCCATGCAGGCAGTGTGAATGCTCTTGACGTATCGGTAACACGTATCGAGACCATCAGTGACAAGGATCTGTCAGCATGTGCCGATGAGATTTCAACATATCCGCTGGCCCGCATATCGGCCAATAACACCCTTCCTATTGACGAGCGTATTAACCCGGTTTGGCAGGCTACTGTCGGCAAACTGAGAGCGCTGGCTCTGGACAAGGAGTTCGAGGGTGCTTCCGAGATTACCGAGGAGCAGTGGAATGCGTTCGTAGCAAAGCTGGCTCCGTATGAGGCATGGCTGGGTGAGAAGGCCGGCGCCGAGGTTGAGGCTCTGGGTCTGGATCAGGTGAATGCAATACTCAAGGCAGACCGCAAGGCTGAACTGCTCAAGATTATCGATGATGACAAGGCTCTGGAGTCAGAGTCACTCTCTATTGATGAGGTGGCCAAGCTGCTGCACCTGTACCGTGACTTCTACACGTTCCTTTGCAACTTCGTATCGTTCCGTGACTTCTATGATCCGGATGGCAAGGCAATATTCCAGGCAGGTGAGCTCTATATCGACGAGCGCTGCTGCGAACTCTGTATAAAGGTGCCCGATATGGGACCGCACGCTACGGCAACCAGCCTGAGCGGTATGTACATCCTGTACTGCAACTGCGTTGACAAGATTACAGGCAACACCATGATCATAGCAGCCGTCATGACCGACGGTGATGTTTCTGACCTTCGCGAGGGCAAGCATGGCCTGTTCTATGACCGCAAGGGAGTGGAGTGGGATGCCACGGTATTTAAGATCATTGACAATCCTATCAGCATACGTCAAGCTTTCTGGGCTCCCTATCGCAAGATTGGCCGTTACATCGAGACCACTATTGAGAAACGTGCCGCCGAGAAGGACAATAAGGTTATGGCCGATATGACCGCAAAGGTTGACAATGCCGGAAAAGACGGCGCTGCCGGAGCTGAAAAGAAGAAACCTTTCGATATCGCAACATTCGCAGGTATCTTTGCTGCCATCGGCCTGGCTATCGGAGCTATAATGGATGCCATCACCGATATGTCCAAGTCGGTTTCAGACTGGTCATGGTGGAAGTGGCTGATCCTGATTGCCGCAATCATGCTTGTAATATCCGGCCCGTCCATGATTCTGGCATGGCTCAAGATCCGCAAGCGTAACCTGTCTCCGCTGCTCAATGCCAACGGATGGGCAATCAATGCATCAGTTAAGGTTAACATGACATTCGGCGCTACCCTTACCGAAATAGGCAAGAGTCCGCTCAAGGCTGAGCCCGATCCGTTTGCCGACAAGACTCCCTGGTGGAAGAAGCTGATATATTGGCTTATAGGTATTGGTCTGGTATGTTGGATATGCTACAGGACCAACCTGATCTATACAATCACTAAGAACGATAAGTTAAGATACGAGAAGAAGGTTGAACCCAAACAGGAGCCAGCACCCGAATCTACTTCCATGCTGGTCCTAAACGCAGAGAACTTCCAAGCCTGAGTACGCAGGTTCAAGCGTATTGGGGCGAAGTGAGTATGCGAGCGAGATGGCCCGGAGGGCCACCCGTTCGCGTTAGCGAACTAAAAAAAGG
>DBYT01000021.1:0-8407 GCA_002309915.1 Bacteroidales bacterium UBA1179 | reverse complement strand
GATTTCGTTTTGCGAGTGCAAAGATACTCCTTTTGTGCAATCCGGACAAATCTTTTAGTGTTATTCTTTGCCTAATACACATTTTTTGTACTTTTGTAACCCTATTTGAAGCTATGGAGAATCCAAAAACACGACTTCAGTTCATCGCAGCCGCCAAGGAGCTCTTTGTAAAGAAGGGTTATGACGAGACCACGATGATAGACATAGCCGAGGAGGCTGGTCTAAGCCGTCGCACCCTCTATGCCTATTTTGAGAGCAAAGTAGAGGTGTTTCAGGCAGTAATCAACAGTGAGGTTGAGAAGGTTCTCAACCAACTTACCGATATTGCAAGGCAGAACATGCCGGTACAGCAGAAGATAGTTGAGTTTGTGTTCGGCTATTTCCGTCTTATCAAGGAGACGGTTGACCGCAACGGTACTCTCAGATCGGGGTTCTTCCGTAACAGCTGGGGCCTTGAGCATTTCCGTAAGGGATTTGACGTAAAGCAGAAACAACTGCTTCAGGAGATTATATCGGAGGGTAAGACATCGGGCGCATTTGATGTGGTCAGCGTAAAGCGTACGGCTGAGATCATGCACAACTGTATGCGCGGATTCGAGGCACCCTACATCCGCGGTAAACTCTGGCAGGGCAATACCAGGGAAGAGATTCGTTTCGAGGCACGCCGTCTTATCTACGGTGCGCTGGGTTATAATGGAGATACTAATAAGCAATAATAATATTATGGGAAAACTTTCAGGAAAGACGGTGCTCATTACAGGAGCTACCCGTGGAATCGGTCTGGCTATGGCGCAATTGTTTGCAGCTGAGGGCGCCAACCTGGCATTCGTGTATATCAACAGTGTGGAGAAGGCTCAGGCCATGGAGCAGGAACTCAGTGCCAACGGAATCAAGGCCAAGGGTTACCGCGTGGACGTGGCTAGTTACGAGGGCGCCGCACAGATGGTTGATGAGGTTGTAAAGGAGTTCGGAAGCATAGATATTCTGGTCAATAACGCAGGTATCACACGTGACGGTCTGATGATGCGCATGAACGAGCAGCAGTGGGATGAGGTATTGAATACCAATCTGAAATCGGCCTTCAACTTTATCAAGGCCTGCTCAACACAGATGATGCGTCAGCGCTCGGGTAACATCCTTTGCGTATCATCAGTGGTAGGTTTGCATGGAAACGCCGGTCAGACCAACTATTCGGCATCCAAGGCCGGTCTGATTGGCCTTACCAAGTCTGTTGCCAAGGAGTTTGCTTCACGCGGCATCCGTGCCAACGTGATTGCTCCGGGTTTTGTACTGACCGAGATGACCACAGGCAAGATTCCCGAGGAGAAACTGGCCGAGTGGTGCAAGTCAATTCCCCTACAGCGCGGCGCTCAGGTAGAGGAGATTGCCAAGGCTGCCCTGTTCCTTGTGTCCGATGACAGTTCATACATTACCGGTCAGGTCCTGCAGGTTGACGGTGGAATGAGCATGTAATGGAGGTACTCTACGAGGATAATCACATTATAATTGTCTCCAAACGGGCTGGTGAGATAGTCCAGGGCGACAAGACCGGCGACGTTCCGTTGTCGGAGACGGTTGCCGCATACCTTAAGGAGAAATACTCCAAGCCCGGAAATGTTTTTGTTGGTGTGCCGCACCGTCTGGACCGCCCCGTAAGCGGACTGGTGGTGCTGGCCAAAACCAGCAAGGCCCTGTCACGCCTTAATGAGATGTTCCGTGTAGGCAGTGTCGACAAGCGCTATCTGGCTATTGTAAAGAACAGACCCAAACAGCCTGAGGGCAGGCTTGAGAACTGGCTGGTCAGGAACGAGAAACAGAACCGTTCATATGCCTATGACAAGGAGGTGCCGGGTAGCAAGAAAGCCATACTGAACTACAGGCTGGTTGCAAGTTCAGTCAATTATCATCTTCTGGAGATTGAGTTGCTCACCGGGCGTCATCATCAGATTCGCTGCCAGCTGGCCAAGATGGGATGTCCTATCAAGGGTGACCTCAAGTATGGGGCAGAGCGCTCAAATCCGGACGGCAGCATATCGCTTCACGCATACCACGTGACGTTTGAGCATCCGGTATCACATGAGATGATAGATGTCAAGGCTCCTCTGCCCGATGATCCTCTGTGGCAGAGTTTCAGGGATTCTCTTCAATAACGTATGCCCTGATGATCTTTACATCAGGATTGGGACGTCCGTTCTTTCCGGTGGCGGGCAGTTTCTCTATGGCCTCGACCACATCCATTCCTTCCGATATCTCACCGAATACGGTATAAAGGCCGTCAAGTGTATGGGCACCGCCCACTGTGGTGTACTCCTTGATCTGCTCCTGTGAGTATGCGAACTTGGGGCGGGTCTTCATGATGGCATCGGCCTGGTCATTGAGCTGATCGTTCAGCTTGCTTATCTTTTTCTTTTCACCGTATTTCTGCCATGTCAGGATATCCTTGGCGTGCGGCTGGGTGATGGAGTCCTTCACTGCCTGGCGGTATCGCTTGTTTATGACTTTCTCCTGTGCGGGCAGATTTGAACTGTTCACCTTCTTGCCGGTAATGATGTAGAACTGCTGGCTGGTGGAGTAGTTGAACTGCTTGGTGCTGGCCTGTCCTACGGCTCCGCGCTTGTGGTAGAACTTCCAGGGATTGACCTCAGACTCTATCCTGTACTCGTCTTCATCGGCATCAATGCCTATTTCCTGTCCGGGCTTGGCGTTCTTGGAGTGGACGTCACCGCACTGGATCTTGTAGTTTTTCTGGATTCCGAAGAAGAGCTGGTCGTCATAGAAACCCTTGCGTGCCAGGCGTACCATGTTGTGACGGTGGAGCGGGGTCTCGCGGTAGAGTTTTATGGTGAAATTGCCCTTTGTGGTCTCAAAACGGACGTACTGATCGGCGTCCAGTATAATGGTGTCGGCGTCAACCTCCTCGGCGGGAGCGGCAGCGCCGCTGTTCTTACAGTTGGTGGCAAAAAGCAATGCCATTACGAGCGGAATTCCGATAAGATATTTTTTCATAGTTCCATATGGTTTCTTGACCGCGAATATAGCGAAATAATAGCTGGAAATGTGTTACCTTTGCGCATTAAAACGGAATAATAATCAAAAAAGGATATTTATGAAACCTGCACTCGTTGTTCTGGCAGCCGGAATGGGCAGCCGTTACGGTGGACTCAAGCAGTTGGATGCTCTGGGCCCCAGTGGTGAAACCATTATGGATTACTCAGTATTTGACGCTATCCGCGCCGGATTCGGCAAGGTGGTGTTCATTATCCGCAAGGACTTTGAGGATGATTTCCGCCGTCTGGTACTCAAGAAGTATGAGGGCCATGTCAAGACCGAGGTCGTGTTCCAGAGTATCAATGACCTGCCCGAGGGTTTCAAATGCCCGGAGGACCGCACCAAGCCCTGGGGTACCAACCATGCAGTATTGATGGCAAAGGACGTGATCAACGAGCCCTTCTGCGTAATCAATGCCGACGATTTTTACGGCCGTGACTGCTTTGCCGTTATGGGCAAGTTCCTGAGCTCACTGCCTGAGGGTTCAAAGAATGTATATTCCATGGTAGGTTTCCGCGTTGCCAACACACTGAGTGAGAACGGTAAGGTATCACGCGGCGTATGTGAGGTTAACGCACAGCGTCATCTGACCACCGTAGTGGAGCGTACCGAGATACTGCGCCGCGAGAACGGCGTATGCTACAAGGACGGTGAGGACTGGGTACGCATCGATGACAACACTCCCGTATCAATGAACGTATGGGGATTCACCCCTGACTATATGAAGTACTCCGATGACTTCTTCAAGGGCTGGCTCAAGGCTAATATCAATGTTCCCAAGTCAGAGTACTATATCCCGCTCATGGTAAATGAGCTGATCAATAACGGTACTGCAACGGTTGAGGTTCTTGACACCACCGCCAAGTGGTTCGGCGTAACTTACGCTGAGGACCGTCAGGGTGTTGTAGACAAGATTGCAGAACTTGTAAAGGAGGGTGTATATCCCGCCAAGTTGTTCGCATAAGTGTTTTCGGTAGAGAATCTTAAGGTTGAGTTCGGGGCCCGCCCCCTGTTCCATGATGTCAGCTACGTGGTAGGTGACAAGGACCGTATTGCCCTGGTGGGTAAGAACGGTGCGGGCAAATCGACCATGCTTAAGATAATCGCCGGATTGCAGCAACCTACATCGGGCACCGTCTCAATACCCAAGGAGATGACCATCGGTTATCTGCCCCAGGTAATGAAACTGGCCGATACCCGCACGGTAAGACAGGAGGCCGAGACCGCCTTTGAGGATATCCACAAACTAAAGGCTGAAGTTGAGCGCCTGAACAACCAGATGGTGGAGCGTACCGACTATGAGAGTGAGGAGTATCACGCCCTGATAGACAGGTTCACCCGTGAGAGCGAGCGCTACCAGATGATGGGCGGAGGTAACTATCAGGCTGAACTTGAGCAGGCCCTTCTGGGTCTTGGATTCCGCCGTGATGACTTTGACCGCCCCACAAGCGAGTTCAGCGGCGGCTGGCGCATGCGCATAGAGTTGGCCAAGATACTGTTGCGTCACCCCGATGTGCTGTTGCTTGACGAGCCTACCAACCATCTGGACATTGAGAGCATACAGTGGCTTGAGGAGTTCCTGGCCAANNTGCAACGCAGTACTGCTGGTGAGCCATGACCGCGCTTTCATAAACAACGTAACTACCCGCACCATTGAGATATCATGCGGCGTGATATATGACTACCGTGTCAAGTACAACGAGTTTGTTGAACTGCGCAAGGAGCGCCGTGAGCAGCAACAGCGTGCCTATGAGAACCAGCAGAAGGAGATAGCCGATGCCAAGGAGTTCATAGAGCGTTTCCGCTACAAACCCACCAAGGCAGTACAGGTTCAGAGCCGCATCAAGATGCTTGAGAAGATAGTTCCCATTGAGGTTGATGAGGTGGACAACAAGACCATGCGTCTTAAGTTCCCGCCTGCAATCCGCAGCGGCAACTATCCCGTAATCTGTGAGGGCGTGGCCAAGAGTTACGGCGACCACACGGTATTCAGCGGGGTTGACCTGACCATCAAGCGCGGTGAGAAGGTGGCATTTGTAGGCCGTAACGGTGAGGGAAAGACCACTCTGGTAAAGTGCATCATGGGCGAGATTCCGTTTGACGGTACGCTTACCATCGGCCATAACATACAGATAGGTTACTATGCACAGAATCAGGCGCAGTTGCTGGATGATGAGGTGACTGTTCACGATACGATAGACAATGTGGCTACCGGTCCTATCCGAACCCGCATTAACGATATACTGGGTGCATTCATGTTCGGCGGTGAGGCCGGTCAGAAGAAGGTCAAGGTACTGTCGGGCGGTGAGCGCTCACGTCTGGCAATGATCAGACTTCTGCTTACACCCAACAACCTGCTTATTCTGGATGAGCCTACCAACCATCTGGATATGGCATCAAAAGATGTGCTAAAGGAGGCTATACAGGCATTTGACGGCACAGTTATCGTAGTAAGCCATGACCGTGAGTTCCTGGACGGACTGGTAAGCAAGGTATATGAGTTTGCCGACGGTAAGGTTCGCGAGCATCTGGGCGGCATCTATGACTTCCTGCAGAAGAAGAACCTGGACAACCTGGCCGACATAGGCCGCATGAAGGGAGCCCCCGCGGTTCAGGCTGCGCAGGATAAGGCATCGGCCGGTAAGGATGATTACGAGGCCAGAAAGGAGCAGGAGCGCCGCAAGCGCAAGGTCCAGAAGAAGATTGATGACTGCGAGAAGGAGGTGGAGCGTATATCAAAGGAGATAAAGGATATTGAGGAGTGGCTTTCCACACCCACGGGAGCGCAGAATCCTGCTATGTTTGAGGCTTACGGCAAGCTTAAGAATGACCTGGCCGAGGCCGAGAAACGTTGGGAGGAGGCAATGATTGAAGGAGAGAGTTTATAACATTTATAAATTATGAAAAGAGTAACATTATTAGCAATTGCATTTGCAGGAATGGCTATGATTTCTTGTAACAATTCCAAGCAGGGTATAGGTATCAAGATGGAGAATCTTGACAAGACCGCAGTACCCGGTGACGATTTTTTCCAGTTTGCAGACGGTGGTTGGAATGCTGCCCATCCTCTCACCGACGAGTATGCACGTTTCGGCAGTTTTGACCAGCTGGCCGAGGATAACCGCGAGCAGTTGAAGGGCCTGATCGATGAGATCGTGGCTGCTGACAATGAGATGGGTACAAATGCTCAGAAGATAGCTGATCTCTATAAGCTGGTGCTTGACACCGCACGCCGTGAGAAGGAGGGCCTTGCTCCCCTGAAACCCTGGATTGAGAAGATTGAGGCTGTAAAGGACCGCAAGGAGATATTCCCGCTCATGACTGAGTTGGATGTAAACGGTCTTGTAAGCAACTATTTCGGTCTGGGTATCGGTGCCGATATGATGGACAGCAAGTCTAATCTTGTAAGCATTGGCCAGGGTGGTCTGTCACTCGGTGAGAAGGAGTATTATCTGGATACCGATGAGGCTACTACCGCAATCCGTGAGGCTTTCAAGAAGCATATAGTACGTATGTTCACTCTCTGCGGCTTTGATGCCAAGACCGCTCAGAAGAAGATGGAGGATGTTATGCTGATTGAGACCCGTATCGCCGATAAGTCTTACAACAACGTACAGCAGCGCGATCCCGCCGCAAACTACCATAAGATGACATTCGAGCAGCTCAAGAAGGATTTCAAGGGCATTGACTGGCAGTACTATTTTGATGCACTGGGTCTTTACGACTGCGACTTTGTTGACGTAGGTCAGCCCGAGCCTATCCATGAGGTTGAGGCTATCCTGGCTCAGGTTCCCGTTGAGGCTCACAAGTCATATATGGAGTGGCAGCTTATTGATCATGCCGCTTCTATCCTGACCAAGGAACTTGACGACGCCAATTTTGATTTCTACGGTAAGATCCTGAGCGGACGTCAGGAGCAGCAGCCCTGGTGGAAGCGTGCCACATCATCAGTAAGCGGCACACTGGGTGAGGCCATCGGCCAGCTTTATGTTGAGAAGTATTTCCCCGCAGAGGCTAAGGAGCGTATGGTTACTCTGGTAAAGAACCTGCAGATTGCCCTTGGCGAGCGTATTGATGCCCAGGATTGGATGAGTGACGAGACTAAGGCCCGCGCTCATGAGAAGCTGGATGCCTTCTATGTAAAGATCGGTTATCCCGACAAGTGGAAGGATTACTCAAAGCTCACTATAGATCCTGCCAAGAGCCTGTTTGACAACCAGATTGCCATGTCTCATTTCTTCTGGCAGGATAATGTAGAGCGCAAGTACAAGAAGCCGGTTGACAACACCGAGTGGTTCATGACTCCTCAGACTGTCAACGCTTACTACAATCCTACCACAAACGAGATCTGCTTCCCCGCAGGTATCCTTCAGTATCCGTTCTTTGACATGAGTGCCGACGATGCATTCAACTACGGTGCAATCGGTGTGGTTATCGGCCATGAGATGACTCACGGATTCGATGACCAGGGCCGTCAGTTCGACAAGGACGGTAACTTTACTGACTGGTGGGCCGAGGGTGATGCCGATAAGTTCGTTGAGCACGTACAGGTTATCGTAGACCACTTCAATAACATCAAGGTACTGCCCGACCTGAATGCGAACGGTTCACTCACTCTGGGTGAGAACATCGCTGACCACGGTGGTCTGATGGTTGCTTACCAGGCATTCAAGAACGCCACCAAGGATGCTCCTCTGAAGACCGTGAACGGCTTCACTCCCGAGCAGCGCTTCTTCATGGCTTACGCTGGTGTTTGGGCCGGCAACATCCGTGACGAGCAGATCCGCAACCAGACCAAGAGTGATCCCCATGCACTGGGTCGCTGGCGTGTAAACGGTACACTGCCTCACATTGACGCCTGGTACGAGGCATTCGGCGTAACTCCCGACAACGCACTCTATCTGGCACCCGAGAAGAGAGCACGTATCTGGTAAATGATTAAAGGAGCAGGGATAAGAGAGGACTATCTGGACCGGAGCATGAGCCCCGGCCAGGATTTTTACCGCTTCAGTTGCGGAGGCTGGCTTGACGCCAACCCTCTGCCTGATGACTTTCCCTGTTACGGTACATACGATGAGCTTGCTGAACTTAACCGTAAGCAGCTCAAAGCACTTATAGACGGCATCACTGTACAGGATAATCCTGCGGGCAGTGATGCCGCCCGTATTGCTGACCTCTATAATCTGGTCATGGACACAGAACGCCGTGACCGCGAGGGTATGGGGCCGATGAAACCGTACGTGGAGCGTATCCGCGCCATCAGCAGCCGTGAGGAGCTGCTCAGTGCCATGCTGGAACTGGATCCCTATGGCGTGACGGGTTACTTTGACGTGGGCATCGGACCGGACCTTAAGGACAG
>DBYT01000079.1:6814-7025 GCA_002309915.1 Bacteroidales bacterium UBA1179 | reverse complement strand
ACCCTCGTCCAAACGGGGAAACCATATGCTTTCTACAGGCTTATCTCTACTTGGATTTTCGAGCCATGACTTGGATAGAGCTACCGGGCCATGACCTTATCTTCTAAAATCTCATCCCTTACGCGAAGCCGAAAGGAACTATCCCCGATTTGACTGCACCACCGTATCGACGAGCTTCGGAGCAAGAGCTTCCGGGTGATGTCTTGTCACA
>DBYT01000079.1:0-6794 GCA_002309915.1 Bacteroidales bacterium UBA1179 | reverse complement strand
TTCGATCAAGCAGCAAGAGCAAAGTTAGTGTTGCCAGATAATTGTTGACTGTCTTTTTATAGTGCGGACCGACAGAGCACTGCCTGCTTACATACCATTCCTGCCCGCTGTCAAAGCCAAACAGCCCCTGGATATGTAACGGAATCGCTATTCCGGCTGCGAAATTACAAAATGTTTCCTAATTTTGAGGAGGTTATGAATAAATCTCTGGTAGACTACATAGAGGGAACGGTCATTCCTAGGTATGACGGGTTTGATGCGGGACATGGGCGAGAGCATGTGCTGGCCGTTATTGCGGAGGCTGTCAGACTGGCTGGGTTTTATCCTGTTGATGTGGATATGGTGTATGCGGCTGCGGCTTACCATGATACTGGTTTGAGCGTAGACCGTAAGACTCATCATTTGGAATCGGGTAGGATAATACGTTCTGACAAGAGGCTGGGAGAGTGGTTTACGCAGGATCAGATTGAGGTTATTGCACAGGCTGCCGAGGACCACAGAGCTTCATCGGACCACGAGCCAAGGAGTGTTTACGGAAAGATCATTGCCGAGGCTGACCGTCAGATTATTCCTGAGAGTATTATTCTGCGTACCGTGCAGTACGGTTTCAAGCATTATCCGGAACTTGACAAGGAGGGCCATTGGAGGCGTACATGTGAGCATATGGCCGAAAAGTATGATGAGGGCGGCTATCTGAAACTGTGGATTCCGGAGTCCCGCAATGCCGAAGGATTGGCTGCGCTGCGCTCCATTATTCATAATGAAAGCCGCCTCAGAGCGATGTTTGAAGCGGCTTATTCTGATTGTATCAAAAGTCAGGGTTTGTAATAGAACTTGCGCCCGTTCTTTATATACAACTGTCCGGGTTGAGGATTGGTTACCGGTTGTCCCACCAGATTGTATATGATCTCATTCCTGGGCGTATTCAGCAGAGCTGCTATACCAGATATTATTGTGCGGTCAAACAGGTCATAACTGTTACGGTTGTTGGACTTGCCAAGACTGGGGCGGTTCATTATGTATGACGTACTGCCTCCGTTGGGATACAATCCTACACTCTGGAAACCGGTGTGGGAGTTGTAGATAAGGGTATCGGCCCATGATCTGTCACTGGCAGTCAATACTACCGCACTTCCATTCTTGTTGTCAAGCTTGAAGGGCGCATGCAGTTTGGTTCCGGTCTCCTTGTCACACCATATGACCAGATAACCTCTGGCCGGAATGGAGGTGCCTTGGGGCAGGGCGTATTTAAGAGGCTGGTTTATGTTGTCGGACAGATACATTCCGCTGACATCGATCCTGTCGGATGTGGCATTGTAAAGCTCTATCCAGTCATGCTTTTTGAATGATTCATTCATGAATACGTCATTTGATGCGCTTATCTCATTGATTCTGACGGGACGTTCAATCACATCATCCTTTGTGAAAGAGGCTGATACATACTTGTCATTGGCACTGAGATCAAAGACTGAATCGGTTGATATGAGATTTCCGTATGCGTCCAACCATCCGGCAAATCTGTAACCTGCAGGTGCTGTGGCTTTCACTTTGGCAGGAAGGAATACGTCACCAAAGAGCCTGTTGTATGGTATGGGCAGACCGTTCAATGTCAGCACTGATTGGGACAGATCTGATTTGATGACCCTGTACACTTTTGTGGTTCCGCTCAGTCTGGCGTATTTCCAACTTATAAGCTGATCGGTCCTTTTGTTTTTGTAGTCATTGTAATGGCTTTTGCCTAATGCGTTTAATATCAGGATGGAATCGGCTGCAGGAGATTCTCCATTGAAAGACATTTCTGTCGCGGCACGGGCAGACAACTCATTTACCACAGACTCGACACGGTCGGTGTAAAAGACGGAACTTGCAATTATGGAGTAACTGTCTACAAACAGTTTGCGGAAGGCGGCATTCTGGAGCATGTTGTGGAATACAGTCACCATTGCGGCCTTGTAACCGCCTTCCGGATAGTATTCCTGTGAATCAAATGATAAGAAAGGATCTATGTCCTTTACCTCGTTGACTGATCCGAATGAATGGTCCAGGTCAAAGACTACAAACCGGAAACGTCCGTCATCCTTGTGGCGGAATGCCTTGATGTTGTTTCTGGGCCAGTCCTCGTTGGCCAGGAAGAACTCGACAGCCATGTAATTGGCGAACTCCTCAACATCAACTATCTCACAGATGCGCTTGTATGCCAGATCATTATAGGCTGTTTGGGCCAGCTGGACCCATTCGTCCCATCCGTCACGGCTACCCTCGGTAAGGGTGAATCCTCCGCCTCCGTTGTTGTGATCCAGTTTGAAGCAATCCACCTCATCCTCATCAAATCCGTAGTTGGAGTAGGCGTAGTCCTTGTTGTTGGGCTCGCGGATGTTTATGATGCCTTGATACTGGCCATTGATATAGTGATGTACGGGCTGATATGACTGGCAATCCAGATTGAGACCTGAACGCTGTATTATGGTCTGGAGGGCGGCATCCTTGAGGCGTGCCTGATAGTTGTTTCCTCCGCTGCGGAATTTCAATGACTGGTACTTGTTATAGGGCTTGTCACTGAATGGAGTGAAGGGGAAATAGTTGTCGTAACCGAATTTCTTCTTGGCTTTGATCTTGAAGGGATGCGGGGTGTTTGCGCGGCTGTATCGGCCCGACGGGGTTATCTCGGCCTCCTGGCTTAGTATGACATTGCCGTAGGTGTCAAATATCTCGATATTGACCGAGCGGTCCCAGTCGCGGTTCCAGTTGCAGAGGTCGCTGCGTCCGTTACCGGCTTTTCCGTTGGGACCGATGGCCCACATGCCGTAATTGGTGTTGTACAGACCCTCGCGGTCCGTGACAATGGATACTACGGGTACACCGTAATTATTGGCCGTCTTGATGAACGAACGGGTGGTGACGGGGCTGGGCAACATACCGTCCTTGTACAGACGGAAACGGTATACCTCCGAACCGGTTACGTTGAAACTTGATCCTCCGATATAGGTTCCATCTTTGCCCGGAGCAGGCGTGGAGCCATTAAGCGTGTAATACAGGGTGGCTCCCTGGGGAACGTCAACGTTGAAAGACATCTGCCCGGTGTATATCCTGGAGTCAGTATTGACCTTAGGTGCCGCCAGTTGGGCCGATGCAAACTTGCTGGTGGTGTTGGTGGCGCCCGGAGTGGGGTAACCGGTCATACTCCAGGTGTCTCCGCCGTCAGTGGTACGTGCGTAGGATATTCTGGCAGGGATGGCCTGATACTCTACGCTGCATATCTCACTGCCGCCGGTATCGAACAGATATACATGGCCGCTGTCATAATCCATGCTGAACTCAATCTGGTTGAGGCAGTAATCATCCAGATGGCCGAACCATAGGGTCAGAAAGCCACCTGCTTTGACTATTCTGGAGCGGTTGCCCAACGGGCATTGCTGCCTGTCGGCCGCATCATCGCTCAGATACCAGCCGGTTATGTCTATGTCCTGAGCGGATTTGTTGTACAGTTCAATCCAGCTGCCGTAGTTGAATGAGGGGTCCATGCAAACGTCAATGTTTGCCGGCATGATTTCATTAATAACCAAAGCCGATTCATTTGAACCGGCTCTGACAATTGATTGAGGCAATACCACAATTGTCAGCAGTAACAATCGCTTCAAGCCTTTCATAATATGTTATCGTGCGTAGTTGACGGCGCGGGTTTCGCGGATGACTGTGATCTTTACCTGACCGGGGTAGGTCATTTCGTTCTGGATCTTCTGTGCAATCTCGGCGGAGAGCTGCTCTGTCTGCTTGTCGTCAATCTTATCGGCTCCAACTATTACGCGGAGCTCACGACCGGCCTGGATGGCGTAGGTCTTGGTTACGCCGGGATAGGAGAGGGCAATCTTCTCAAGGTCATTGAGACGCTTGATGTATGCCTCGACAATCTCACGGCGAGCACCGGGACGGGCACCTGAAATGGCATCGCATATCTGTACGATAGGTGCTATGAGGCTGGTCATCTCACACTCCTCATGGTGGGCACCGATGGCATTGCAGATATCCGGTTTCTCCTTGTACTTTTCGGCCAGACGCATACCGTACTCGGCATGTGCCATCTCGGTCTCCTCATCGGGCACCTTACCTATATCATGAAGCAAGCCGGCGCGTTTTGCCTTCTTGGGGTTGAGTCCCAACTCGGCAGCCATGACGGCGCAGAGGTTCGCGGTCTCACGTGCGTGCTGCAACAGGTTCTGACCGTATGATGAACGGTATTTCATCTTACCTATCAGGCGGATAAGCTCGGGGTGAAGACCATGGATACCCAGGTCAATGGTTGTGCGCTTACCGGTTTCGATGATCTCATCCTCAACCTGCTTCTGTACCTTGGCTACAACCTCCTCGATACGGGCGGGGTGGATACGGCCGTCGGCAACCAGCTGGTGCAGAGCCAGACGGGCAATCTCACGGCGTACGGGATCGAAGGCTGATATTACGATAGCCTCAGGGGTGTCATCAACCACGATTTCAACGCCGCAGGCGGCCTCGATTGCGCGGATGTTACGTCCCTCACGGCCGATGATACGGCCCTTCATCTCATCGTTCTCTATGTGGAATACGGTTACTGAGTTCTCTATGGCTGTCTCAGTGCCGATGCGCTGTATGGTCTGTATGACGATCTTCTTGGCTTCCTTGCTGGCGGTCATCTTGGCGTCATCCATAATCTCGTTGATGTATGATGCTGCCTCGGTCTTGGCCTCCTCCTTGAGTGATTCAATAAGACGGTTCTTTGCATCCTCTGCCGAGAGACCGCTTATAACTTCAAGTTTCTCGCGCTCCTGCATCTGGAGTTTCTCGAGTTCTTCCTTTTTACCTTCAATCACTGACATCTGGGCTTCGAGGTTCTCACGAACGGCATCGGCCTCCTGATGTTTGCGCTGCAGGTCACCCTGGCGCTGGTTGAGCTGCATCTCTTTCTGACGCAGACGGTTCTCATTCTGCTGGAGTTTCTGGTCACGGATCTGGACCTCTTTCTCCAGTTCTGCCTTTTTATTCAGGAATTTCTCCTTTACTTCAAGCAGCTTGTCACGCTTGATGGCTTCTGCCTGGTTCTCAGCCTCTTCCAGACGACTCTGGACCTTCTTATTTAATCTGCTGTTGGAAAGGATGTACGCAACCACTGCGCCAACCATCAGTCCAACAAATGCTGAAATAATGTATAACATAGTCTATCTCCCGTTATGTGTATATATAATACGCACTGACCTGCTACGGAAAGGTTGGGAGACCACCTTTCTGACAGGAAAGTGCGCGTAAACCTCGTTGTGAAATGTCCGGAATCTTACTCCTGGGGAGCAGCGATGTTGTCAAGAATGGAGTCAAGCTCCTTGTCCATCTGCTGTATCTTCTCCTTATAGGGAGCCGTATCATTGAAGTCCTCCAACATGACGTTCACCATAGCGATATGAACGGCGGCCATCACGTAGTATTTTTCTTCACTCAACTGCGGGAAATGCTCGCGGTAACGGTTGAGTTTATCATTGATACGTCTGGCAGCTTCACGGTACAGCCTCTCATCCTTTCTGCGGATGGTCAGAGGGTAGTACGTTCCGCCTACCATCAGTTTGATTTCAAACAATTCATCCATTGCCTCCTCTGCCATAGGTTACACGTTTAACAGTTTGATGCAATGGTCTATCTCGCGCACCAGTCCTGATACCCTGCGTTTGGTGTCATCGATATCGTGACCCGAAACCTCAAGGACTTTAGACCGTTTCAAATTCTGATATGATTCCTGCAGATTGGCCAGCTGGTCTTTCAACAGCCTGATTTCCTGATCCTTGGCCTCCAATTGGCCCTGAAGCTGGGAATTGCTGCTTTTGACGGTATCGTAGAGATCAACCAGTTTCCTGATCTTTCCCTCGAACTGTTCAATCAGTCTGGAATCGTCGTCAGTCATATTCTGATTACAATATCAGTATTTGATGTACAAATATAATCAAATAATATTAAAACCGCCCTTGGAAAGGCCTGTTTTTTATCTGTTTTTGAGCATTTCACGGGCAGCCTCCAGGTCCTCTTTCCTGCGGGGTTCCTTCTTGGCCAGAATGAGGGTGTTGAATGCATATTCGCTCATCCATTTTTCGCTGAATCCCAGATGCTGCTGATACTGACGGATGCTGAATACGGTCTTGTAACTGGCCTCATCCTTCCATGAGTTGTTGGTCATGATCTTGTGGACTGCATCCTCGGTCATGGTCTTGAGTGCGCCGCGCATGAATGAAGGTACGCGGAACTTCCACTTGAGGATGGTTCCAACCTGCATCATCAGGTCAGAGCTGAAACCCTGGAACTGGAACATGAAGGGCTGGAGGGAAGTGACGTTGCGGCAGTTCTTGCGGATGCATGAGTCTATCTCCTTGAAGAAATCATCGGATATGCCGTACATCTGTCCCATCATCTTCTTGCAGCGTGTCTTCTCTGCTACACCTAATTTATTTCCCTGGGTCTGTATCTTGAGACCGCGCTTGAAAGTAGCCAGGTCGGGGAGCATGTTGATATTCGTAATGCCCAGGTTTCCTGCTATTTCAGCCTGCAGGTAAACGCGGATAAGAGTCATAAAGTCCTCCATTCCACCGACGTTTTCCACCTGATCTGTCTTTTTGCCGAATAGGTTCTTGAAAAAGCCCATATTGCTTGTACTTTTAATCTTAAATTGTTTTAACCTTATTACTTCAGTAATTGTGCGCGAAAGTAAAAAGAATTTCTTAATTTTGCGCCGTTTTTAAGGAGAAAGAGAAGTTTTTAGATATAATAAACAACCTAAATCAAAC
>DBYT01000077.1 GCA_002309915.1 Bacteroidales bacterium UBA1179 | reverse complement strand
CGGCTGTGACGACGGTAGTCAGGTGCCAGCTCGTTCATGACGCAGCGCTCGATTGCGGTGCGGTCCTTGGGTTTCATGGTGGCACGCAGATCAACTCTCCACTGGGCGTTGCGGTCGGTCAGAACCTCGATGGGCTCAACCTCCACCTTAGCCTTGCTGCCACCGCAGCAGCACTCAGCCTCCTTGGCGGCGGGAGCTGCAGCTGCAACTGACTCCTCAAGTTTCTTCATCTCCTCGCGCTCGGTCTCCTTGAAGGCGCCCATACGCTTCATCATGCCGTCCCAGTCAACCTCGTGGCCGTCAAACTCAGGTCCGTCAACGCAGACGAACTTGGTCTTGCCGCCAACGCTTACACGGCAGGCACCGCACATACCGGTACCGTCCACCATGATGGTGTTGAGTGATACGTCAGTTGAGATGTTGTATTTCTGAGTAAGGAGGCAGCAGAACTTCATCATGATGGCGGGGCCGATGGCAAAGCACTTGTCTACCTTCTCACGGTTGATTACCTCTTCCATACCTACGGTTACCACACCCTTGTTTCCGTATGATCCGTCATCGGTCATGATGATGGTCTCATCGGCATATTTGCGAACCTCATCCTCAAGGATGATGAGTTCCTTGGTGCGTCCTGCAAGAACTGCGATAACCTTGTTGCCGGCCTCCTTCAAAGCCTTGATGATGGGGAGCATGGGAGCGGTTCCCACACCACCGCCGGCGCACAGAACTGTACCGAATTTTTCAATATGGGTGGCCTGGCCCAGAGGACCTACCACGTCAGTGATCATATCGCCTGCCTCAAGTTTGCAGAGACGGTTGGTTGAAAGTCCGATGCGCTGTACAACCAGGGTGATGGTGCCGCGCTTGACATCGGAATCTGCAATTGTAAGCGGTATACGCTCACCTTTCTCTCCAATACGGATGATTACGAAGTGACCTGCTCTGCGTGACTTTGCAATAAGCGGAGCCTCTACTTCAAACTTGAATACATTCTCTGAAAACTGTTCTTTGGATACAATCCTGTTCATATTTTGTCGATTTTCTTTTCAATCGGTTTTTTTAGTCGCGCAAAGTTATCAATTAATGCTTTTTGTATCTATATTTGTGTTATCTAATTTTTAGAAAGGACGGATATTTTGCATTTATTTGCAGAAGTATTGGATGTAAAATAAGTATTTATACAAAAACGATGAGCTATCTGCGTTTTGAAAAGACCTTGATGACCAATCTGGAAGAGACACTTCCCAGGGAGATTCTGCGGACCAACCGTTCGGGTGCCTACCACTGCACCACGATAGTTGACTGCAATACCCGCAAGTACCACGGTCTTCTGGTCGTACCTCTGCCCGAACTTGACGATGAGAACCATGTGCTGCTATCTTCTTTGGATGAAACTGTCATTCAGCACGGTGCCGAGTTCAACCTTGGATTGCATCAGTACTGGGGATACAATTTCAGCCCCAAGGGTCATAAATACATACGTGAATTCAACTGCGACAAGGTGCCTACCACCATATATCGCGTGGGCGGTGTGCTGCTCAAAAAGGAGAAACTCTTTGAGCATAACGAAAACCGCATACTTATACGATATACGCTCATGGACTGCCACTCGGAGACCACACTGCGTTTCCAGCCGTTCCTGGCATTCCGCAGCGTGCGCCAGTTCACTCATGAGAACAGCAACGCCAGCCGTGAGTACCGCGAGGTTGAGAACGGCATAGCCACCTCGATGTACCCGGGATACCCCGAGCTGTTCATGCAGTTCAGCAAGAAGGGCGAGTTCGTGTTCCGTCCTGACTGGTACCGCAAGTTCGAGTACTCCAAGGAACTGGAGCGCGGATATGAGTTCAATGAGGACCTTTACGTTCCCGGATATTTTGAGATGCCCATTAAGAAAGGTGAGAGCATAGTCTTCTCGGCCGGCATCAAGGAGGTAAGCACCAAGGGACTCAAACGTACATTCACAATTGAGGCTAATGAGCGTACCCCGCGTGACAATTTCTATCACTGCCTCAAGAACGCCGCACACCAGTTCCATAACAAGGTGGGCGGTCATCACTATATCCTGGCCGGTTATCCCTGGTTCAAGTGCCGTGCCCGTGACATGTTCGTGTCACTGCCGGGTCTGACTCTGTCAATCAAGGAGATAAGCGAGTTTGAGAGCGTCATGTTCACTGCATCGGAGGCTATCCGCAACTTCATCAAGGGCGTTCCCTCCAAACTGCAGATTTATGAGATAGAGCATCCGGATGTGCTGCTGTGGGCTGTATGGGCCATCCAGCAGTACGCTAAGGCAACATCGGCCCAGCAGGCTTGGGACAAGTACGGCAAGCTGCTTACGGAGATTATGGATTTCCTCCGGCACAACCGTCACTACAACTTCTTCCTGCACAGCAACGGATTGGTTCACATAAACGGCAAGGAGAAAGCCGCCACATGGATGAACTCTACCGCAAACGGCGTTCCTGTAATTCCGCGTACCGGTTATGTGGTTGAGATCAACGCTCTGTGGTACAATGCGCTGATGTTCGTGGCCGATTTGAGTAAGCAGTACGGTAAGGCCGATTACGCAAAGCGTCTGGAGGCACTTGCTTCAAACACCGGAAAGTCATTCGTAAAGACATTCCTGAACCAGTACGGTTATCTGTATGACTTTGTGGATAAGGATGCTCCCGACTGGAGCGTACGTCCCAACCAGATATTCGCTGTGGCTCTGGATTATTCTCCGCTGGACCTCAAGCAGCAGAAGGCTGTGGTGGATATCGTGACCAAGGAACTTCTTACTCCCAAGGGTCTGCGTTCACTCAGCCCCAAGAGCATGGGTTACAATCCCAACTATGTAGGCCCGCAGCGTGAGCGTGACTATGCTTACCATCAGGGTACTGCATGGCCGTGGCTGGCAGGATTCTACTTTGAGGCATACCTCAAGGTGTTCAAGATGAGCGGTCTGTCATTCGTGGAGCGTCAGATGATAGGTTATGAGGATGAGATGACATCGCACTGCATCGGCTCACTTCCGGAACTCTTTGACGGCAACCCGCCGTTCAAGGGGCGCGGAGCTGTATCGTTCGCTATGAACGTGGCTGAGATACTGAGAACCATCAAGATGATTAATGAATTTCAATAAAACGACTATATGAAGGTACTGATGTTCGGCTGGGAGTTTCCGCCCCATATCCTTGGAGGATTGGGAACGGCCAGTTTCGGATTGACAAGAGGTCTAGCCAATCAGGGGAACGTGGACATTACGTTCTGCCTGCCCAAGCCATGGGGTGATGAGGACCAGAGCTTCATGAAGATTGTGGGAATGAACACCGTTCCTGTGGTTTGGCGTGATCCCGACAGAGGTGTGCTCCAGCAGCGTTACCCGTGGATGAACTCTGATGATTATTATCATTTCCGTGACCATATCTATGCCGATTTCAGCAATATGTACACCAATGATCTGGGTTGCATAGAGTTCTCGGGCCGATATCCGGACAACCTTCACGAGGAGATAAACAACTACTCGATAGTGGCAGGCGTAGTGGCCCGCACCGAGCAGTTTGATATAATCCACTCTCATGACTGGCTGACCTATCCCGCCGGCATCCATGCCAAGCAGGTGAGCGGCAAGCCTCTGGTCATACACGTCCACGCAACTGATTTTGACCGCAGCCGCGGTAACGTGAACCCCACCGTATATGCAATCGAGAAGAACGGTATGGACTACGCCGACCACATCATGTGCGTGAGCGAACTGACCCGTCAGACTGTCATCAACAAGTACCATCAGGATCCGCGCAAGGTATCGACCATGCACAACGCCGTTGAGCCTCTTCCGCAGGAGATCAGGGATATAGTTCCCCAGAAGAAGCCGCATGAGAAAGTGGTTACATTCCTGGGCCGAATCACGATGCAGAAGGGTCCGGAGTATTTCGTCGAGGCCGCAGCGCTGGTTCTTAAGCGTACCCGTGACATACGGTTCTGCATGGCCGGAAGCGGTGACATGATGAACGCCATGATTACCCTGGCGGCCGAGCGCGGCATTGCCGACCGTTTCCACTTCCCGGGATTCATGAAGGGCAAACAGGTTTACGAATGCCTTAAGGCAAGTGATGTATATATCATGCCTTCGGTATCGGAACCCTTCGGTATTTCACCTCTTGAGGCAATGCAGTGTGAAGTTCCCACCATCATCTCAAAGCAGTCAGGCTGCGCCGAGATCCTGGACAAGTGCATCAAGGTTGACTACTGGGACATTCACGCCATGGCCGATGCCATTTACTCCATCTGCAACTACCCGGCTCTGTACGAGTACCTCAAGGTAGAGGGCAAGAAGGAGGTCGATGCAATCACCTGGGATAAGGTGGGAGAGCGTATTCTGGCACGTTACAAGAAACTGCTGGGTATTAAATAAACAGGAAAAAAGGAGAAACAAGATATGAAAACAATCTGTCTGTATTTTGAGATTCATCAGATAATCCATCTCAAGAGGTACCGTTTCTTTGACATAGGTACTGATCACTACTATTATGATGATTATGCCAATGAGACGAGCATAACGAATATTGCCGAGAACTCCTATATTCCGGCTCTCAAGACGCTCATCAGGATGGCCCGTGAAAGCGAGGGTGCATTCAAGGTTGCCCTCTCACTGTCGGGCGTAGGCTTGGAGCAGTTGGAGCGTTATGCGCCGCAGGTGATTGACCTGCTGCAGGAACTCAGTGAGACGGGTTGCGTGGAATTCATCGCAGAGCCTTACTCACACGGACTTGCATCGCTTGCACCCAACGGTGAGCAGTCATTCCGCGACGAGGTGAAGCGTCAGGTGGACAAGATCAACCAGCTGTTCGGACAGAAACCCAAGGTTTTCCGCAACTCCAGCCTTATCTACGACGATGAGATAGGAGGTCTGGTGGCCGATATGGGATTCAAGGGAATACTGACCGAGGGTGCCAAGCATATCCTTGGCTGGAAGAGTCCGCATTACCTGTATCACTGCGTCCAGAACCCCAACCTGAAGGTGCTGACACGTGACTACAAGTTGTCCGATGACATAAGCCTGAGATTCTCAAATCCGTCATGGGAGGCATATCCTCTGATGGCCGACAAGTATATAGACTGGATTGCCCAGAGTCCCGAGGAGGATGGCGTATTCAATATCTTCATGGAGCTTTGCGCACTGGGTATTTATCAGCCCCTGAGTTCAAATATTCTTGACTTCATCTATAATCTGCCCAAGGTCGCCAAGAAGCGCGGCATCGGTTTCCAGACTCCGTTGGAGGTAATCAAAACCCACAAGTCAGTATCAGAGATCGAGGTTCCTTATCCCATGTCATGGAATGACGAGGAGCGTGATATAAGCTGCTGGCTGGGTAACGTGATGCAGCGTGAGGCGTTTGACAAACTCTATTCGATAGGTGAACGTGTGATCCTGAGTAAGGACAGACATCTGCTTCAAGACTGGGATTATCTGCAGGCCAGCAATAACCTGCGCTTTATGACCACCAAGAACAATGCAGTGTCAATGGACCGCGGTATCTACGAGTCACCGTACGATGCATTCACCAACTACATGAATATCCTGGGTGATTTCCTGCAGAGAGTAAACTGGGCACTGCCTCTGGATATTGACACAGAGGAACTGAACGCTTTCCAGACTACTATCAGTAATCAGGACAAGAAGATTCAGTCTCTTGAGAAACAGGTGGCACGTCTCAAGGCCGCAGCCGACAAACCTAAGAAAGCTTAGAATTTAGAGCGTATTGTCTTGATCTTGATGGGGGTGTCACCTCCGATCAGCTTGACCTGGTGCATTCTGATGTCCAGGCTGTAGCTTATTGCCGCATTCATGGAATTGACACTTGCGGTGACGGGAATCAGTACGACTTTGTTCCAATCGGGGCATGCCTGCTCGTAAGCGGCATTGTCTCCGCCGTTCTGTGCAATCCAGTCGGCACGGTCGCTGTAGATTTTCTCAACCATGGCGGCGATGTTCTCATAGGTGTATGTGCCGTATTTGGAGGAGTAATTGGCTACGAATGATTCGGTCTTATCGGCCGTATTGTTCTTTGAGAAGAACTCCTGCATCTTGTCCTTGCGGATAAGGAGCAGTGTGGAAGGTACGGACGGTTTGTACTGGCTTGAAGGTGTCACGGCTGTCGAGAGACGCAGCTGGGCGGCGTTGAGCACATACTCGTCGCTTCTCATCTGGTCAATCGGGAGGGTGATCTCAGTCAATACTCCGAACGGACTGCGTATCCATGTGCAGCTGTTGTCTGACAGCTGGCTTTCCAGACCGGACCACTTGATGCTGTTGAGCTGAACCACCTCGCTGTTTCCCTGGAACTCTGCGATTCTGGACTCCAGTATGGGCTCGTCATCATCGTCAAAGCCTATGTATTTGAAGTTGACGCCAAGTATGGAACGGATAATATAGAAGACGGTTCCGTCACCCTGTGAACAGCGGATATAGAAACCTTTGCAGAGATTCTCCATGAATGATCTGGAATCGGCAAAATAATGCTTTCTGGCCGGATCGAAATATGATTCAAGGATGGTCTTGGCAAGTGAGTCGGGCAGGGGAATGGTGATGCTCGGGTAGTAACCTGTCAGGTTGCGCAGTGAGTCTGAGTCCTGCATGTTAAGGCTTGATACCGTGACACTTGCAATTGGCTTGGCCTGTAAGTCACAGAAGAGTGACGGATCCACGTCGGGATAGTATGCGGTTTCAGGATCAAGCATCCTGTTCAGGGGGAAGACCTCTATCCTGACAGGGTTGGAGGGGTCACCGAAATAGCTTGAGTAGTAAAGCTGCAACTGGGCGTAGTAGGGTTTCTGCTCTCCAACCTTATTGATAAACCACTGCGGGAATACATGGTCACCTATTCCGTATACGGAGTCTGCCAGATGCAGATTCTCCATGCAGTTGAGCTGGGTCAGGAAGCCGGCTTCGAATTTTGAGCCGCTTACAGGTTCGGTGAAACGTCCCAGATTGCACTGCGTGCTCATTATGATGAGTGAATCGGCAGCCTTGATGGTGCGGGATGTTGCGAAACAGGAGTCGTTTACGACTGTCATTACATCGCCCTGGGGAGTAAGTGAACCGCCCAGTCCGGATGTATCGGCATCACATGAAATAAGAAACAGAACTGCGATAAGACCGCAAACTGTCGTCTTGAGATTCATAATGGTCTAAATTCAGATTTTGTTGTAAAAATCGTTGATGACTTCGGCAGCCATGGTGCTGGCGTCGCCTTCAAGAACGGGTATGCCTTTCTGCTTGGCGTATGCAGGGAGTGAAGCGTCAACGGCAGGTGCGTTGCAGATGATTCCGTCCGAGAAGTCGATGGCTTTCTTCATTACCGAGTTGAAGTCGATGGGGGTATCGAATGTACCTACATCACCGGGCTGCATATCCTTGTTGGGTATTATCTCGGGGTATCTGTCGCTGAAATTGCGGTTGAATGCCTTCTCATACAGTGAGTAAACCACCTTTGAGTCGCGGAAAGCGGGCTCTTCACGGTAAGCTGTCTTGATGTACAGCGGAATCAGGGCCGAAAGCCAGCCGTGACAGTGAATGATATCGGGATTCCAGCGGAGTTTCTTTACTGTCTCCAGGACACCGCGTGCAAAGAAAATGGTACGCTCGTCATTATCCTCATACTCCACACCCTCCTTGTCAGTTACCTGAAGACGGTTCTGGAAGAAATCCTCATTATCAATGAAATACACCTGAATGCGGGCCGACTGGAGTGAGGCGACCTTGATTATGAGCGGATGGTCTGTGTCATCAATGATCAGGTTCATGCCGGAAAGGCGTATTACCTCATGCAGCTGATTGCGGCGTTCGTTGATGTTACCCCATTTGGGCATGAAGGTGCGGATGTCATTACCCAGTTCCTGGATGCTTTGGGGGAGTTGCCTGCAGTAATCAGCCATTGGTGACTGAGCCACGAAGGGTGAAATCTGATCAGCAATGATGAGAATTTTCTTTTCGCTCATAAAGGAGATTTTTCAAATACCATATGCAAAGATATAAAAAAAAAGCATGATTTAGGCAAGCAGAACGTCCGAAACTTTTGAAATACCATATTTATTCACTTATTTTGCGGACTTTTTGAATTGTATTATGATTAAGGTAATTACAACAGTAAAGGATCTTAAAGAGGCCCTGAAATCCTGCCGCGAGCAGGGTAAGAGCATCGGCCTCGTACCTACCATGGGTGCACTGCATGAGGGTCATGCATCACTTGTAAGACGCTCTGTAGCAGAGAATGACATAACTGTAGTGAGTGATTTTGTCAATCCCACTCAGTTTAACGACAAGAATGACCTTAACAACTATCCCCGTACTATGGAGGCCGATTGCCAGCTGCTTGACAAGGTTGGCGCACAGTTCGTTTTTGCCCCCTCAGTAGAGGAGATGTATCCCGAGCCCGATACCCGCACATTTGATTTCACACCTTTGGATAAGGTGATGGAGGGTCCCAACCGTCCCGGACACTTTAACGGTGTGGCTCAGATTGTAAGCAAACTTTTCTATGCCGTGGAGCCTGACCGCGCATACTTTGGCGAGAAGGATTTCCAGCAGCTGGCCATTATCCGTGAGATGGTACGCCAGCTTAACCTCAAGATTGAGATTGTGGGCTGCCCCATTGTCCGTGAGGAGGACGGAATGGCTCTGAGTTCACGTAACATGCTTCTGAGCAAGGCCGAGCGCAAACTGGCCGCCAACATATCACGCACTCTCTTTGAGAGCCGCTACTATGCACGCCACCACACACTTGCATCTACCCGCAAGTATGTCATCGACACCATCAACTCCCATCAGGGACTTGAGGTTGAGTATTACGAGATTGTAGACGGCCGCACACTGCAGCCTGTTGACAATTGGGATGCTACTGACTACATAGTAGGCTGCGTTACCGTACACTGCGGTAAGGTACGTCTTATTGATAACATCAAATACAAGGAATAATGCTGCTTACAGTTCTTAAATCAAAGTTGCACCGTGTCAAGGTGACCGATGCCAACATAAACTACATAGGTAGCATAACCATTGACGGCAACTGGATGGATGCTGCCGGCATCATTGACGGCGAGCAGGTTCACGTAGTGGATGTAACCAACGGTGCCCGTCTGGTAACTTACGTAATCCGCGGAGAGCGCGGTTCCAAGTGCATCTGCCTGAATGGCGCTGCCGCCCGTCTGGTCTCAATAGGCGACACGGTGATTATCATCGCCTACGCCCAAGTCACCCCGGAGGAGGCCAAAACGTTTAAACCAACGGTGGTAATACCATAAAAAAAGGCGGCCCGACGGGTCGCCTTTTTTGTTTATAGGATTTGCTTATCCAAGCATGGTAAGCAATATGCCTGCTGCAACTGCTGAGCCGATGACACCGGCTACGTTGGGGCCCATGGCATGCATGAGCAGG
>DBYT01000028.1 GCA_002309915.1 Bacteroidales bacterium UBA1179 | reverse complement strand
TTCGTTGTGTTACATCCCCTCATCCACGCCCCGTGTCCCACACCAACCAGCCTCCCACCCTCCTCCTGGGCCGATGAGCGTGGGACACTTTGGCGAGATTCTATAGGAGAACTTTTGGAGTATTTTCGCTAAAGGGAGCCTTTAATAATTACTTGTAGATAAGGAAGATACAGGGTATCTTTTCAAGTGATGGAAGTTTACCGTTCCAGTCTTTTACGGTGTGGGTTTTGATGTACTCGTCCTTGGTGGTTAGGCCGGCTGCTATGCAGAGATGGGTCTGAGGACGGCAGGCTTTCAGGATGTCGGCCATCATCTTGGAGTTGCGGTACGGGGTCTCTATAAAGAGTTGGGTCTGATTCTCGGTGTAGGCTCGCTGCTCCAGTTTCTTTAGCACCTTTATTCTTTCATCGGGCTCTATGGGGAGGTAGCCGTTGAAGGCGAAGCTTTGGCCGTTGAATCCGGATCCCATTACTGCAAGGATTATGCTTGAGGGACCTACCAGGGGCACTACCTGGAGGCCTTTGCGCTGGGCTATTGCTACGACATCGGCCCCGGGATCGGCTACGGCGGGGCAGCCGGCTTCTGATATGACTCCCATGGGACTACCCTCCTCCAGCGGACGGAGCATGCTTGCAACCTCATCGGGGTTGGTGTGTTTGTTGAGTGTGTAGAATGTGAGCTGGTCTATGTCGATTGAGCGGTCCACCAGTTTGAGGAAACGGCGGGCGGTGCGTACATCCTCCACTATGAAATGGCGTATGCCCATTATGATTTCGTGATTGTACGGGGGCAGCACCTGCTCAACCGGAGTATCACCCAAAAGGTTCGGAATAAGATATAAAGCGGGAATCATGGCACGAAGGTAGTGCATTTTACACTAACTTTGCAGTGATAAAAGCAATAAAGTGGAAAGAGGTGATTTTACCATAAGAATTGAGAACGGTCTGGCCTGCGATGCACGTTACAGAATGGCCGCGCCCATTAATTTATGCATCCGTGACGGCTGGCAGACTGCCATTGTAGGCCCCAACGGTGCCGGTAAGACATTGCTGGTTAACACCTTATTGCGTCAGTATCCGCTTTTGGACCACCGCGAGGTGGAATACGGCAACGGTATTTGCGGGGCCGATATCCGCAACATCACATTCCGCGACAGCTACGGCAGTGCCGACAGCACCTATTTCTACCAGCAGCGCTGGAACATGACCGAGATGGGCGAATCACCTGTTGTACGCGATGCATTCCCCGATATCAAGGATCCCGTCTGGAAAGAGCGCCTTTTCACTCTGTTTGACCTCCCATTCATCTGGGAAAAGCAGCTTGTGACACTCTCCAGCGGCGAAATGCGCAAGTACCAACTGGCCCGTTCGCTGGCTGTACGTCCCCGCATGGTGATCATAGACAGCCCCTTCATTGGGCTCGATGCACAAACCCGCGATATGCTCTGCCGTCTGCTTGAGAACCTGGTTACGGAGTGGAAGATGCAGATTATCCTTGTGGTATCACGCCGCGAGGACATTCCCTCATTCATAACGCATGTAATTGAGGTTCATGACCGCCGCTGCAGCACCGTAATGCCCGTCCAGGACTATATGGCCGAGCCCGAAGAATCGCTCCCTGAGCCACTCCTACCCCAGGATCTTGTGGACCTCATGCATAACCTGCCCGAGAACGGTATGGATTCCGACGAGATTGTACGCTGCAACAAGGTAATACTCCAGTATGAGAGCCGCCGAATCCTCAACGAACTGGACTGGACAGTACGCAAAGGTGAGCATTGGGCGCTCCTTGGCCCCAACGGAAGCGGCAAATCGGCCCTTCTGAGCATGGTCTATGCCGATAACCCACAATCATACGCCTGCGATATAGCACTCTTTGGCCGTCCGCGCGGTACAGGCGAGAGCATCTGGGAAATCAAGAAACATATCGGGTACGTATCGCCCGAGATGCACCGCTCCTACTGCCGCCGCTACCCCGCCATCGATATAGTGGCATCGGGCCTTCACGACACCATCGGTTTGTATAAAAAAATTACCGAACAGGAAAGGGAATCCTGCCGCGTATGGATGAACATATTCGGAATAACGGAACTGGAGGACCGTGATTTCCTGGAACTCTCCAGCGGAGAGCAGCGAATGATCCTGCTGGCCCGCGCGTTCGTAAAGAACCCTTCCCTACTCATCCTTGACGAACCGCTTCACGGACTGGACCGCCGGCGCCGCACCCTGGTAATGCAAATAATAAAGGCCTTCTGCCTGAATCCGCAGAAGACCCTCATCATAGTAACCCATTATCCGGAGGAACTCCCCTCCACCATCGACCACACTCTGACGTTAGTCCGTCACAGCGCCGATAAAAAATCCTGACATTAATCAAGCTGGAAAAGATCGTTCACACTCTTGCCGAAATAGGCCGAGAGCCTGAGCGCCAATTCCGTAGAAGGGATGAACTTGCCGTTCTCAATGGCGAATATCGTCTGGCGTGAAACACCGATGGCATTAGCCAGATCCTGCTGCGAAATCTTGAGGATCGCCCTCTCCACGCGTATATTATTCTTCATTGCTACTCTCCTTTAAGTTGTTTGACAATACCTTCCTAAGCACCAGTGCATATACAACAGACGTAACCGGTAGCCATGAAACCAATCTCAAAATCAACAATGGAATCGCCCAAATATATGAAACTGGCCTCATAGAACGCATTATATATACCTCATGCATGTTTTCTAATAAAGCATGAACATACCCGATAATCAAAAAGATAATCACGAAACAAATCAGTGTACGCACCCTGATATGACGTATAAACTCATCTTCCTGCTTTTCCTTACTCAAACAGATCAGTATAATCGCAATATATGGAAGTAATATTATCAATCTGAATAATGGAGTATATGCCTCATAGACATCCCAGAACGATTTACCTCCATCCCAAAAACCGGCATCTCCACGTTTGAACCATATAACAAATACAAAGACCAACAAAGCCGGTATCAGAATCATAGAAACTGCAAGTGTATACCAACCTACCTTTTTGTAACTATAAGGTAATAACAGGGAACCGTAACGGTTTCCGCCACCTGTACGTTTCAGTATCTTAAGCAACAGGAGATAGCATAACATCATGATATTTGAGTTACACAGATATCTTAATGCCCGATATATCTTTCCAAGTATAGGAGCTTCAATTATTGACCTTAAAACTGTACTCTGATAATTAATGGTAGGGCTGAATACAAGATTGTGAATAGGACCGTATATCATCTCAACAATAGTTCTTACAATAAAAAGCACAAATAGCGATATAGTCAGGGCACGGTAACGTACTGACGTGACATACTCATCCTCAAACTTTTCTTTTGACAGGCATGCTATCATCAGAGCCACATTGACAAAAAAATGTTCAAATCCCAAAAGATTTAAACGAGACACATTTTCTACTGTCATTCCTCTTCTCATGATAAAGAAGAACAGCACCCAATAAACCACAGCCAGAACACCGGCTGCAAACAAGGCCCATGCCTGCCATTTGTGCGGCAAAAGCGTAAGATGTTTCCGATAATCTCTCATAATTGTAAAGTTTGATGCGACAAATGTAAAGTGCGCTTTACATAAATCCAAGCGAAATTTACATTTTAACAAAAATTATGACGCAAAGGGGTCGTTTCTTTTAGTCGCTTCGCTTGATAAAAGCGTCCCTTCGGGCCGAGCGCTCTTTGCGTCACTTTATAAGTGCTGAGTAGGTTTTCTGGCGTTTGATGTGGTAGCGCCAGAGCAGGCTGAAGTTTACGCGCTCGGGGATGGTATCGGTCGATGCCTCCTCCAGGTTCTCGCGGCGGCTGTCCGCAAACTCGGGTTTGAGGCGACGGAATTCACGGCGGGCACGGAATACGGCCTTGAAATCTCCCCAATGGAATTTCATAAGGAACATGAGCGCGGCCAGGCCGTCCAGCCAGAAACGCACGCGCATAACCTTACTGAGCTCATTCTCCGGCAGGTTTTTGTAGAGCATGAGCAGGTTATTGCGGAAATTCAGGAATGTCTTATAGGGATTGGATTTGTTAAGAGTGGCACCACCAACATGATAGACAACACTCTCAGGAATGCAGACGATTCCGCGGTTGCGGCTTCGCATGCGCCAGCAAAGGTCTATCTCCTCCTGATGTGCAAAGAACCGGTCATCCAATCCGCCCGCAGCCCAGTAATCGGCGCTGCGAACCATCAGGCAAGCACCTGTAGCCCAGAAAACAGGCTCAATGGTATCATATTGTCCAAGATCCTTCTCAATCGAGTCAAACACACGGCCGCGGCAAAACATATAACCCCACTTGTCCATGTAACCGCCGGCGCCGCCTGCATACTCGAACAATTCGGGATTCTTAAAGTCCAGCAGCTTAGGTTGACATGCAGCCACCTCAGGATGCACGTCCATATAACTCACAAGCGGCAAAAGCCAATCCTCAGATACCTCCACATCCGAGTTGAGCAGTATGTAATACTCAGCCTCAACCTCACGAAGAGCCATATTGTAACCCTTTGCAAAACCCCAGTTCTTCTCCATACGGATTAGCGGAACCTGCGGGAACTCGCGCTGCATCATCTCCATGGAATCATCCTTGGAGTCATTATCGGCCACGATTACCTGCACGCCGTCCATATTTGAATATTTGAGCAGCGTAGGCATATAGCGCTTAAGCATCGCGCTGCCGTTCCAGTTCAATATGACAATCGCAACTTTCATATCACTTTATGATTGTTCCCGTAATGGCATCGGCGGCATCATTAAAACCACCCAGGAGCACCCTTACAAGACTGTTTTCCTGAACCTGAGCCGAATCCAGCTCCACCCTTATATAGTTATCCGTAAATCCGTGAGCCGGCATACCGCGACGCGGCTTCTCCACCAGCACAGTAGCTTCACGGCCGATATGCGCCTCATAGAAAGCCCTTGTCTTACGGTCCGATAACTCCAGTAACCTCTGGCTACGCTCATGCTTGACCTGAGGCGACACCTTGTACGGAATCCTGAGTGCAGCCGTACCCGGACGCTCCGAGTAACTGAACACATGCAGCTGCGTAACATCCAGACTCTCAATAAAGCGGTAAGCATCCTCAAACAGTTCATCAGTCTCACCACGCATACCCACAATGACATCTACGCCGATGAACGCGTCGGGCATCACGCTCTTTACGCGGGCCACCTTCTGGGCAAACACCTCACGCTCGTAACGTCGGTGCATAAGCTTAAGCACCTCATTGGATCCGCTCTGCAGCGGAATATGGAAATGCGGCATGAACGCGCGAGACTGAGCCACAAAGTCAATCACCTCATCTGTAAGCAGGTTGGGCTCAATGGACGATATGCGGTAACGTGCAATACCCTCCACCTTATCCAGTTCACGTATCAGGTCTATGAAACTGTCACCTGTGCTCTTGCCAAAATCACCTATGTTGACACCGGTAATGACAATCTCGCGGCCACCCTCTGCGGCAGCCTGACGCGCCTGCTCCACAAGACTCCCGATAGACGGGTTGCGACTGTGTCCGCGAGCATAAGCCACGGTGCAGTAAGTGCAATAGTAGTCACAGCCGTCCTGCACCTTTAGGAAGAAACGTGTCCTGTCACCGCGTGAACACGACGGCACAAAGTTCTTTATATCATTAGTGCCGACGGTCTTGGAAATGCCATGGTCACGCTTTACCAATCCGTTCAGGTTCTCCAGGATATTACCCTTCTGATCCTGTCCGAGAACGATATCCACGCCGGGGATATCGGCCACAACTCCAGGCTGCAACTGTCCGTAACAACCGGTAACCACTATGTAGGCATCGGGATTCTCACGTACAATCTTGTGGATCGCCTGGCGGCATTTCTTATCGGCCACCTCGGTAACCGAGCAGGTGTTGATTACGCAGATATCGGCCTTCTCACCCTTGACGGCCTTATGCGCGCCGGCCTCGATAAGTTGACGCATAATGGTCGATGTCTCCGAGAAGTTGAGTTTGCATCCCAGAGTGTAGAAAGAGGCGCTGCGGCCTACAAGTGTGAGTTGGTTTCCCATTCCTTTGCGAAATTAGCAAAATAATGGATAAGAAAAGAGGATGTCCCAAAAGAACATCCTCCTCTTATCTGTGTGTTACAGAATTCAATTATTCAGCAGCCTCAGCTACAACCTCGAAAGTAACCTCAGCCTTAACCTCCTTGTGAAGGTTGATGGTAGCGGTGTACTCACCGGCAGCCTTAACTGTCTCGGCTACGATTGCCTTGCGGTCAATCTCAAAGCCCTTAGCAGCGAGAGCCTCAGCAACCTGAGCAGCACCTACGCCACCGAAAATTGTGCCGTCCTCGTTAACCTTAGCAGAGATGCTAACCTTAACGCCGTTCAGCTTAGCAGCCAGAGCCTCAGCATCAGCCTTGATCTTGGCGAGCTTGTGAGCGCGCTGACGCTCGTTCTCTGCCAGTACCTTCTTAGCTGACTCTGTAGCAATAACAGCCTTACCCTGGGGAATCAGATAGTTACGACCGTAACCGTCCTTAACCTTTACTATATCGTTCTTGTATCCAAGACCTGCAATATCTTCCTTAAGTATAATCTCCATAGTTATTTCCTTCTTTAAAGATTATTACTTCATCATATCAGTTACATAAGGCAGAAGAGCCAAGTGACGTGCTCTCTTTACGGCCTGAGCCACGCGACGCTGGAACTTGAGTGAAGTACCGGTGATGCGACGGGGCAGAAGCTTACCCTGCTCGTTAAGGAATCTCTTGAGAAACTCAGGATCCTTATAATCGATATACTTGATACCTGCCTTCTTGAAACGGCAATATTTCTTCTTCTTGATATCCTGAGTCTGAGGTGCAAGATATCTGATCTCTGATGTCTGCTCTGCCATAATTATGCCTCCTCTGATTTAGATTGTCTAAGACTTCTTCTCTTTGCTGCGTATTCAGCTGCATACTTGTCCTGCTTGATGGTCAGGAAACGGAGCACGCGCTCGTCACGACGGAAGTTAACTTCCAACTTGGCAACTACTGAAGGCTCAGCGTTGAACTCGATAAACTCATAGAAGCCGGTTGACTTCTTCTCAATAGGATAGGCCAGCTTACGCATACCCCAGTTCTCTTCATTGACAATCTCAGCGCCCTCGGCAGTAAGAATGCCCTTGAATTTTTCTACCGCTTCCTTCATCTGAACATCAGATAAAACGGGAGTCAAAATGAAAACGGTTTCGTACTGATTCATTTGTTTTTAATTAAATAATAACTAGTGTTTGCAAAATGCGGATGCAAAGGTACAAATATTTTTGACTCAACAATCATTTAACCATGATAAA
>DBYT01000065.1:5805-6160 GCA_002309915.1 Bacteroidales bacterium UBA1179 | reverse complement strand
CTTACTTGCTGGTAAGACGGGCTATGAATTTGTCAGCCTCGATACCCTCGTTTGACTCGGGATACTGGGCCTTGATAAGCTTGTAAATCTTGACAGCCTGTGCGGGTTTGTCAATTGCCTCGTAAATGAGACCTGCCTGCATGTAGTAGTAAGGTGAAAGCAGACCGTTGTCAGCCTTCTTGGCTGCCTTCTCAAAAGCGCTGATGGCCTTGTTGTACTGGCCTGCAGTTGCGTAGCAGTGACCGAGTGCACCCAGAGCTGAGGGAGCGACCATCTGATCCTTGCCGCTGAACTTCTCAAGATACTTGAGAGCAACGTCCATGCTGTCGAGCTGAGCGTAGCAGAGACCAGCATA
>DBYT01000065.1:0-5766 GCA_002309915.1 Bacteroidales bacterium UBA1179 | reverse complement strand
TCAAAACCGTAAGCGTCACCGTTCAGTGCTGTTGAATAGTCACCATTGATAAAATAGCTCTCACCGGGGAAGATAGCCTCAGCAGCTTTCTCCTGACGGGGCTGAGCCACCTTGGTTACATAAAGCATGCCACCGGCGATGATTACTATGATTGCTATGAGGCAACCGAAGATGGTCTTCTTGTTGTTCTCAAAAAACTGTTCTGACTTGCTCAGAGCCTGCTCAAGGCTTTTCTGATCCTGCTTGGGAGCGGGGTTAACTGCTTTCTTTGCCATTTCGTCTTTTTGTTAGCGGGTGCAAAAATAGTCATTTTTTACTTTCTGTAAACATTTTGGCTCAAAATAATTGACTATTTTTGTGTTCCTATCAACCCCGATTATATCCTATATGCAACTGGAACATCTGTTTGTTCAGGATTACCGCAACATTCTGCAGGCCGACTTGGAATTCTCACCCAAGCTGAACTGTTTCGTGGGTAAGAACGGAATGGGTAAGACAAACCTTCTCGATGCGGTTTACTGCCTCTCATTCTGCAAGAGTTCCATAAGCCAGACAGAAAGCCTCACTATCCGCCACGGAGCGGAGTGCTATCAGTTGCAGGGTTTATACCGCACCCCTCTGGGCGAGCGTACCGTCATAGCATGCGTGTCCAAAAGCAAGAGCAAGCAGATGAAACGTGACGGCAAGGACTATCAGAGATTTTCGGACCATATAGGTTATATACCTCTGGTTATGGTGTCACCTCAGGATACCGAGCTGATATCGGGCGGAAGCGACGAACGCCGCCGTTTCATGGACATAATCATATCGCAGTTCGATACGGAGTATCTGAAACTCCTTATTTCATATAACAAGGCCCTCCAGCAGCGAAACGCCCTGCTTAAGATGGAGGTGGAGCCGGACCGCGAGCTGTTCCTTATGTGGGAGCAGACTATGGCCGATACGGGTCAGAAGATATTTGAGAAACGCCGTGCGCTGACTGACCGTCTGGTTCCCTATTTCCAGGAGATGTACTCACTCATAGGCGATGCCACCGAGCAGGTTTCGCTCTCATACACATCACACGCCCAGCGCGGTGACCTGATGAAACAGTTTGAAGAGGGCCGATACCTGGACCGCAGCGCAGGCTATTCGCTGCACGGCATCCACAAGGATGAACTTGAGATGAACCTGGACGGATATCCGATACGCCGCGAGGGTTCCCAGGGCCAGAACAAAAGTTACCTGGTGGCTCTCAAACTGGCGCAGTACCGCCTGCTCAAGGAGTCCTGCGGCAAACGTCCCATACTGCTTCTGGATGATATATTCGACCGTCTGGATGCAGTGAGGGTGGGACGTATCATCGCGTTGGTATCGGACAACGACAAATTCGGTCAGGTTTTCATAACCGATGTGGACCGCAACCATATTGACGGCATCATGGAGGAGGCCGGATGTGACTACAGGGTGTTTACCGTTCAGGACGGTCAGGTGTTATGAGAAAGACTGATTCCGAGAAGGTGGGCGGCGTGATCATGCAGTACCTGCGTGAGATGGGGTTGGAGACACCCCTGAACGAGCATCGTCTGATCCAGGCCTGGGACAAGGTGCTGGGACCGGCCGTATCCAGATACACCAAGGAGCTGCGTATCTACAACCAGGTGCTGTTCGTGACTATAACATCGGCCGCACTCCGTAGTGAGCTCATGATGAGGCGCACGGAACTGGTGGCCCGGCTAAATGCAGAGGCCGGCGCCCAGGTCATTACCCAAATCGTTTTGAAGTGATTATTTCAGGGTCTCGACAGCCTTTATGATTGTCGGGTCAGTCTGGTTTATGAAGGCTATGTAATCCTGCATATCCAGCGCGTCGTAGATTATGTTTCCGTAAACGGCGGTGCGCATCTGCTTGCGTGCAGGGGCTGACAGGCTGTAGTCACGCTTTACACCGTTTTTGGCTGCATAATCGTAGAACTTGTTGAGCACGTTGTCTGCATCAAGATATGTCTCAATCTCAGAGAATGTCTTGTACTTGGCAAGTGCGGCACGGTTGGTGTCGACGTACTTGAACGAGTACTTGTTGATGAGGCTCTTGCGTACTACGTCCGAGTAATACTGTGAGAATCCGGTGGTATCCTGTGCCACAAAGATGTCGGGCATGATGCCGCCTCCTCCGTAAACGGTACGGCCTCCCTTGGTCTTGTAGACCTCATCCTCATTCTGCTTGATGCTGTCGGCGCTGAAGAACTCTCCGTGCTCGTAGCGCTTGATGATGTCCAGGGCGTAGTCTTCATCGGACTCACCGTAAGGTTTCTGTATGCATCGGCCCGAAGGGGTGTAGTAGCGGGCGATGGTGATGCGTATGCTTGAACCGTCGGCAAAGTCAATGGGCTCCTGTACGAGTCCCTTGCCGAATGAGCGGCGTCCTACAACGGTTCCGCGGTCATTGTCCTGGATGGCTCCGGTGAATACCTCGGCGGCCGATGCCGATGACTCGTCAATCATTACCACTAGCGGGATGTTCTGGTAAAGTCCGCGTCCGTCGGCATACTGCTTGGCTATGGGGCTGTGGGCTCCCTGGGTATAGACGATAAGGTCATTCTTGGGGAGGAACTGGTTGGCCATCTGGATGGCTGCACCCAGGTAACCGCCGGTGTTGCTTCGCAGGTCAATGATGAGTTTCTTCATGCCCTTGCTGCTCAAGTCGGCCAGGCTGGTCAGCATTTCGGCGAAAGTGGTCTCTCCGAACTTGTTGATCATAATATAGCCGATGCCCTCCTGGGGTGAAATCATATATGCTGCGTCAACGCTCTTGACCGGAATGTCACCGCGTACGATGGTGAAATCCACCAGGTCGGGCTCGCCGTTGCGCTTCACGCTGATCTTTACGCTTGTACCCTTGGGGCCCTTGAGGTTCTTTACAACCTCGTTGCTGGGAATCTTCTTGCCGGCAAACAGAGAGTCGTTGATAAGGACTATGCGGTCTCCGGCCAGCACTCCGACCTTCTCGGACGGACCTCCGTGGATGACGTTGTTTACGCGAATGGTGTCATCCTGAATAGAGAACTGTATGCCGATACCCGAGAAACTGCCGTGAAGTTCATCGTTGCTCTCCTGGGTCTCTTCGGCGGGATAGTAGGCCGAGTGGGGATCAAGTTCCTGCAGTATCGTGGGCAGTACGCGGTCCATGATTGAGTCCATGTCGACTACATCCACATATTTGCGGTCAATGGCCTTGATGAGCGTCTCGACCTTCTGTGAGCCGGGATTTGACGAGCGGGTAAACTGAGGCTGGTTTCTCTTGAATATGCCTATCATGACTTCAATTCCGAGAAAGAAGCCCATGGTAAGAAGGAAAAGTATTCTGATGATTGTCTTGAGTGTCTTCATTTTTCTGTGTTTTCTGTGTTCAAGTCCAGATAAATAACTTCAATTCCTGCACGCTTGAGCAGGTCAACTCCGTCTGTGAGCCGGTATTGCTCGGTATAGATTACGCGTTTTATGCCTGACTGGATAATCAGTTTTGCACATTCTATACAAGGAGATGCGGTGACATAAAGCGTTGCACCGTCGCTGCTGTTTGATGAGCGGGCCAGTTTGGTAATGGCGTTGGCCTCGGCGTGGAGTACGTAAGGTTTGGAAACGTTGTTCTCATCTTCGCAAATATTCTCGAATCCGGTGGGGGTGCCGTTGTACCCGTCGGATATGATCATGTTGTTCTTGACCACCAGGGCGCCAACCTTGCGGCGTACGCAGTAAGAGTTTTCGGCCCAGATGAGGGCCATGCGTGCGTATCGGCGGTCAAGAGCTGCTTTTTTTGCTTCGTCCATTTTTAAATCAGGTTCTCAAGCGCGGGAATGAAAATCTCTTTGCGGCGCAGGGATATGAGTCCCTGGGCCTCGAGTGCGTTCAATTCACGCGATACGTTAAGTCTTGTGGCATCCATCAGGAGTGCCAGGTCATTCATCTTGATACTCAGTTTCTTGATGCCCGTCTGTGTGTCGGACAAACCCTTGATGAAACGGATTATGCGGTCTCTCAGAGAGGCTCCCTCAAGTGTCCAGAGGTGGCTGTCCAACTGCTGTACGCGACCGCTCAGTATGTTGAGCAGGTTCATGCGGCAGATGTTGTACTTGCCAAGTTCGGTGTAGATGTACTGCTTGTCGACCATCAGGAAACTGCAGGGGGTGACGGCAGTGTAGGAGCGCTGGTAGGAACCCATGCGTCCGAACATCGAATAAGGTTCTATAAGGAAGGGGGCATCGATCTGTTCCATGAATGAAAGGCTGCCGTCCATACCCTCGCGGGAACTCTCTACGGTGCCGTTTATCAGGAACGCGAAACTTTTGCATCGGTCACCTGCACTGATTATGGAACCGCCCTCCTCATAACGGACAAAATCCAGACGTATTTTCTGCAGCAGGCTGTTGAAATCGGCCTGGCTCATGCCTTGGAAAAGCGGCAGACTAAGCAGTGTGTCATACATCGGGAGTTCCATTCAGCACTGGTTGATTGTAATTTTACGCAAAGTTACTTTTTTTTCTTTGCGGAGTGTCATTAATCCGAAGGAATCACTATTTTTGTAGAAAAGTGGTCCTCTTTTAAAGGCCATTCACGTAATGTTTAACAAACCAATAATTGTTTTCTAACCTATGATTGAATTATTTAATTCCCTGGAACCATTACAGAAGTTTTTCTGGACTATCGCTTGTTGTGCATCTCTGGTATTTATCATTCAGACTATCATGACATTCATAGGCCTTGGTACTGATGCTGACGTTGACGCCGGTCCGATGGACGGTTCGGTTGACTCCATGGAGGACGGTGCCCTGAGCGGAGTGTTCTCATTCCGTAACCTTATCAATTTCCTTCTCGGATACGGTTGGGCAGGCGTGTTGCTGTTTGATGACATTGAAAAACGCTGGCTGCTCCAGTTACTGGCAATCGCAGTGGGTCTGCTGTTCGTCCTGGCATTCGTGTTCATGTTCCGTCAGGTAATGAAACTCTCCCATGACGGCAGTTTCAAGATGAGTGAGACAGTAGGTCTCAAGGCCGATGTGTACCTGCGTATCCCGGCTGCCCGTTCAGGACGCGGCAAGGTGCAGCTTAGTGTAAAGGGCTCAGTCCATGAGATTGATGCCGTTACTGACAAAGACGCTGAGATTCCCACCGGCGGTCAGGTTGAGATTGTTGAGGTTCTCGGTGACGACCTCCTTCTTGTAAAGTGATTAAAATATTGAGTAGTAACAATTTAATACATAAGTTAAGTAATGAATTCAAGTAGTATTTCAATTCTCGTAGTGATAGGAGTTGTCCTCCTTTTCATTCTGTTTGCAACAATTATCCGCAGATACAGACGTTGCCCTTCAGACAAGATTCTGGTAGTTTACGGTAAGACCGGCGGCGGATCGGCCAAGTGTATCCACGGTGGCGGTAAGTTCGTATGGCCTGTTATTCAGGACTATGCTTACCTGAGCCTGACACCTATATCGATAGATGCAAACCTGACCAACGCCCTGAGCCGTCAGAACATCCGCGTGGACGTTCCCTGCCGATTCACAGTAGGTATCTCAACCGAGCCCGACAGCATGAACAACGCCGCCGAGCGTCTGCTGGGACTCACAGCCGATGAGATTCAGGAACTGGCCCGTGATATTCTGTTCGGTCAGCTGCGTCTGGTTATCGCAACCATGTCAATCGAGGAGATCAACAGCGACCGTGACACATTCCTGGAGAAAATTGCCAAGAACGTAGAGGTTGAGCTTAAGAAGATAGGTCTGCGTCTTAT
>DBYT01000033.1 GCA_002309915.1 Bacteroidales bacterium UBA1179 | reverse complement strand
CACAGGTAATATATCATGAATACCACTGCAAAAGGCAGCAACTGAGTACCCACCGCAGTGAAATAAACCAAAAGCAGTACTATGGCAAGCAGAATCTTAACCACCCTGTAGGTAAGGAAGAATAAGCTGCGGTCCTTACCCTTTCTCTCGTTTGAGCGCTTAAGCCATACCATTACGCCCAGCATTACCGCATAGAACAGCGGTATAATGAACAGCAGGGACGGATACTGCTCCGGCCAGGCCATGCGAAATGACAGCACTGCCGCTACGGTCAGTACCGAAAGTACAATCAGATATGTCAGAATCAGCTTTTTCATATTTCAACACAAATTGAGAGAACGTTGTTTCTGACCTCGGCGAATCCCGACCTTACGGCAACCTCAGTCTGTCCGTTCGCATCGCGGTATGTTATCTTGCCATTCTCAAGCGATGAGATTATAGGGGCATGACGGTCCAGGACAGTGAAACTGCCTACGGTACCCGGCAGGGTGACGCTCTCTACATCGCCCTCAAAAACCATTCTGTCCGGTGCTATAATCCTAAGCTTGAGCATGATTTACTTCTTCATTTCCTCCTGAAGTTTCTTGGCCTTCTCAATAGCCTCCTCAATGGTACCCACATTCAGGAACACCTGCTCGGGGAGGTCATCCACCTCACCGTCCAGAATCATGTTGAATCCCTTGATGGTATCCTCAATGCTTACCATTGTACCCTTGACGCCGGTAAACTGCTCGGCCACGGTGAACGGCTGTGACAGGAAGCGCTGTACGCGGCGTGCACGTGCCACGGTCAGCTTGTCCTCATCGGATAGCTCATCCATACCCAGAATGGATATGATATCCTGGAGTTCGTTGTAGCGCTGCAGAATCTGCTTTACGCGCTGTGCAGTATCGTAATGAGCCTTGCCAACGATATTGGGATCAAGGATACGTGATGTAGAATCCAGCGGATCAACAGCAGGATATATACCCAGCTCAGCAATCTTACGGCTCAGCACGGTGGTTGCATCCAGGTGCGAGAACGTGGTGGCAGGTGCCGGGTCGGTAAGGTCATCGGCCGGAACATATACGGCCTGTACCGATGTGATTGATCCGTGTATTGTGGATGTGATACGCTCCTGCATCTTACCCATCTCACTGGCCAGCGTAGGCTGGTAACCTACGGCAGAGGGCATACGTCCCAGAAGGGCCGATACCTCTGATCCTGCCTGAGTGAAACGGAAGATGTTATCGATAAAGAACAGGATATCGCTGTAAGCGCCGTCGCTGCCGGCACCGTCACGGAACGACTCGGCAACGGTAAGACCGGAAAGCGCTACCGATGAACGTGCCCCTGGAGGCTCATTCATCTGACCGTACACAAGCGTGGCCTGTGACTTGGCAACCTCGTCATAGTCTACCTTGCTCAGGTCCCACTCTCCCTTGGCCATGCTCTCCTTGAAGGCATCGCCGTATTTGATGACACCGGACTCGATCATCTCACGCAGCAGGTCATTACCCTCACGGGTACGCTCTCCCACTCCGGCAAATACCGAGAATCCGTTGTTCTTCTTTGCGATATTGTTGATAAGCTCCATGATGAGCACGGTCTTGCCTACGCCGGCACCGCCAAAGAGACCTATCTTACCGCCCTTGCAGTAAGGCTCCAGCAGGTCAATGACCTTGATTCCGGTAAACAGCACCTCCTCGACCGTAGAAAGTTCCTCAAACTTAGGCGGCTGACGGTGTATGGGGAACGCGCCCTCCTTGTCCAGAGGCTTGAGGTCGTCAATAGGCTCACCGGTAACGTTCATCATACGTCCCTTGATCTGTTTGCCCACAGGCATTGTTATAGGGCTGCCGGTAACACGCACTTCCATTCCGCGGCGCAGACCGGTTGTAAGGTCCATTGCAACGCAACGTACCATGTTCTCGCCTATGTGCTGCTGAACCTCTATAATGAGCTTACGGCCGTCATCACGGGTTATTTCCAGAGCGTCATGGATTGAAGGCAGGTCTTGGCCTGACTCAAACGCCACGTCAACTACCGGACCGATTATTTGGGCTACATGCCCTGAAACTGCTTTCATATCGTCAATTTTACGGAATGCAAAGTTAATGTTTTTCAGTATACTTTCTTATCCTTAAATGTGACCTTTTGTATCGAAACGGATTATATTTCACACTTATTTATACTAATTTTGCGGCATGATTTTATCGGGAACCATTTGGGCAGTTATCAAATTGCTTGCAGGATTCGTCCTGCTTTTCTTTGGCGGCGACTGGCTTGTTGAGGGAGGCGTTGCACTGGCACGCCGTTTCCGCATCTCTCCGCTCGTAATCGGAATGACCATAGTGGCTTTCGGGACATCGGCCCCGGAACTTCTGGTGAGTCTTATATCGGCCATAAAAGGCAGTGCAGGCATTGCCATAGGCAACGTGGTAGGCTCCAATATAGCCAACATCGGTCTTATCCTGGGACTTACCGCTCTGATATGCCCTATTGAGACCGATAACAGCAAAGTGATACGTCACGGCTCGATAATGATTGTCGCTTCACTTCTTCTGATTGTATTCGCACTTAACTCAGGTATAACCAGGATAGAGGGTCTGATACTGTTTGCCTGCCTTATCCTGTTCACCACCATATCAGTCAGAAAAGGACGCACACAGCAGCAGGAAACTGATATTGATGACCTGGATGGAAAGCCCATGACTGTACTTGCCGCCATAGGACTTATTGTACTTTCCTGCGGAATGCTGGCATTCGGAGCCGATATCCTGGTTGACGGCGCCACCACCGTGGCAAGCGCCTTGGGCGTAAGCGACAAGGTGATAGGCCTTACAATCGTCGCACTGGGAACCAGCCTGCCCGAACTTGCAGCATCGGTTGCAGCCGCTTTCAAGAAGCAGATGGATATCTCCATAGGCAACGTAATAGGCTCCAACATATTCAACATACTCTGTGTATTGGGCGTCTCCGCATCTATCAAGCCCATATCACTGGAGTTCCAGGACTACGCAAACGATTTCATCTGGATGATGGGATTCTCCATATTCATCATCATATTCACTACGATGAGAAAAAAGAAAGGACGCCTGGGCCGTACCGCAGGCATCCTTTTCCTATTGGCTTACGCAGTCTATGCGTGGTCCCTGTTTTAATTCTTACGTTTCATAACGCTGCGTACAAAGTACCAAATCAGTACTGCGTACATAATCAGCGAGAGCCACTCGGCCATATGTGAACCGGTCCATGAATCGGCCATAAACAGGTCCAGTCCTGCAAATCTCAGGGCTGCGCTTACAACGCCCATCAGTGCGCCACCGGCAATGAATCCCGATGCCAGCAGGGTTCCGTGTTCTACGCGTGATGTATTGACCGCGGGATCAATTGAACGGCTGCCTACATACCAGTTTATGAATCCGCCTACCACCAGAGGAATATTGAGCTGGAACGGGATGAACATACCCAGAGCAAATGCCAGTGCCGGAATCTTGCAGAAGTTCAGTATCAGGGCAATCACTGCACCTACGGCATACAGCCACCAGGGAGCACCTGTACCTGACATAAGCGGATCGATGACGGCAGCCATTGCATTGGCCTGAGGAGCAACCAGAGCGTTGTCACCAACAAATCCGTAAGTCTTGTTCAGGATTATCAGCACGCCACCCACTGTAAGGGCCGATACCAGAGTACCCAGGAACTTCCAGCCCTGCTGTACAGCCGGAGTAGATCCCAGCCAGTAGCCTATCTTGAGGTCGGTGATGAAACCACCGGCCATAGAGAGTGCGGTACAAACCACGCCACCCATAATCAGGGCCGATACAATACCGGCGGTGCCCTTAAGACCTACAGCAAACATGATTACGGATGCAAGAATCAAAGTCATCAGAGTCATGCCTGATACAGGATTGGTACCTACAATGGCAATGGCGTTTGCAGCGACTGTAGTAAACAGGAACGCAATGATTCCCACAACCAGAATACCTATGACGGCATGCAGCAGATTGAAATTCATCACACCGAAGTAGAAGAATGCAAATACTGTCAGCAGAGCCACAATGGTACCTATAATGACAATCTTCATGGGAAGGTCACGCTGAGTACGCTCCACCTGAACGTCGGCAGCACCCTTGCCTCCCTTAAGTTCACGACCGGCCAGGCTTACAGCACCCTTGATTACGGGCCATGACTTGATGATACCCAGAATACCGGCCATTGCGATACCGCCGATGCCGATATGACGTGCATAGCTTGAGAATATCTGCTCGGGCTCCATACCGGCCACGGCATCGGTAACGGCGGGATTGAGTGACTGCAGGAAAGCATCGCCCAGCATAGGCAGGATGGGAACAATCACAAACCATACCAAAGCCGAACCGGCAGCGATGATGCATGCGTACTTAAGACCTACGATATATCCCAGACCCAGAACGGCAGCACCGGTATTGATACTGAACACCAGCTTTGCCTTTGTAGCCAGAGCCGATCCCCATGCACAAACCCTTGTGGTGAAGTTCTCGGTCCACAGACCGAATGTAGAAACTATAAAATCATAGATACCACCAATGATACCTGAAACCACCAGAGGTTTGGCCTGACCGGCACCCTTCTCACCTGAGATAAGCACCTGAGTGGTGGCAGTAGCCTCGGGGAAAGGATACTTTCCGTGCATATCCTTGACAAAATACTTGCGGAACGGAATCAGGAACAGGATACCCAGCACACCGCCCAGCAGAGAACTGATGAACACCTGCATAAAGTTCACGGTCATGTCAGGATACTTGGCCTGAAGTATGTAAAGTGCGGGAAGAGTGAATATGGCACCTGCCACAATCACGCCCGAGCATGCGCCGATGGACTGTATGATTACGTTCTCACCCAGGGCGCCCTTGCGCTTGGCAACTGAAGAAACACCTACGGCGATGATTGCAATAGGTATTGCAGCCTCAAAAACCTGACCTACCTTAAGGCCCAGATAAGCGGCTGCAGCCGAGAACAGCACAGCCATGAGCAGACCCCAGCCCACTGACCACAGATTGGCCTCGGGATAGACCCTGTCTGGTTTCATGATCGGTTCGTAAGACTCTCCTTGTTTTAGTTCGCGATACGCGTTTTCCGGCAGTTCAACCGGTTTTTTATCCTCTTCCATTAGTATTTGTAGTTGGTCAAACAATTCGCGAATATAGATATTATATTAAAAAAATGAGTTACATTTGGTCCACAAAAACCACATTTACTAACTATCAATTATATGAAAAAGGATTTGTTTTTTGCAGCTGCTGCCGTAATGGCTTTGGTTGCCATGCCATTGCAGGCACAGAATTCAAGAATCGTTGAAGAAGGAGGTTCTGGCCCCTACAAGGCTATAATGATGGAAGAGGCCTCACTTACCACTCACACTATTTTCCGTCCGCAGGACCTGAGCAAGTTCGATAAGAAGAACCTGCTCCCCATCATAGTATGGGGTAACGGCGGTTGCGCCAACTCTCCCAGCGGCCACGTCAATTTCCTCAATGAGGTTGCTTCTCAGGGATTCCTGATCGTAGCCATCGGCCCCAGCAACTACCAGCAGATAGAGGCTCCGCGTCCCGGTCAGACCGGTGATGTACCCCGTATGGGTCAGGGCGGCGGATTCCCCGGTGGCGGTATGCCCGGTGGTGGAATGCCTCCTATGGGCGGCATGGGCGGACAGCGTCCGCAGGGTGCTCCCGGTCAGGGTGGTCCTCAGGGTGGCGGTATGCCCCGTATGGGCGGTGGAATGCCCGGCGGTATGGGTGGCGGAATGTCAATGGGTGACCCCGAAGGCCTCAAGCAGGCTCTTGAGTGGGCAATCGCTCAGAATGCCGACAAGAACAGCCCCTACTACGGTAAGCTTGATATAGACAACATCGCTGCTGCCGGAATGTCATGCGGCGGTCTGCAGGCTCTCCACATGAGTGATGATGCACGTATCAAGACCATCCTGGTCATGAACAGCGGATACTTCGGCACCGATGAGAGTGAGGACAAGGCCAGCCTCGCCAAGATGAAGCAGAAATCAGTTATCTGGATCCTTGGCGGTTCAACCGATATCGCATGGGAGAACGGAAACGATGACTTCAAGCGTATGTCCGGTTCAATGCCCGCATGCCTTGTAAGCCTTGACGGTATAGGTCACGGCGGTACTTACATGCAGCCCAACGGCGGTGACTACGCAAAGGTTGCAGGTGCATGGCTCAAATGGTGGCTCAAGGGCGACAAGGAGGCCGGCACAATGTTTACAGGCAATGAGCCTGGTGTAGGCAAGATGGCCGGTTGGTCAATCGAGCGCAAGAACATTAAGTAAGCTCACAGCTATTGATCAAAAATGGAACGCGCCCCGATTTGGGGCGCGTTTTCTTTCTTAGCTAAAAATCGAATCCCAATTGGATCCATCAACCTAATTTATTTATAGTCTGAAGAAAGAGTAGTATACCTTATCTGCCTTCTCTGTCTGTTTCTGCTCGTTCATGTAATTGAGATTCTCAAACTGGTCACGGTCAAAACTGTAAACCAACTCCTTGTCACTCAACTTGCAGATACGGGCCTTCTTGATGAGGGTCTCCCCTCCGTCACGTTCCTCGCAGAATGTCAGGCTACCGTCAGGTCTCAGTGAATAATGTCCCTCCATTGTCACCATATTGGCAACAGTCAACGGAGCATCACCGTACATCACGTATGAATTGGGACTGATCACCAAATTCCATTTACGTTTGTTTACAGTAGTGTTCTTCTGGATTCTCTTGGCATCACGGTAATATACCACATCTGAGAAATACCAGTTTCCTTCTATCCTCCTCTTCCAGTACATGAACCTGAGTCCCTGTACATAATTCCAAATCTTTCTCATAATAGTAGTCTCCTTTTATTATCAGTCCTTATTGCTGTTATCAGTCTCTTTTATATGATGTTTATTCATTATCATAATCCAATACGCGGCCATTGAACTTAACCTCCCAGTCATCAACCGATGCTGTGAATTCAATAGGTCTGTAAACAGTGTAGATATTCAAGCCAAGTACAAAGGTGTACTGGAGTCCCATTTCCATTTTATCATCCTCAAGAACGCCGGATAGCGGAATTGTCTGGGACTGTCCCTTGGCACCACGATACATTGTTCCTTCATATTCAAAGGGATCAACGTCAAAAATCACCTCAACATAATGCTTTCCACCCTTCAATTCCTCAGGCACTACATAGATGTGGTTGCAATCCTCCCTATTGACGGAGAGACTTCCCTTACCCATAAAATCGGCATTCTCAACACCGCATTTTACCGGATCGTTACCTTCGTAGAACAGGATATTCTGACGTTTGGCATTCGGAACCCAACGGCTGTTATTGCCGTCAACAACAAACAATCCTTCAGCAGGCATCCCGTGGAGCACCACCTTGCGGACATGCATCAGTCCCTTAAGCTGCTCGTCATCAGTAATGTCGCAAACTTTAAAACCAACACTGTTGGAGATGTGATGGAACTGGAGATTAACCGTTTCGAAGTCCTGATCACATCTCATGTAAACAGCATTTGAGGCCAACGGACCTTTTTTAATATCATTGGGTGTGAAAGATATGGCGTATGAGCCATCTTTGTGATAACTCACGCTACTTACATGGGGATAATAAGCGCTGACTTTAACTGAACCGCTCGAAAGACTGGATGTGATCAGATTTGCGGTTCTGACACCACCGGTCTCATATACGGGACAATTGTCAACCATGAAATCCTTCTTCTCATTGTCAATACCTACCAGACCGAAAGCGATCTTGGAATCCATATTCGCATGGGTTACGTCAATACTGTAATCAGATACAGTCTTGGTGTCGTTATCGTTCCCTGTTATATTGGCCTTAGTACCCTCAGCATGAGACTTGGTCTTTGTATTGCGGGTAACCGTTATATTAAATATGGTCTTTGTCTCCTGATCATAGGATACAACACTATACCTATCCTCCTGGGCGCAGGAGGAGAACAGCAGAGCAGCTGTTGCTATCAGAATAGATGTTATGTCGGTAAGTTTCATTTCGCTTGGGTTTTGTTTCCGTACCAAAGATAAAATTGTTTTTCAACCGGCAATGTTGGAAAATAGGTGGACTTGCATATTCTGATTAAAATTATTCATGAATTTAGACAAGTGTTTAAAAATGTAAAAATCGACTTTTGTACGATTTTGAACAAAATTTCGGCTCTTGAAAGCTATTTATTACCTTTGCATAAACAATTTGATTCCGCTATGAACATTCTCATAAACAACGGCATAATACTGCCCATGACAGTCTCTGAGGGCGATAATCTGTACTTTAAAGGATATATAGGAATAGAGGACGAGAAGATCTCACTGGTCTGTTCCGATAAAAAAGACGCATTGGAGTTTGTTGCCAAGCACCCCGATGCCAAGCAGATAGACGCTTCCGGTAAAATCGTTATGCCGGGACTGATAAACACCCACACGCATGTGGCAATGGCGCTGTTACGTGGCATATCGGACGATGTTCCACTGATGGAATGGCTTGAGCAGCACATCTGGCCCATTGAAGGAAAGATGGGTTATCAGGAGGTTTTTGACGGAGCCCGTCTTGGTATACTTGAGATGCTCATGGGAGGCACCACCACCTTTGTAGATATGTACCCATACGAGGAGGCGGTGGCCGAGGCAGCCGAGACCGCAGGCATACGCGCATTGGTAAGCCCCTGCCCCATGGATTTCAGGATGGATCATTTTGAGAATGACTGGAAGCAGGTTCAGAAACGTTTCTCGTCAAGCCGTCTGGTTTCAATGTGGATGGGCCCGCACGCCATCTATACCCTGTCAGGTGAACACCTGCAGCGCTCAATCAGCCTGTCCAAGGAACTGGGTGTAGGAAGCCACGTTCATCTGGCCGAGACTCAGACTGAGCAGAATAACAGCATGGCTCAGTACGGAATGAGTCCTACCGAGTATTTTGAGAAAGCAGGCCTGTTCACCACCAAGACGCTTGCAGCACACTGTGTGGTGGTGTCAGACCAGGATATAGAGATTCTTGCCAGGAACGGCGTATCAGTGGCACACAATCCGCAGAGCAACATGAAACTTGCATCGGGCATTGCTCCTGTAAAGAAGATGCTTGATGCCGGCGTTAATGTATCATTAGGTACTGACGGTGCTTCATCAAACAATGACCTGGATATGTGGGAAGAGATGCGTACAGCTTCACTCCTGCAGAAGGTAAGCACCCTTGATCCCTGCGCCATTCCGGCATACACTGCCCTGCAGATGGCCACGGTCAACGGTGCCAAGGCTATCGGACGCGAGGGAGAACTGGGCGTTCTGGCCGCCGGCGCGTTAGCCGATGTACTGCTCGTTGATATTGAAAAAGCGCATCTATATCCGCATACCAACCTGATTTCGGAGCTGGTTTACAGTACACACGCATCAGATGTTGATACTGTCATAGTTAACGGCAACATAGTGGTTGAAAACCGCAAATGCCTTACTATGAACGCCCAAGAGGTGTGTGGTACGGCGCAAAAGCATATTGACGCTTTGATGGCAAAATAAAA
>DBYT01000043.1 GCA_002309915.1 Bacteroidales bacterium UBA1179 | reverse complement strand
TGCTCAAGATATGTACCGATGCCGGGATGCTGGAGGGCATATTGCTCCGGTCCGATGACATCGACCTAAAATGGAAAGAACTTGCGCCTGAGTATATTGCCGATGGCGTAAAGGAGATTGCAGCGTACCCTACCGTATCTGTGGCTTGGGCTGGTTATATCGGCCTGGCTGTGGCCTGCTGGTGGAACCGCGACTGGATTAAATTGAAGGACCAGCCCTACAGCGTACTGCTTGGCCCCAACGGATTTGATGATATGGATGACCATATTATGAAAGACATACTGGGACTCCTGCCGGACGGCAAGCAGGCGCAGCAGATAACCGCGGTGATGCAGAGTTGTGCCCAGACCGCCGTTACTTTCATCCGCCAGGAGCATATTGAGCCCCAGAGCAAGCGTGCCTTTTACGTCTATGCCCGCGCCGTCCAGGTGATGTTCTCCATAGGTGCTGCAATTGAACTCCACCGTCTGGGCTACGAGATGAAGAAACTCTCTAATTAAGAGCCTTTTCCAATGCAATACAGGACCATGAACGATTATCTGAGCGGGGTGTTTCCCGGACGGGTAATCAAGATTGCGGTAAATGCGGGACTGGGATGTCCCAACCGTGACGGCACTCTGGGCCACGACGGATGCATTTACTGCAACAACCTTTCGTTCAATCCTGCATATGCCGCAAATGATTTGTCGGGCAGTATTACCGCTCAGTTGGAGAAAGGCGTAAGGTTCAACAGCCGCAAGGGTGAATGCTATGGGTATCTGGCTTATTTCCAATCATATACCAACACTTACGGGCCGACCGACAGACTGATAGAGTTCTACGAGGAGGCGTTGAGGTTTCCCGGAGTCAAGGGGTTGGTCATTGCCACACGTCCGGATTGCATAAAGCCCGATTTGGCCGATTGGTTTGAGCAGAGATTTGGCCGCAAGGCACCGGCAGGTCATCCTCATCTGCTGGTTGAAATAGGCATAGAGTCTACGCTGGACCGCACGCTACAACTAATCAACCGTCACCACACCTACCAATGTGCTGTGGACAGTATCAACAACCTTAATGAGCGCGGAATAGATACCGGAGCACACATAATCTTAGGCTTACCCGGAGAAACTGAGCAGGACTGGATGACACACGCTGAGCGCGTATCGGCCCTACCTATCAAGACACTTAAGCTGCATCAACTTCAAGTGGTAAAAGGCACAACGCTGGCACGCATGTATGAGCAAGAGCCATTCAAGCTCTTTACTGCTCAGGAGTATGCTCAGGTGGTTCGCGACTTTATCAACGCCGCACGTAAAGACCTTTATTACGACCGCTTTGTCTCCGAGACTCCCCAATCCATGCTGATAGCTCCTTCCTGGGGAATCAAACCGCAGATTTTTAATCAGATGTTGCAAAAACGACCCTAATGCGGCGGGCAACCTCATCGGGATGATCCACCAGCAACTGGCCGTGATTCATTCCCTTGAACACCTCAACATGGGCCGATGGGCATAATCTAAGCAGATGCTCCGCCTGCGGCTTAGCCACAAACGACTCCTTAGTGCCATACCAGAAGTGGATATCGGCCCCATAAATTGCCTCCAACTTATTGGTATAGACCGATTTGTAACCATCCAGCACGGATCGCCTACCGCCAAACGGGAATACCTTGCGGCACTCGTCAAGCAGCACGTCAAAGTAGTGTGAGTGGAACACAAAACGCCAGAATCCGGTCCAGTGATAGCAGGTCCACACGTTGTAGCTCTGGTAATAGCGCAAAGGCCCCTCGAGCCAGCGAGGCAGCGGCAGCAGCGGCGCAGCATCCATGATTGCGTGGTCAATCGTGACCTCGTTGCGCTCAAGCACACGTGACAGGATCTTACCGCCCAGCGACAGGCCGTAAACGCAATCAACCCTACCCCCACATTCGGAGCGAATGAAATCTATCACACGCCCAGCCTGACCGTCGATAGAATCAAACCGCGTGCATCGGCCCAGAGTAAAACCGTCCACCTGGAAGGCGTAAATCCGGAACTCCTCCTTGAGCAATTCAATCAACGGTAGGTATATCTGGTACGATACCCCCAGTCCCGGCAACAGCAAAAGAGTCGGTTTCCCCTCGGTCCCGGCCACGTACCAATTGAATAGTTTCATGATCTTTACGGGACGGGAATCGCTGTGATACAGTTTGCTGAGTATGTTGGTTCGGCCGGTGTCAATGAATCCGCATTTCTCCATCACGCGGCCCGATGCAGGATTATCCACAAAGTAATCGGCCCAGATATTGTTGTACCCTCTCCTGCGGAAACAGTAGTCAATCATAGCGCGCAGAGCCTCGGTGCAAAGCCCCCTGTTCCAGTACGGCTTGCCAATCCAGTAGCCCACCTCAACGTCATGCTCACCTATCTCAATATTGCTCTCTCCATACGGATAATAGCCCATACACCCTATCACATGGCCGGTCTCCTTAAGCTCGAGCGCCCAGGTGTGATCGTTTGAGAAGATATCCCGTATCACCATCAGACTATCCTCAACCGTCTGATGAGGAGGCCAGCCGGCACGCTCGCCCACATCTGGGTCCGATGCACAAACAAACAGATCCTCCGCATCGGACTCCCTCCATTCCCTGAACTTTAATCTCTCTGTCTCAAAACTCTCCATCTCAAATTCTTTTCGCCAAAGATACAAAAACAGTACAATTGGGGCCTGACCCCAATTGCACTATTCGAAATAAAAACATTCTTCATCAGAATCAGATTCCGTTATCTCCGTTATCTCGGACCTTTGGGGAACTTTCAGATATGGAGAGCCATCCAGACTGAAATTGACAGGAATAGCGTATTGTACCCGCATCTCTTTGCCGCGCTGTTTGCCGGGTTTCCACTTAGGCATGGCACTTATTACCCTCATTGCCTCAGCATCCAGTAGCTCATGAACACCTTTCAGTACCATTGCACCGCTTATACTACCATCCTTTTCTACCACAAACCTGATAAACACACGTCCTTGAATACTATCCTTGCGACAAGCTTCGGGATACTTTATGTTATCACGCAGATAATCAGCCAAAGCCTGAATACCACCCGGAAACTCCGGCTCTTCTTCAACTACGATATAGATTTCATTTGTATCAACAGGCTCAATAATATAGATACCCTCCTCATCTACAAGATCACCATTGGGTGAATAAATGATTCTATCGGTTTTACTATCCTGGACAGATTCATCAACTGCAGCTGTGAGTGTACTATGATCCAATTTGTCTGACGCAGCCTTTACCCTGTTGCGGCAGGATGTCATCAACATAATGCAGAAGAAGCAGAATACTATGTAGTATCGACCTTTTGATGTAAGGACTATTATTCTATTTGTTCTCATAAAATCTTGTTTTCTTTATGAACGGCAAGATATGCATTTTACGTCTTGTACAATTGGGGCCTGACCCCAATTGCACGCCCAATGCGTCGTTTTAAAGTCTGCTCTTAAAGTCGGCGTAGTTGAATGACTTGAGGAGGGTATAGTTGGAGCCCTGCTTGAGGTAGATTGCGGGCAGCGGCATGCCGTTGAAGGTGTTGTTCTTGACCATGGAGTAGATGGCCATATCCTCGAAAATGATGGTCTGGCCTTCTTTGAGCGGGGAATCAAAGGAGTACTCCCCTATTATATCGCCCGATAGGCACGTGGGGCCGCCAAGACGATAGGTGTATGCTTTCTCACCGGCCAGACCGCTGTCGCGCAAAGGGGGCCGATAAGGCATCTCTATCACATCTGGCATGTGGCAGGCGGCCGATGTATCAAGGATGGCTATATCCATCGCTCCTGCGTGATGCTGCACCTCAAGCACCTGGGTGTGAAGATAGCCGGCATTGAGGGCGATTGCCTCACCCGGCTCAAGATAGACCGTAAGGCCATAACCTTCGCTCATACGTTTGATGCAACGCTCCAGACGCGGAATATCGTAATCAGCGCGGGTAATATGGTGTCCGCCGCCAAAGTTTACCCATTTCATCTGCGGGAGCCACTCACGGAACTGCTGCTCAAAGCCGTTCAGTGTGGTCTCCAGGTCATCGGAGTTCTGCTCGCAGAGAGTATGAAAGTGTAATCCGTCAAGCAATGCAACCAAATTGGCAGGCGCCTTGCGGAACTCATCAAGGGTCACTCCCAGCCTGCTGCCGGGAGCGCAGGGATCATAAATAGCATGCTCTGACGGCTGTGTTGAAATCTGCGGATTGATACGCAAGCCCACCTGCAGGCCAGCCTCCTTGGCGCGCGCACCAAATAGTTCCAGCTGACGTATGGAATTGAATACAATATGGTCACAGATGGATAGAATCTCCGGCATATCCTCCCCACGGAAAGCAGGAGAAAAAACGTGATTCTCACGCCCGGGCATCTCCTCGTGGCACAGGCGGGCCTCAAAGAGCCCGCTTGCTGTAGCGCCACAGAGATATTGTGAAATCAGCGGATAGACGGCATAGCAACTGAACGCCTTCTGCGCCAGCAGAATACGGCATCCTGTTCGGTCCATCACGCCGCGCAGCACCTTGAGGTTCTCCTCCAGGCGGTCGCGGTCAATGACGTAACACGGGGTATGCAGTTGCTCTGCGGTCATCGGCCAAAAAATCAGTCAACCATTACGGGATTCTCATCCACGGTCCAAGGCAGACCCCACTTGTTCAGGG
>DBYT01000112.1:42082-42821 GCA_002309915.1 Bacteroidales bacterium UBA1179 | reverse complement strand
GGATGAGCCCTCTCTGTTTGGCAAAGTGTGCGTAATGCAGGATATTCCGGATCATCTTGATACTCTCAAGAAATATGTGTTACAGGAAGGAAATGAGAGTCCCGATCTGGTACTCACGTCATACATGACAAAGATGAAGGAACTCTTTAACGACGACAATCTCTCTGCCCAGGCAGATATGATATATCAGGATTACATCCGAACAAAGACACCGTATTGGGATCTGCCCGAATGTCGTGGCACGGATGTACTTAAGAGTATTCTGGCCAAATATCCCGGCAAGTATGTCTACCTTGATTTCTGGTCAACAGGATGCGGCCCCTGCATAGCAGGAATAAGGAATCTCTTCAATACCGACCGCAAGTTAATGACCGATGACCATGACAAATTTGTGATGGTGTTCATAACCAGTGATCCCGAGCAAGTGTACGAGCCTTTCCGCAAAGAGTGGCTTGAGGGCGCTCAGAGTTATAGGGTATCTCAGGATGACTACAATGCCATGGCGGGCCTTTTCAACTTCTCGTCCATACCTCATCACGAATTAATCACGCCCGACGGCCGCGCGGTGACCGCAGTTCCGCCCATGGCAGCCGTCAACCCGGACGATCTGTCATTTTAGCAGCGCTTCAGTCGCCAGGTCCAGGTCGCGGTAGGTGGTTTCGAAATCACCCGTGTACCAGGGGTCGGCTACGTCACGGTCCTGGCCGGCGTAGGACATCATCAGGCGGATTTTGCCGGC
>DBYT01000112.1:9203-42048 GCA_002309915.1 Bacteroidales bacterium UBA1179 | reverse complement strand
ATGCAGATTATCAGGTCAAAACGGTCATAATCGGCGCGGGTTATCTGGCGGGCGGTCTTGGAGGTGTCAAACGGGATGCCGTGGGCATTGAGACAGCGCTTGGCGGGCGGGTAGATGGAGTTGCCGATCTCCTCGGTCGATACGGCCGCCGATTCCACGTAGAACTGCTCATTTAAGCCCCGTGAGCGGATTTTGTCCTTGAAGATGAACTCTGCCATGGGGGAACGACAGATGTTGCCGTGACAGACAAATATGATCCTTTTCTTTTCCATGAGTATTTACTTGGCTTGGCTGAATGGCTCGCTGGGCAGGCGGAACATGATGCGTGCATCACGTGCGGTCATGCCGGTTGAGGCGCTGCCCAGATCCGGTACATTGAATGACTTCAGGTTATAGAGGTAGAAACGTGAACTCTTTTGCGGGAGCACGAACGGTTTTGTCAGATTTCCATCTGCGTCTATGTGGCAGAAGTAGGGTTTTCCGTACTGACCGTCGCCTCGTTTGCTGGCAAACACGAACCAGCGGCTGTTGGATGACCAGCTGTGATATGTGTCTGATTTGTTGCCTTTTATGCTCTCCATGGCCGTAATCCGGCCCGTCTGAAGGTCTGCCAGATAAAGGGTGGACTCGGTATGGAATATGGGGAATGTACCGTATTCGGCTACGGTGAACATGAGCCAGCGGCCGTCGGGCGACGCCTTGGGATGACAGGCCGATGCACCCGCAGCCTGCCCGTTCCAGATGGTGTCAATCTGCGTGCCTATATGTCCGTTTTCAGTATCAAAATCGGCGCGTACAAGTGAGTACCTGACGCTCTCAATCTCCTGCGGCAGCGGGAAGGTATCGGCCACACACCAGAATACTGATTTACCGTCGGCCGAGAAGCAGGGGAATGTCTCGAATTTGTCGGCGCGTGCTACATGCGGCAGGTTGATCATCTGATTGTTGTCAAAATCGGCCACAGTCAGGTCCGATGCGCTGTCATACACCTCCATTCGCTTGCCTGCAACGGCGTGGAAGCTGGGCAGGATGATGTTGGTGGAGAATACGCCGAAACGGCCCGATGGGTGCAACTCGCCGTAAACGGTGCCGGAGAGCATTCCGGGGGCGTTGAGGGTGAGTTTGCGCAGTTTGCCGTCGCGGTTCAGGATGGCTCCTCCGTGCGGGCCGCGTATGTAATACATGGACAAATCGCCGCGTCCCTGGCCGTGGATGTGGCAGTTCATGCAGGCGTTGTCGGTGCGTTTGTAGTCACAGATTACGGTCTCGTCAAAGTTCTCGATGCAGCGTTCCATGATGGAGACCTCGTTGTACATCTGATATGAGGGCTCTATGAGGCGGTAGGTCAGGTAACCGTCTATATCATCGGGACTTACGTATATGGACCAGGCATCGGTTACGGTCTTGCCGTCAACTGTGGCCTGGGCCTTGACGGTTATGGTGTTTCCGGCGGCATCGGCCAGGAAGGATTTCCATTTACGCAGGGACCACTCAACCTCGGTGCCTTTGATGGTTACGGAGCGGGAGCCGATGGTGAAGGTGGTTACGGCCTTGTCTATGCCGTTCATGGCGTAGCGGAAATTGAGTGGGGCGATATTGGACGGTATGGTGACCTCCTTGTAATCGGGGTAGATCACAAGCGGTCCCTGGCTGCCGTCAACTGCAACGCTTGCATCCGGGCCTGCACAACTTAAGAGTAACAGGGCTGTTATGATGGCCGATATAAACTTTCTCATTGGGCGCTCTCTTCTAATGCGTTCAGATAATAGTACCAGTAGGTGTTTGGGTATTTCTCGGGTGTGCGGAAGAAATACTGCATCCTGCTGACCAAGGTGTTGTCAATGCCGTATCTGGCGGTGTTCTGATCAGTCATCCTGTCGTTCTGGCTGAGCCATATGAGCACGGCCTCCTGATAGACGTGGGCCTTGATCATACGCGGGGTGTAGTCCTCCATGAACTGGTCCAGGTCATAGCGCATCAGGTCTATGCAGAGCAGGTAGGTGCGGGCAACCTGGTTGTCTGGGTTGGCCTCAAGCAGTCCTAGCAGGATGGAACGGGTCTCGGATGAATGGTGTACGAAATCGGTCACGGCCAGTCGGGAACGGGCTTGGGCAATCTTTTCTTTTACGGATTCGCTCTGGGCTCCGGGTATCATGCTCTTGGCCCATTTGCGGTAGAAGAGGGTCTTGGTGAGCATATTTAGATACTTGAGTGCGGCGGCATCCTGTGATGAGATGATGTTGACCTGAGCCAGGCGCTTGATGTACCTTGCGCCGGTATGTTTGGGCGATGCCTGCAATGCGATTATGGCGGCCTGCTCGGCAACGGTCATGCAGCCCAACTGGTACCAGGCCTCGCCGGCCAGACAGTTGGAGAAGGGGGATTTCTCGGTCGATACACGCAGGAGTAGGGTGGACTCGCCGCCCTGAGAGTGGTCAAACAGGGTCTGTCCCAGATTGCCTTTCATGGCATGGGCCAGATTGTAGCAGTAACTTGCCTCGACCATATAGAGGTCCTTCTCAGACAGTTTGAGTACCTTGTCCCAATTCTCGCGCGCCACCTCGGCGTCAAGGCCTATCATCCTGTCATATTTGACCTGGGGAGTACCGAAAAACCTTCCGTAATACTGATTTATAGGCGTTCCCAGCGTCCATACTCCGAATGCCATGAACACTGCCGCAGCGGCTGCTTTCCGCCAGCCCTTGCCGAACTGCAGTGCTGCCAGAAGCAGTGATATGTATCCCAGGAATACTACCGTGTATCGGGTGATATAAAGGTTATCGGTCTCACGCAAGAATGCCCACAGGAATACTATCGCAGCAACGGCCAGCGATATCCTGTGATTCAGAAACTTGCTGCAAATGCGGTATGTTACGCTTCCGATAGCGGTAAGCAAAAGGGAAACCGTTACGGGGCCGATGACCGGAAGGTGGAAGAACTGCTCAATGAAATCGCTTGTGAATGCAGCCAGCCAGCCGGTGCCGTGATAGGTCTGGAGGATGTAATCCCAATCAAAGAGGAACAGGGTCAACTGCTCGCGGCGAATCAGATGGTAGGGGTATGCAAACTGGAAAAAGCAGTAAGCCGCCAGAAATGCAAGTATTGCGGCCAGGCTGTTGATGTTGCGATTATTGAGTTTCATATACATCAGCGAAGTTAATAAAAAAAGAGAGAGTGGCAAAGCGCCACTCCCTCATTATGTTGGAATTGAAAAGAATCAATATCCAGGGTTCTGGTTCAGGTTCGGGTTGACATTCAACTCCTTGAACGGGAACGGGAACAACTCGTGCTTGCCCTTCTGGAAGCCCATGCCCGGGTGAGCCTTGGTGCACCAGTCGGCATCGCTCTCGTCGATAGTCCATGCGTGAGGACTGTCATGAGTGTTACCTGCAGCATCGGCAGCCAACTTGGTGTCAACCAGGTTGGGCAGATACTTACCGTTGTTGGCAAGCTCTACGTCAGCAATACCCCAACGTACAAGGTCCATGAAACGGGTACCCTCAAGCCAGCACTCCAGGAACTTCTCGTTCTGTACCTCAGCGAGGGTCAGAGCGGTTGACTGGTGAGCGGCCTGGGCACGCTGCTGAACCAAGAGCAGCTTTGCAAGACCGTCGGCATCATCAGTTGCCTCACTGGTCTGAGCGCAGCACTCAGCGTACATAAGGAGAACCTCAGCATAACGCATCATAACAAGGTTCCACTGTGTCTCACCGTTGGCAGCATAGTCCTCAGCACGGAACATGCGCTTCCACATGAAGTAACCTACGTTACCGTAAACACCGTCTGCAGACTTGATACCACGTGTCGGGTCTTTCTGCTTCTCTGCAAGAGTGATAGGAGTGGTACGCTCGATGAAGTTACCGTCAGCATCAGTCTTCAGACTACCGGTTGTCCAGTCGATCTCATACTTGTCACTCTGATAAGGCATATCATACAGAATCTCATCATAGCTCTTGATCCAAGCCTTACGACGAGCTGAATTCATACCATCGTTAGCGATAAGGGCATCAACGAACTTCTTTGAAGGATTGCACCAGCCCCAGCCGTCCTTGGCCTGAGCAAGCTCTGAACCTTCGCCGTTGGGCTTGTTGATCCTTGAGAAACGCCATCCCCACAGCTGGATGAAGTTAGGCTGTGCACGCCAGTAGTAGTCACTTACGGTTGCGTCGTAAACCAGGTTGAGCTCGAAGAGGCTCTCCTTGTTACCACGACCTGAGTAGTGATACAGCTTGCTCATATCCTCAGGATCAACAAGCTCATACAGGCCTGAATTGATAACCTCCTTCAGGACGTTTCTGGCATCTGCATACCTGCCCATGAACATGAGAGCCTTAGCCTTTACAGCCTTTGCATACTCAGCGGTAACGATGATTGAACGGTCCTTGTCAGTCTTGCTGTCCTTTGATTTCAGAGCACCTGTAGCAAGAGCGGCGTCGCAATCGTCAACTACGAACTGGAATACGGCCTCCTGTGAAGCAGAGTTGCCCGGACGGTCAGCACCGGTAAGGCAGTGGTCTACGATAGGAGGAGTTCCCCAACCTGCGCCAAGGAGGAAGTGTGCATAAGCACGCATTACTCTTGCCTCGGCTACGCAACGTTTTGCAGTTGCAGACTGGCTATCCTTGAAATGGTCGATAACAAGGTTTGCAGACTCGATGATCATGTAGTAAGCCTGATAGGCACCGGTTACAACAACCTGGTTGGCATCCAGCCAGAAACCGTTGATCTGGTTACCCTCAACACCATCCTGCTTGTTCTCACCTGCTGAGAAGATATCATCAGATGCATACTCCCAGGGGTTGATCAGGTTGCACTCATTCCAACCTGACTCCAGATACATACTGTTGGAGTACCAGCGGCCAGCGGTATAGTACACGTTGACCAGGGCAGCTTCAGCGTCGGCGTCAGTCTTGTAGAAATCCTCAATGGCAGAAACGCTGTGCTGTTGAATATTCAGTCTGTCCTCACAACCGGAAAGCATCCAGCCGGCGCAGACAACGGACAAAGCGATAAATATCTTTTTCATATTCAAATAGCTCATTTAATTAAAACTCTAAGTTAAGACCAAAGATAATGCTCTTTGATGTCGGGTAGTTACCCATATCGAAGCCCAGAGCGTTGGTGCCGCCGCCGGCGGTTTCAGGATCGAGGCCGATGTATTTTGAGAATGTGATGAAGTTGTCCAGCATTCCATAAGCGCGGAGGTTGCTTACAGCGAACTTCTTGGTTATGCTCTTAGGAATGGTGTAACCCAGCTGGATCTGCTTGATCTTGAAGTATGAACCGTCGAATACACTGAGTGTTGAACTGAATGATTCGCTGTTCCAGTGGTTAGCAGCGGGGAACTTGGCGGTAGCCTCGTCGCCAGCCTTCTTCCATGAATTCTCCCAGTAGTATGAGTATGTGTTACATGAAGGACGGTCTACACGGAAAGCGGTAGGATAGATGTCAACACCTGCAACACCTGTGCCGAATACCGAGAAGTCGAAGTTCTTCCAAGCCATGTTGATGGTGATACCATAAGTCATGTCAGGAATACCCTTACCAATCATTACACGGTCAGTTGCCTGATTAGGAGTCTTGGTCTCGCCGATCTGGTTGCCGTCAGCATCATACTGAGCGAACCATGCATAACCCTCATTATCAATACGTGTGGCCTTGTAACCCAGCATGTACCAGATGGGATAACCCTCCTCGCAGACAGAGGTCAGGAATGTACCCTGAACTGTACGACCGGTCAGACGACCAACGGTGGGCTCAAGATAAGTAACCTTGTTCTTGAGGAATGATGTGTTACCGGTAACTTCATAGCTGAAGTCACCGATCTGGTCGCGCCAGCCAAGCTCGATCTCAAGACCCTTGTTGTTGATAGAACCGGCATTGATGGTTGAGTTGGAGCTGATACCCTTCTCGAGGAAGGCGGGAACGCCGACCTCGATGGCGGGGCTTACATTAACCAGCAGGTCATCGGTATTCTTGTTATAGAAGTCGATGCTCAAGCTCAGACGGTTGTCAAGGAAGCGGGCGTCGATACCCAGGTCAGTCTGAACTGAACGCTCCCAACGGAGTTCGGGGTTGGACAGACCTGAAGGCAGTGAACCCAGAGTCATTGTGGGGCTGTCTACGCTGTACTGGTAGAATACCTTATTCTTAAGAACACCGGTGCTGTACTTGTAGTTGTTAAGTACGTTTACGTTACCGTTAACACCCCATGATCCACGGAACTTGAGGAAGCTCAGAACCTCGCGGTCGATGTTGTCCTTGATGAAGCTTTCGTTGCTGATGGTCCAACCTGCAGATACTGAGGGGAAGTAACCCCAACGAGCGTCGGCGGGAAGTTTTGATGTGTCGAATGCATCGGCACGGAAGTTAACTTGAGCAGCGTACTTGTTAGCGTATGCATAACCGATACGGCCAAAGTATGAAAGGCTTGCTGAACGTCCGGGCTCGTTACGATATGAACGGGTAGTTGACTCGTTTGAGAGGACGTTTGACAGGAAGATGTAGTTGGGCTCGTAACCTGAGAGAATGTCAGGACCTGAAGCCTCACCGTGCATGTTATCCCAGAAGCTCTCCTTGAATGACATACCGGCCATAGCGGTAACCTCATGGTCGCCGAATGTGCGGTTGAAGTTTACGAAGTTCTCCCACTGGTAGTTGTAACCACTGTTAACGTCTGCTGACAGACTGTAGTTGGTTGCCTGGATTGTGGGTGATGAGAAGTACGGCTCAGTGTAACTGTGCTGTGTCTGGTGGTTAACCTGATAACCGAAACGTGAAGTATAGGTGAGGCCCTTGATGGGAGTCAGGTTCAGGTAAGCAACACCACGGAGGGTGATACCGCCGTTCTCTGAATCTGTAGCGTCACGCTGTACGTAAGGATGACCTGACTGAGTCTCGCCGATCAGAGGAACAGTCCAGTAAAGACCGGTCTCGGGATCTGTGAGGAGCTTCTTGCCCTCTGCAAGAGCAGTAGCCTGAGCTGCGCTCAGCTTGCTGGCGTCACCGCGAACGGGGAACAGAGGTGAAGATGTGATGGCTGAAAGGAGAGCTGAACCGTTATCATTCTGCTCTGATACGCCCTTGGTGCCCCACTTCTCGATAGAGGTGTTGGTACCTACGGTCAACCAGTTCTTGATCTTATAGTCAGCGTTGATCTGCATGGTAAGACGCTTGTACTCGTCCTTGTCGCCACGGAAGATACCGTTGTTGTCAACGTTGTTGATTGATACAAAGTAGTTGCCCTTGTCGTTACCACCCTGGAAACCTACAGTCTGACGGTTGCTCCATGTGGGAACAAAGATCTCCTTGCCCCAGTCAACATCGGTTGTTCCATCGTAATAGGTGTTCAGATCTGAATCTGACAGATAACCGTTGGCCTTACCGTAAGCGATGTAATCATCGGCACGCATGGTGTTGAGCTTGCGTGACAGGGTTGAGTAACTGAACTGGCCGTTGTAGAATATCTTGCCGTCGCCCTTGCCACCGGTCTTGGTGGTTACCAGAACAACACCGTTACCAGCCTGAGCACCGTAAATGGCTGCCGATGCAGCATCCTTCAGTACCTCGATAGACTCGATCATTTCAGGATCCAGATACTGGATGCTTGAAACCTGCAGACCGTCTACTATATAAAGAGGTCCGATGTTACCTGAGTTTGATGAATAACCACGAACGCGGATGTCGGCAGCCTTACCGGGAGCACCTGACTGATTGACAACCTGAATACCGGAAGCCTTACCCTGAAGAGCTGCGGCTGCATCCGGGGTTGAGCGGTTCTTCAGATCATCGGCTCTTACTGAAGTCACGGAACCGGTCAGGTCAGATTTCTTCTGAACGCCGTAACCGATAACGACGATTTCCTCAAGAAGCTCAGCATCCTCGGAGAGTGTTACGTTGATGGTTGTGCGGCCGTTTACCTGTTCGGTAACAGTCGTATAACCCATGAATGAAAACTGGAGGGTTGCGTTTGACGGAACCGAGATGGAGTAGTTACCATCCAAGTCGGTGACGGTACCGTTCGATGTTCCCTTTTCAGCGATGCTGACGAGAGCAAGCGGTTCACCTGCGTCATCCTTAACCTGTCCCTTAACAGTCACGTTCTGCGCGAAGGCACAGACAGGCACTGCTATTGCCAGCAGAATGCCTAACACATGTTTTTTGAGATTCATAAAAAAGGATTAAAAAGGATAAAGTTAAACAATTAGGTAAAATGTATTATTCGAGTGAATTTTTGTCTTGTCGGAAAAGGTTTCCGGGTTAATAATCAGGTTGTAATTAAGTTGTAATTAAGTCGTTTAATAATTCTCACTTGTGGGAAGGTAGGTAAAAAAGACCGTTTTTCCTTACTCACAAACTATGCAAACGTAAGGGTTTCTTTGAAACCTCCAAAACAAGATGCTTAAATTTTGTTTCATTCTATAAAAAACATAACGATTCGGGAACAATTGTTAATGTCTGACTGGGCGGTGAAAATGTCGGCAATTGGCCACACATCCGAATAAAGTGTCTATTTTTATACAAGTTCAAAGAACAACATCTCATTTTATTGCCCTATATTTGTGAAACAGTAAAACCAATTAATGTACGCGATATGAATATAAACAACATTATGGCCGACCTGGAACGCAGGCATCCGGGCGAGAAGGAGTACCTTCAGGCAGTACGTGAAGTGCTTATTAGTGTTGAACCTATCTATAACCTGCATCCCGAATTCGAGGATGCCAAGATTGTGGAACGTATGGTGGAGCCCGACCGCATCTTTACATTCAAGGTGCCATGGACCGATGACAACGGCCAGATCCATGTCAATACCGGTTACCGTGTGCAGTTCAACAACGCTATCGGCCCCTACAAGGGCGGTTTGCGTTTTCATTCATCAGTCAACCTTTCAATCCTTAAGTTTCTGGGCTTTGAGCAGACTTTCAAGAACGCTCTGACCACACTTCCTATGGGTGGCGGCAAGGGCGGCTCGGATTTCTCGGCCCGCGGACGCTCGGCTGCTGAGATTGAGCGTTTCTGTCACAGCTTCATGCTGGAGCTTTGGAGAAACATCGGCCCTGATACGGATGTTCCTGCGGGTGATATAGGTGTGGGCGCACGTGAGATAGGTTATCTGTACGGTATGTATAAGAAACTCGCGCGCGAGAATACGGGTGTGCTGACCGGTAAGGGTCTTACCTTTGGCGGTTCCAAGATCCGTCCCGAGGCTACGGGATTCGGCGCTCTCTATTTCCTGCGTCAGATGTTGGCCGATAAGGGTGATTCGCTTGAGGGCAAGACAATTGCCATAAGCGGATTCGGAAACGTGGCATGGGGCGCAGCCAAGAAGGCTACCCAGTTGGGCGCCAAGGTGGTTACCCTGTCCGGACCTGACGGCTATGTTTATGATAAGGAGGGACTCAACGACGAGAAGATTGCATACATGCTCCAGTTGCGCGCCACCAACAATGATGTTATTGAGCCGTATGCCAAGAAGTTCGGTGCAGAGTTCTTTGCGGGCCGCAAGCCTTGGGAGTGCAAGGTTGACATTGCTATGCCATGCGCTACGCAGAACGAACTTAACGGTGACGATGCCGCAATGCTGATAAAGAACGGTGTCAAGTATGTGGCTGAGGTTTCAAACATGGGCTGCACTCCGGAGGCTATCGACGCATTCATCGGCGCTCGCGTGCTCTACGGACCGGGCAAGGCTGTAAATGCCGGCGGCGTGGCCACATCGGGCCTGGAGATGACGCAGAATGCAATGCATATCTCATGGTCGGCCGATGAGGTTGACGCCCGTCTGCACACCATCATGTCCGATATACATGAGCAGTGCGTCAAGTACGGTACCGAGCCTGACGGCTATGTGAATTATATGAAAGGCGCCAACATTGCGGGCTTCATGAAAGTTGCCCAGGCTATGTTGGAGCAGGGTTTCCTGGGATAATATATGATTAAAGACAGAATAGAGGCTCTCCGTCGGAAGATGGCGGAGTGGGGATGGGATGTTGCCGTAACGGTCGGTGAGGATCCACATAACAGTGAGTATACGCCAAAACGCTGGTGTCAGCGTGAGTTTATAAGTGGATTTACCGGATCGGCCGGTGTCGTTGTGGTAAGCAGGGACCACGCCGGTTTGTGGACTGATTCCAGATACTGGATCCAGGCTGCACGTGAACTTGACGGCAGCGGTATTGAACTGCACAAGATGGTATCGGTCGAGGATAAGGACTGGATACGTTGGATTGCCGGTTCAGTATCGGCTGGAGGCAAGGTGGGTATTGACGGACTCTGCATGAGCATGAATGAGGCTCTGCAGCTTGAAAACGCTATTGCAGGCAAGGGTGCATCGGTAATATCCAAACCGGATTATCTGGAGGCTCTTTGGCCTGACCGTCCTTTGCTTCCACAGGATAAGGTGTGGATTCATGAGGACAGGTTTTCCGGGCGCTCACGGGCCGATAAGCTGGAGTGGTTGCGCGGTGAACTGGCCGGCAGGGGGTGTGGTTATATGTTCCTGAACTGCCTGGACCAGATAGCATGGCTGCTCAACATCCGCTCAAACGACGTGGAGTACTGTCCATTCGTGATTTCATTCGCTCTGGTGGGCCCGGACGGCGTGGATCTGTTCGCTGACGTTTCAAAATTCAGCGACGATGTGCTTTTAAGGCTCAGAAAAGACAATATAACCCTGCACCCCTACGGTGAAACTGGCGGATACATAAAGTCGCTTAAAACGAATAAAAAGATACTGATAGACTCCGAATCACTCAATTACGAGACGGGTAAGGCCATAGCCGATGCGTTCGGCAGGGATAATATCGTTGAAGGCAGTTCGCCCGTGGAACTGGCCAAGGCGGTCAAGAACGATGTTGAGATTGAAGGATTCCGCAAGGCATATATTCAGGACGGTATTGTTCAGACCCGTTTCTTCAAGTGGCTTGAGGAGCAGGTTTCGTCGGGCGCAAGGATTACGGAGTCGGATGCATCGGACAAACTGCATGAACTGCGAGCCGCAATGCCTGATTTTCTGGACGAGAGCTTTGAGACGATATCGGCCTACGGAAAGAACGCTGCCCTTCCGCATTACTCTACGGTTCGCGGAAAGGATGCCGTACTGGAGCCCCGCGGACTCTATCTGAATGACAGCGGAGCCCATTACGCCTACGGAACGACTGATATCACCCGTACTGTTCCGCTGGGTCCGCTGACTGATCTGGAGCGTGAGGATTATACGCTGGACATGATGGCTATGATTGATCTGGCTATGGCCGTATTCCCCGAGGGGACTCCGGGTTGCCGTATCGATGCGATTGCTCGCCGTCCTTTGTGGAGCGCAATGCGCAATTTCGGTCACGGAACAGGTCACGGGGTGGGGAACGTACTCTCGGTTCATGAGGGCCCGCAGTCCATCCGCCAGAACCTTAAGGACCAGCCTATGCTGCCTGGAATGATTACGTCCGATGAACCCGGAATATACCGTGAGGGATTTCATGGAATACGTCATGAGAATATGATCCTGTGCTGCCGGAAGGGGGAGAATGAGTTCGGCCGATGGCTGGGATTCGAGACCCTGACAAGAACGTATCTGGATACATCGGCCCTTGATTTTTCAATGATGGACAGGCGTGAAATAGAGTGGCTGAATGATTTTAACCGCACTGTAATGGATGAAATCAGACCGTATCTGACGGCCGGGGAACGGGAATGGCTTAAAGGCAAGACTCTTCCTGTAAAAATTTAAAAACGCAGACAATCAGTGTTTTGAATAATTCAGGATAGCGGAAAGAAAAATTTTTCTGAATAATTTTTTAATATCTATGCTATCCTGAAATTATTTTTTAACTATCTTTGTGCCGTAATTAACACAGCCAAATATCTGCTGATGAAAATACAGTCTATTTTCTTATTCTTACCATGTGTAGCCAGCTTGTTCTGGTTCCTGTTCTATATTCTTTTTTCTTCAAAAGGTGCCGCGTACAGAAGACTTGCCCAGTTCCTGATAATAGTATCGCTGTTTATGTTTTTTACGATACTCTCTATCAAGGATGACGCTTTCATGCTTCTGCACTTCACCCTTTTCAAGCAGGTGAGTGCCCTTTTGATGATTCCCTATTTCCTTAAATATATAAAGTCGCTTGACGGCTCCAGGCCTTCAGGTGTGATATATAACGTACTCAGCGTGATTCCCTACATTCAGTTGGTTGTGGGAATCGAGACTGTTTTCTCAGTCGGTTATGAGAATGCAGTAGGCATACTGGTTGATTCCTATACATTCCAGGGGCCGATGTTCCCGTATCTTGCCGATCGCAGTCAGATGCTGTTCTATGCATGTTATACCTACATGTTCAAGACAATCCTTCTGGCTGATTTCATGCTGTTCTCGGTGCATCTTATGAAATGCGCGGTTAGCGGTACCTGCAGTATCAAACAGGTCATGGGTTTCTTCTTTAATAAGAGGAGAGTGCCCGTCAAGCCGGTCCAGTTCTTCCTGGCTCTTCTGCTATTCCTTATTGTGGTTTCTGCACTGATACTCGGTAGGGATAATTCTCTGGATACCGTATTCCTTACTGCCCTGGGGTCTTTCCTGGTTGCTTTCTTTGTCTCGATGATTGCTTTCGTCGGAACGGCCGGTACCTCAGAGCGTCAGTCCATTCCCGGAATATTTAGGATGCTGCGCTTCGGTCAGTCGGATGAGGAATTGGAAGAACTTGATAATGAGACTGAAATAGAGGATGATGTCAAAAATGAGTCTGAGACAGGACTGAATTCCGGTGACCCCGTGTTCAGTATTACGGATTCTGAGAAAGAGGAGGCTCTGGACAGACTTCGCGAGGCAATTGGTGTCAAGCTTGAGAAATATCTGGTTGAGGATCGTCTCTACCTGAAGCATGACCTGACCCTGAATTTTGTGGCCGACAAACTGGGTGTGTTCAAGGATGAACTCTCGGACTATATTAATTATAGGTATGGCATGTCATTCCAGAACTATATAAATATGCTGCGAATATCATATGCCGAGAAGTATCTGATGGCTCATGACCGTGTAACACAGAATGAGATAGCTGTGGAGTGCGGTTTCTCGGGTGCTTCATCGTTCAACTCGGCTTTCAGCAAGAAGAACGGCGTGACTCCCAAGATATGGAAGGACAGGCAGCTGGAGCTGCTCAAGAATCAGGAGTCGTAAATCAACACTTACATATACTGATAAAGAAAACAAGAGACTCGCTGCACAGCGGGTCTCTCGTTCTCAATAGTCCTTTTCCAATAATTGAAATTTAGATGAACCGGTTTCACAACCAATCTTCTCTCTCCTTGTTTGCACTACAAATATAAGTCTTATTTTTTACGTGCGCATCACATTATTAAAAAAAATGAGCCAATTATTAATTTTTTTACGTTTTGAGACCATATTTTGTGATTTTGAGAGGAAAATGGATTTACCTGAGCCGGAGATCTGCCATAAAAAAGCAGGGAAGCGGGACTTCACAGTTCCGCTTCCCTTAAAATAAAATCTAATACCATGAAAAACACGTTGCAAATATATATTCCGCTTTTGGTATTTCCAAGAGATATTGAGTTTTTTTCATAATTTTGTGCTGCAATACGATACAGTATATAAAATGGGTACCAGAAGGCTTTATACAGCGGATAATATTAAATCATATAAGGTGGAAGAGGAAACCACGCTTCTTCCTTTTCTTATAAAGTCATTATCCAATCTGAGCAGGACAGAGGTTAAGTCCATGCTCAAGTACAAGCATGTGGCCTTGAAGGGATCGGCCGTGACTCAGTTTGACACGCCGCTCATGCCCGGTGATACCGTAGATGTCAATTTTGGCCGCTCGTTCTATCAGTTCAACAATCCTCAGGTCAAAGTCCTGTATGAGGATAAGTATATGTTGGTTATTGAAAAGGCGTCCGGACTTCTTTCAGTCGCCAATGACAATGCACGAGAAAAGAACGCCTTCCATATAATGCGCGACTACGTGCGCCACACTAATCCTGAGGCTGAGCTCTATGTCTGCCACCGTCTGGACCAATATACGTCAGGCATCCTGCTGTTCTCAAAGGATCAGGATATGATGCTTGAGATGCGTTCAAACTGGGATTTCTATGTTAAGGAGCGCAAGTACGTCTGTGTGACCGAGAATATCCCACCCAAGCAGGAGGATACCATTGAGAGTCTGCTCACTCAGAATGACCGCATGCAGGTTTTCTCCACCAATGATGAGGAGAACGGCCGTCTGGCTATAACACATTACCGTGTGCTCCAGACCCGAGGACGTTATGCTCTTGTCGATGTGGAGATATTCACCGGAAAGAAGAACCAGATAAGGGTTCATATGTCAGAGATGGGATGTCCCATTGCCGGTGATATGAAATATGGTGCCGAGACCAATCCGGCACGTCGCCTGATGCTGCACAACTATCGCCTGGCATTTATCCATCCGGTTACCGGCGAGCTTATGCGTTTCTCGCTCCCGACTCCTACCGTATTTAGAAAACTGACTACTCCTGACAGATGAAAAAGAGTTACAAGCCGGGTACTATGATATACCCGTTGCCGGCAGTTCTCGTGAGCTGTGGCGCAACCCCCGATGAGTATAATGTCATGACTGCCTCATGGACGGGAACGGTATGCAGCAATCCTCCCATGTGTTATGTCTCTATCCGCCCTGAGCGTTATTCATATGACATAATCAAACGTAACGGCTGTTTTGTGATTAACCTTACAAACAAGGCTCTGGCACGTGCAACTGACTTTTGCGGTGTCCGTTCGGGTCGTGACATGGACAAGTTCAAGGAGGCTGGACTCACTCCTGTCAAGGCCGAGGTGGTTGCAGCTCCCATTATTGAGGAGGCTCCGGTTTCAATTGAGTGCAAGGTCGTTGACATTAAGCCGCTTGGCTCACATGATATGTTTCTGGCTGAGGTTGTGAATGTTATTGTCGATGCGAAATATATTGACAAGGATGACAAGCTTGATATGGCTGCCATGAACCTCATAGCATACACTCACGGAGAGTACTTTGACGTCTCCAATCCCACCGGTTTCTTCGGCTGGTCAGTCCGTAAGAAAAAGGTGATTAAAAGGGAGAAGAAATAAAGTCCAGGAAATGCCCTGCATCCGGGTCAAAGGTGTAGGGACCTTTCAGCAGTTTTCCTTTTGAGTCTATTATCACGTAGAAGGGCTGGGCGTTGGCGCCGAACTTGTGACGCTGCAGCAGACTCCATTTGTCACCGACAGTACGTATCTTGACTTTGGTTCCGTTCTCTGTCACTGTCCATCTCTTGGGCAGTTGGGTCTTGTCATCCACGAACAGTGATGCCAGGATGTAATTATTCCTGATCTTGTCGGCTACGCGCGGATCGGTCCAGACCGATGCCTCCATCTTGCGGCAGTTTACGCATCCGTAACCTGTGAAATCCAACAATATGGGCTTGCCTGTGAGTTCGGCTGCAATTATGGCCTCGTTGTAATCTGTGAACTGCGGCTCGACGACCTGTTCGTTACGTCCGAATAACTGGGTGCTCATGGGAGGGGTAAAGGCGCTTATGGCCTTAAGGGGAGCACCCCACAGTCCGGGTATAAGCCATGCGGCAAACGCCAGTGAGACGATTCCTGCTATGAGGCCGGCTTTTCCGGAACGCCGCCTGATGAGGTAGATACCCAGGAACAGTGCCATCAGTATCCACAGAAGTATGAACAGGTCACGGGTCAGGATTCCTTTGCCGTATGCCATATCGGCAACAGACAGGAACTTGAGCGAGAATGCCAGTTCAATCACGCCCAGAGTCACTTTTACGCGGTCCATCCATCCTCCGGATTTGGGCATTGACTTGAGCCAACCGGGGAACATGGCGAACAGGGTGAAGGGTATTGCCATTGCCACCGAGAATCCCAGCATTCCCACCGTGGGAGCCAGTATGCTGCCGGTGGAGGCTGCGTCGACCAGCAGGAATCCTATGATGGGACCGGTGCACGAGAATGACACTATGGTCAGTGTAAGAGCCATGAAGAATATGCCTCCCAGACCTGCGGCCGATGATTTACGGTCGGTTCCGGTGCTCCAGCGTGAGGGCAGGGTTATCTCGAACACTCCGAAGAAGGAGAGGGCGAACGCTACCAGTATCAGGAAGAACAGTATGTTCACAAAGGCGTTGGTGGCCAGTGCGTTGAGCGCGTTGGCGCCGAATATGAGCGTTATGATGAGGGCCAGCGCTACATATACCGCTATTATGGAGAGCCCGTAGACGATGGCGTCACGTATGGCTTTGCGACGGTCCTGCGAGCGTTTCAGGAAGAAACTGACTGTCATGGGTATTATGGGCCAGACGCAGGGGGTGAGCAGGGCTATCAGACCGCCTATGAAACTGGTAAGGAAGAGTCCCCACAGGCTTCCGCCACCGGTAACATCGGAGGCATCGCTGTATGTTACGGGCGACCACAGCAGATTGTCAAATCCGTCAATAAGGTCAATTCCTTCTTCCTCATCGGCGGCGGCAGGTTGGACTTGGACGGCCTGGGAATGGCTGAATTCCACTCTTTGCGGAGGAAGGCAGGTCATGTCATCGCAGGCTCCGTATGTAAACGTGCCCTCCATTGACCAACCCTCTGAGACAGCGAAATCCTGGAAGAAAGTGACATATTTTTCGAAATATCGCACGCTCATGTTGAAAAGCGGATCGAATATGGTCTTCTCTTCACCCTTGAACATAAGGTCCGATGCAGGGGTTACGCCCTGGGATTCATCGAATGTGAGTTCGGCGCTTATGGGTCCGCCATCAGGCAGAGACGTTGAGTAGACGTGCCAGCTGTCGGCTATTATAAGGTCAAAAGTGAGCCGGACGGTATCGGCCGATATCTGTTCCATGTGATGCATGGTCTGGACAGGTTTGCTGGCTGCGCCTATGGAGAAAGCCTGAAGAAAGGCCAGTAAGATTGTCAGGAATGATGCCATATTTTTCAATGTTTGCGCGAAGATAATCAAAAAACGCTTATGGATTTATCAGGAATAAATGATATATTCGCATTAAAATAACCCTATTATAATGGATAAAAGACGTATTGCCTTAATCGGCATAGTGCTCGCGGCAGTCGTTGTAGCTGCTTATTATTCTATGAGAGACAAGAACGGAACCGGCAAGGTGAACATCGGAAAGAGCGACATCAAGATAGAAGACGGACGTTTAACCCCCGAGGTCCTCTGGTCTATGGGACGCATAGGAGGCGTGGTTTTGTCGCCCGATGCAACCAGGATAGCTTATCAGGTTACATATTACAGCGTGAAGGAGAACGCCAGCCATACCGTCATATACGTGATGGATGAGGACGGCGGGAATGCAAAACTCCTTACCAGGACCTCAAAGTCCGAGCACAGCCCCGTCTGGATAGATAATGACCATATAGCATTCCTTTCAGTAAGCAAAGGCGTGCAGCAGATTTTCAGCATGGATGCCGATGGCAAGCACCGCAGACAGCTCTCTTTTACTGATAAGGATGTTGAGGGATTTCTCTTCTCGCCGGACCTGAAGAATGTGCTCATGGTCATGAGCGTACCCAATCCGCTGGTAAAGGAGACACAGTATGAGGACCTGCCCAAGGCCAGCGGTATGATAGCCGATGACCTGATGTTCCGCCATTGGGACACATGGGTTACCACACTCCCGCATCCCTTCCTGGCTGCATTTGACGGCAAGAGGGTGGCCGATAAGAGCGTCGATCTTCTGGAGGGTGAGCCTTATGAGAGTCCGTTGCTTCCGTTCGGAGGCGTAGAGCAGTTCGCATGGAGCCCTGACGGCAAGAGCATTGCATACACATGCCGCAAGAAAGCGGGTGCGGAGTATACCAAGAGTACTGATTCGGACATTTACCTTTACAGCATTGAAAGCGGTGAGACCAAAAACCTGTGCAAACTGCCGGGAACCCAGGATCTCAACATGGGTTATGACATAAATCCCAAGTTCAGCGCCGACGGCCGTTATATCGCCTGGCAGAGCATGGAGCGTGACGGTTACGAGAGTGACATAAACCGCCTCTATGTGATGGATCTCAATGATGGAAGCAAGAAGTCAGTCAGCGGAAACTTTGACAGCAACGTTGACGATTTCATCTGGGCCGGCGATAAGAACTACTTCTATTTCATAGGCTCATGGCAGGGATGCATGTCACTCTTTACGGTTGATTTGCAGGGTAATGTGATGCCTGTCAATACAGACGCCTGTGATTACAACTCACTGGCACTGGGCAACAAAAACCGCCTGATCGTAACACGTCAGTCAATGAGATTTGCAACCGAGATCTATTCCGTTGACATAAGACGCGGCATGGCTGAAAAACTCACCAATGAGAACGGCCATATTTTCAGCCAGCTGGATAACATAAAGGTCGAGGCTCGTGCCGTAAAGACCACCGACGGCAAGGATATGCTGACATGGGTGGTGTTCCCGCCGAACTTTGACGAGACTAAGAAATATCCTACGGTATTGTTCTGTGAGGGTGGACCTCAGAGCATGGTGTCACAGTTCTGGAGTTATCGCTGGAACTTCCGCATAATGGCCGCACAGGGCTATATCGTGGTTGCTCCCAACCGCCGCGGTTTGCCGGGATTCGGCAAGAAATGGCTGGAGGATATAAGCGGTGATTACGGCGGGCAGTGCATGAAGGACCTGTTATCGGCCATAGATGATATCAGCAAGGAGTCTTATGTGGATAAGGACCGTCTGGGTTGCGTCGGTGCAAGTTTCGGCGGTTACTCGGTTTACTGGCTGGCAGGTCATCATGAGGGACGTTTCAAGTGTTTCATTGCACATGACGGCATATTCAATCTGGAGCAGCAGTATCTGGAGACAGAGGAGATGTGGTTCCCTCAATGGGATCTGGGCGGCCCGTTCTGGGATAAGAACAAGGTGACCGAGAGTACATACGCTACGTCACCGCATCTGTTCGCAGACAAGTGGGATACTCCTATACTGTGCATACACGGTGAGAAGGATTATCGCATACTCTACTCGCAGGCCGTATCGGCCTTCCAGGCAGCCCGTCTGAGAGGTGTTCCGGCCGAGCTCCTGTTGTTCCCGGATGAGAATCACTGGGTGCTGAAACCACAAAACGGCGTGTTGTGGCAGAGAACATATTTCAACTGGCTTGACAGATGGCTGAAAAACTGATATACATACTGTTCCAGCTACCGGGGCTGGCTATCGTAATAGCCGCCACCATCCTGATTCTGAGGGGCAAGTGCTCCGTCAGAGTAAAACGCTCTATGGGTGTTATGCTTTATACGGTGGCTTTGAGCATGTTATGTTATGCGCAGTTTTACAATCAGGGGCTGGCTGCCAGATATTCATGGGGCTTTGATTTCGTGTATTGCCTTATCACTCCGTTCTGCGCTCCGCTCTATTATGTGTTCATTAACTGCCTGACCGATATCAAACGTCGTCCGGCATTGAATGTGGCCATGTTCCTTCCGGCCGTCGTATATGCCGTGCTGCTTATATCGGCTCAGATCCTTCTGAACAGCGACGAGAGGCATGCTTACATATGTAATGAGATTCAGGGCCAGAACATACAGATGGAGGCATCGGTGGCATATTCATGGATGGTGTTGGTGGCCAAGGATATATTCAGCGTGTTCATGCCCGCCCAGGGTATTCTTGTCATGGTATACGGTGAGTTCCGTCTTAACACCTATACCCGTATGTTGCAGGATTACAGCACGTCCGATACGTCAGGTAAGACAATCAAGATGCGTGGCATCCATGTCCTTACCATACTGGTTGTGGTTACCGGTCTGATAATGTCGGCCATTCCAATGTCTGAAAGTGCTGATCATCTGCTGCTGGTGATAATCGCTGTTGTAGGTCAGGTCGTCATGGTATCGCTGATAACGTCATATACCATGAAACTGGAGTTCTCGGCCGAGGAGATGAAGGAGCAGACCGAGGAGCCTGTAGCTCCTGTACAGCCCGTATTCAGAGGACGCCCCATGCCCATGCCGCCTGTTCCGGGGCCGATGCCGGTTGCCGGAAAGGAGGAGCGTACACCTTCTACGCTTATGGAAAAGATAGAAAATGCTATGCTGGATGACAATATGTTCCTGCAGCCTGACCTGTCACTGATGACTCTGTGTGAGAAGGTGGGTACCAACCGCACATATGCTTCAAAGGCTATCAAGGATGCCAAGGGGTGCAACTTCCCGGATTATGTGAACCGGTTCCGTCTTGAGTATGCCATCGAGATGATGAAGGTTATGCCCAAGGATGATATAGTTATACAGAATATCGCGATGCAGTGCGGCTGCGGTTCAATCCAGACTTTCTACCGTTACTTCAAGCTGTTCTACAACGAAACACCCACACAGTGGATTGAGCGTAACAAATAAAAAAGAGCCTCGCGAGGCTCTTTTTTTATTTATCGTTTCTGCTGTTTCTGCAATCTTTCCTGTTCCTTCTGGAGAGCTTCCAGGCGGGCCATCATACTGCTGCCGCCGGTCTTGCGCTTGCTGGGATCGTTGCGGCTGGCCTCATAATCGGCCTCCAGCTTGGCCAGGATGGCCTTGTCATCGGTCGAGCGACGCAGCCAGATCATGGTGATGATACCTACCAGACCTGATATGAAGTAGTAGTAGCACAGACCTGATGAGTAGTTGTTGAATGAGAAGAAGAATATAACAGGCATGATATACATCATCCACTTCATCATCTTCATGCTCTCCTCCTGTCCGGGAGCCATCTGCTGCTGTTGCATAGAGTAGATGGTGTTGATGATATTGGTAAGGCAGAACAGAAGGCAGAATATACTAAGGTGGTTACCTATGAGAGGTATGTTTGTGCTCCAACTGATCAGGTCGTCAAAACCGGTCAGGTCAGTTGCCCAGAGGAAACTCTGCTGACGCAGTTCGATAGCATTGGGCACAAAGAAGAAGAACGCCATCCATACAGGCATCTGTACCAGCGAAGGCAGACATCCGCCCATGGGGCTTACGCCGTATTTGCTGTAGACAGCCATTGTCTCCTGCTGCTTCTTCATGGCATCCTCGGGTTTGGGATACTTGGCGTTAACCTCATCAATATAGGGCTTGAGGGCACGCATCTTGGCCGATGACATGTAACTCTTGACCTGTGCGGGGAATACCAGCGCCTTGACGATAAGAGTCATGAGCAGGATTACCAGACCCATGTTCAGGTTCCACTTGGAGAGCAGGTTGAACAGAGGTATGATGAGATAACGGTTGATTTCGCGTACTATAGGCCAACCCAGGTCGATGACGCGGTTGAGACGTATCTTGTGGTCGCTGTTGGACAGTTTGCTGTTCTGCTTGAGTATCCTGTAATCGTTAGGTCCGATGTAGAACTGGAACTGTGTGGGGTTGCTTCCCTCGGGGTCAAATGATACGTTGGTCTTGGCCATGAGTTTCTTCATGTAACCCTGACCCTTGAGGTATGAGATGCCGGACAGTTCGGCGTTCTGGGCGTATGTATCGGACGCAATCATTATGCATGAGAAGAACTGGTTCTTGTATGCAACCCAGTCAAGCGGCTCCTCGATGGTCTTGTTGGAGGCTTTGCGTGACTTGGCCGATGCGGGCGCCACGTTCAGCACCTTGGCCTTCATCTTGTCGGCACGCTTGTAGGTGAGGGTGGTGTAACGCTGCTCGAACTCGAATCCTTTCTCCTGCTGGCGAAGGTTCTGTATCCAGTCAACTGCAAGTGTCTTGAGGTTGGATGAGAAGAAGTTCTCCATGCCGGTGGACTTGATGTCAAGGTTGAGCATGTAACTCTCTGGCAGCAGGGTATAGATGAAATCCAGATGACCGTAACCGTTAGTGTTGAGACGCATGGTCACGGAGTTGCTGCCGTTGTCGATTGTCTCAAAGTAGAGGTTGCGGCTCTGTATGTTCTGGTTTTTGCCGTCAATCTTGAAGTTGAGGCTTATCTCGTTCTGGTTGAACAGTGTGACGCTGCGGCCCTGCTGGTCATTGTAACCACTGAGCTGTGCAAAGCAGGGGGCGGCACCTTTTGATGATATGCCTATCTTGACGAGTCCGTTGTCAAGGATTGTCACATTCTCGGTTCCGTTCATGGCGGGGAAGAGAGGTGAGAGTGAATCCTGCTGAGCGGCGGTTATCACGACGGTTGCCTCTTCATTGATATCCTGGGCTGCGTTTCTGGCGGAATCAATTTTCTGCTCGTACTCTGCACGGGCTGTTGCGTTTTTCTTCTGGCTGTTACCTGACCAAAGCAGCACTATCACCATTGCGAGGCTTATCAAAATAAGGCCGATATAAGTTCTTCTGTCCACTGTATATTGTTGTTATTTGTTCACGGGGTGCAAAATTACACAAAAAAGAGACACCATATTATACGTGTGCGCAGATATGATGTGTTTTTATTGTATTTTTGCACTTGGTATGACACGAAGACTTACATTCTTTTGTTTTGCGGTTGCCGCATTACTTTCATTGCCTGTTGCCGTCGCCGCTCAGCAGAACCGTGACTCTGTCCGTCGGATCCTGCCCGATACTCTCGTGGTCAACAGACTGAGAAACCGTCTGGATACCATGTCTATCCAGTATGAGAACACTGAGATGGATGTCACGTTTGATGACATATCAGATAATCCGTTGTATTTCAGGCTGTTCATGCCGCTGGTCCTTTACCGGTCGGCCGTATCGGAAGCCATATCGCCCGATATGACGGACAAGGCCGATGAGGACAGCCTGCTTCCTGTCAAGCCGTTGGATCTGGGTTATGACAATACCCTGGCCAGGATGATTGACGAGGCTCTTGTAAGGATATATCTTGAACATCCGGAACTGGTCAGGATGACCGAGGCGGAACTTATGGATGTGCCTACGGTCATTCCCATTTCTGAGGAGATGGCAAGCGGAATTCAGTTAAGGGATAACAGGGCGGGTTACGAACCTGCCGATGTCAGCCCTGAAAGGGTGCGCTCAAGACTCAGCTATTGGAAGACATTCGGTAATTTCCAGGGCAAATATACGCAGAGCTATTACTCGGAAAACTGGTACAAGGGCGGTGAGAGCAACCACTCAATACTGGGTCAGATCAACCTGGAGGCCGATTACGCCAAGAAGCAGACCACCTGGGACAACAAGCTGGAACTCAAACTTGGATACTATAATACTTCACAGATAAACGGCAGGAACTCATTCCGTACCAATGAGGATTTAATCCGTTTTACATCTAAATACGGTCTCAGGGCATTTGAGAACTGGTATTACTCGGCCCAGTTCCAGGGATATACGCAGTTCGCCCCGGTGTGGGATACCAAGGTTCCCGATAAACTCAAATCCAGGTTCATGGCTCCGGCTTACGGTAACCTTTCAATCGGTCTGGATTACAAGCCCAAGTTCAAGAAAAAGGGCATAACGCTCTCAGTCTTGCTTTCGCCTCTGTCATATAACCTCAAGTACTCGGCTGTGGACAGCATAGCCACGACATTCGGTATCGATGCCGGTAAGCAGGTCAAGCACAGTTTCGGTTCGCGGTTTGACGGTAACCTGAAATGGACTTTCCTTGAGGACTTTACATGGACCAACAAGACGCAGTTCTATACAACTTATGAGAGTACTGAAATCAACTTTGAGAATACCATTGACTACAGGCTCTCCAAGTATCTGTCGCTGCAGTTCTTCTGCCACTGGCGTTTTGACGACAGTGTAAAGCGCAAAAAGGATAAGAACGGTAACCTGATGGGTTACGGTCAGTTCAAGGAATTTCTAACCCTCAATTTCAATTACGCCTGGTGATTGCGGCGCTCGCGCATTATGTCGCGGCGGCGTTTGAACGGTGAGTCCGGCTCGCGTGCCATGTACCAGTATTCCATGTGGTCCGTGATGATGGGGAACAGGCGTGTCAGTACCAGCAGCAGCTTGCTTGTGAATGTCAGCGTGGCACGGCGTGAACGACGTCGGATATGGTTGAGCATGATATGGGCTACACGATCTGATGTCATCATTTTTCCTTCCTCACGCGGGGTCTCGCCTTGCTGGCTTCCATCGGCCGTAAGGGCTGTCTTGCGTATGTTGGATGCGGTGAATCCGGGAGCGTATATCATTACGTGAAGTCCGTCATACAGATGCTCTGAACGCAGGGTGTCCAGGAATCCGTTTATGGCGAACTTGGATGCCGAATAGCCCGTACGGCCAGGCAGGCCCTTGTATCCTGCGGTGGATATGACTCCCACCACTGATCCTTTTGACTCCAGCAGGTAGGGCAGAGCAAACTTGGTGCAGTAGACCGTTCCCCAGAAATTCACGTCCATAAGACGGCGTATCACGCTCAGGTCCAGATCCTTGAACATGGCGCGCATGGAGATTCCGGCGTTGTTTATCAGGATGTCTATACGTCCGAATTTTTCAACGGTCATATCTATCAGGTTGCGGCAATCGGACTCGACGGAGACATCGGTCTTTACACTGATTACATCTGTATACTGTGAGAGTTCTTTGCGGAGTTCTTCCAGCTTGTCCTCTGAGCGGGCGGCAAGTACTACTTTGGCTTTGTATTTGGCGAGCAGGGTGGCTGTTGCAAGCCCGATTCCGGAACTGGCCCCTGTTACAATAGCTACTTTATCAGAGAAATATCTTTGGTTATTCATAAACAAGGATGTTATTATGCTGTAAAGATAACGTTTTTTTGTGTATTTTCGCGCCTTGAAAAACAAAATACAATGACCGTAACACTTCTTTTGCATTGCCCCGACAGACCGGGAATCATTGCAGATATCACAAATTTCATTACTGAGAATCGCGGAAACGTGGTTTATCTGGCACAGTTCGTGGACCACGTGGAGAACGTGTTCAATATGCGTATTGAATGGAATATCGATGAGTTCCTGATACCCAAGGACAAGATATCGGATTACTTCGGCACACTTTACGCCAAGAAGTATGACATGAAGTTCCGCCTCTATTTCAGCGATACCAAACCCCGTATGGCCATATTCGTATCAAAGATGTCACACTGCCTGTTTGACCTTCTGGCACGTTACAGCGCAGGCGAGTGGAACGTGGAGATACCTCTGATTGTCAGCAATCATCCCGATATGAAGCATGTGGCCGATATGTTCGGCATTCCGTATTACGTTTATCCCATAACAAAGGAGAATAAACTTGAGCAGGAGACAGCCATGATGGAACTGCTTAAGGAGAACAACATAGATTTCATTGTTCTGGCACGTTACATGCAGATAATCGGTGACCGCATGATTGCCGCTTATCCCAACAAGATCATCAACATCCATCACTCGTTCCTGCCTGCATTCGTGGGCGCCAAGCCTTATCAGGCTGCTTTTGACCGCGGTGTAAAGATTATCGGCGCTACCAGCCACTATGTTACGGCCGAGCTTGATGCCGGTCCTATCATCTGCCAGGATGTGGTACGCATATCACACAAGGATATGCCCAAGGACCTGATGAACAAGGGCAAGGATCTGGAGAAGATAGTTCTGTCACACGCGGTGCAGAAGCATATCGAGCACAAGATTCTGGTTTACAAGAACAAGACTGTCGTTTTCAGCTAAGCTTTTTTGAGTGCTTCCAGTTTAAACATCTCGTCACGATATTGAGCGGCCTCCATGAAGTCCATTCTGGAGGCTGCTTCATTCATGAGACGTCTGGTACGTGCTATGGCCTTGTCAAGCTGCTGCGGAGTCATGCTGGCTATTACGGGATCTGCAACTGTTCTTGTGCGCTCTTCCAGGTTGTATGGTTTGGGCTCTGCCTCCTGGCTGCTTTGCACGAGCAGTGATGTGTTGAGTGCCTTCTCAATCTGCTTGGGCGTAATTCCGTGCTCCTTATTGTAGTTCATCTGTTTTTCGCGGCGGCGTGTGGTTTCGGCAATGGTAAGACGCATGCTCTCGGTTATCTTGTCGGCATAGAGGATTACCTTTCCATTCACGTTACGGGCGGCACGTCCGGCTGTCTGGGTGAGTGAGCGATGGTCACGCAGGAATCCCTCCTTGTCGGCATCGATGATGGCCACCAGTGATACCTCGGGCAGGTCAAGTCCCTCGCGCAGCAGGTTGACTCCCACTAGTACGTCATAGAGGCCTTTGCGCAGATCGGTCATTATCTGGATGCGCTCCATCGTATCTACATCACTGTGTATGTAATTGGCACGGACACCGTTCTTAAGCAGGTACTCATTCAGTTCCTCGGCCATGCGTTTGGTCAGGGTGGTTACCAGGACTCGCTCGTCACGCTCGGAGCGTACGGCAATCTCTTCCATGAGGTCGTCAATCTGGTTCTTGCTGGGACGTACCTCGATTTCGGGGTCAAGCAGGCCGGTGGGGCGGATTACCTGATCCACGACGATGCCATCGCTCTCGGCCAGTTCGTAATCGGCCGGGGTGGCGCTCACGTAAATGGTCTGTCCGGTAAGTTCCTTGAACTCCTCAAACTTGAGGGGACGGTTGTCAAATGCTGCCGGGAGGCGGAATCCGTACTCTACAAGGGATTTCTTGCGGGCGCGGTCACCGCCTATCATGGCGTGCAGCTGCGGTACGCTCACGTGGCTCTCGTCAATGACGGTCAGGAAATCCTTGGGGAAGAAATCCAGCAGGCAGTAGGGGCGTGTGCCGGGGGCACGTCCGTCAAAGTAGCGGGAGTAGTTCTCTATGCCGCTGCAGTGTCCCAGTTCACGTATCATCTCTATGTCATATTCCACGCGCTCCTTGAGGCGTTTGGCCTCGAGCGGTTTTCCAATCTCCTCAAAGTAGGCTACCCTTTCCACAAGGTCGTCCTGGATAGCGTGAATGGCGCGTTCCTGACTCTCCTTGGTGGTCATGAAGAGGTTTGCGGGGTATATGCGGTAGAATTCATAATCGTCTATGCGCTCACCGGTCAGTACATCGAACTCATATATGGAATCAATCTCGTCATCCCAGAACTGGATGCGTACGGCGGTGTCGTTGTATGCCAGGTTGACGTCAACATTCTCACCCTTGACGCGGAAACAGCCGCGTCCCAGTTCAATGTCGTTGCGGGTGTAGAGAGAGTCTACCAGTTTGCGCAGCAATACGTTACGGTCTATGCGGTCACCCTTGCGGAGCTCAATCACATTGTTGTAGAAATCGGCCGGGTTACCCATGCCGTATATGCATGAGACCGATGACACCACGATCACGTCATTGCGTCCCGACAAAAGGGCCGATGTGGCCGACAGGCGCAGCTTGTCAATCTCGTCGTTGATGGCCAGGTCCTTCTCTATATAGGTGTCGGTGGCGGGCAGGTATGCCTCGGGCTGGTAATAGTCGTAGTATGATACGTAGTATTCTACTGCGTTATGGGGGAAGAATGACTTGAACTCGCTGTACAGTTGGGCTGCCAAAGTCTTGTTGTGGCTGAGCACCAGAGTGGGGCGCCCTATGTTCTTTATGACATTGGCTATGGTGAATGTCTTGCCCGATCCGGTCACACCCAGCAGCGTCTGTGCCTGTGCTCCGTTAAGCAACCCTTCGGTGAGCTGCTGAATGGCCTGCGGCTGGTCGCCGGTGGGCTCGAATGGTGATACTAACTTGAAATCCATCGTTTACGTAAAAGCGAGCTGTAAAGATACGGCATTTTTTTGTATTTTTGAGCCTCTAAAAGTTTTTGAGATGACAGTTGAAGAGAGAGAACAGAAGGCCGGCGAGCTGTTCAAGGCCGGATATAACTGCTGCCAGTCAGTTGCGATGACTTTTGCCGATGTCCTGGGTATGAAAGAGGATGAGGTTGCCCGTCTTACCAGCGGATTCGGCGGTGGAATGGGCAGAATGCGTGAGGTTTGCGGAACCGTATCGGCCATGACTATGATAGCGGGCGTCATGATTCCGGCAACCGATGTAAACGACAAGCAGGCCAAGACCGCCAACTACACTCTGGTACAGGAAATGGCCGATGAATTCAGGCAAAATTGCGGCAGCATCATATGTCGCGAACTGCTGGGTCTGACCAAACCGGAAGGTACTCCGGTTCCTTCGGACCGTACTCCGGAATATTATAAGAAACGTCCGTGTGGCGAGTTATGCTCAATTGCAGCCGGAATAATAGCGAGGAAATTGAGAATTGAGAATTGAGAATTGAGAATTAAAATGAAGAAGCTTGTTTTGACTTTAGCAGCCGCGCTGTGCACGGCAGGTGCATTTGCCTGCACGAACCTGATAGTTACCAAGGGCGCATCGGCCAACGGAAGTAATATGTGTACTTATGCGGCCGATTCACACCAACTGTACGGAACCCTGCATTTCAGCCCGGCGGCCGATTTCCCCGCAGGAGCAATGCGTGAGATAGTTGACTGGGACAGCGGCAAGCGTCTGGGCGAGATTCCGCAGGCCTCTCACGTCTATTCGGTCATAGGTAATATGAACGAGCACCAGCTGGTCATAGGCGAGACCACCTTCGGCGGACGCGAATTCATCGATTCCACCGCTGTATTGGACTATGGTTCACTCATATACATAGCACTTGAGCGCTGCAGGACAGCGCGTGAGGCAATCCTGCTCATCGACAAGCTGACGCAGCAGTACGGATACGCATCCGAGGGAGAGTCATTCACCCTGTGTGATCCTAACGAGATATGGATCATGGAGATAATAGGCAAGAATCCCAAGTTCGACAAGAAGGGCCGTAACATCAACAAAGGCTCCGTGTGGGTTGCCAAGCGTATCCCTGACGGCTATATCTCAGGTCACGCCAACCAGTCACGTATCACTACGATTGACTTCAATGACCCGGAGAATTGCCTCTACGCCAAGGATGTGATCAAGCATGCCCGCGAGCAAGGAATATTCAGCGGCAAGGATGAGGAGTTCAGCTTCTGTGACGTTTACAATCCTTTGGATTTCGGTGCGGCCCGCGGATGTGAGGCACGCGTATGGTCATACTTCAACCGTTTTGCCGACGGTATGGACGAATATCTGGATTACGCAATGGGTTATGACCTTAAGAAACATATGCCGCTGTATGTAAAACCTAATAGAAAAATCTCAACAAAGGATCTGGCCGACATGATGCGTGACCACTTTGAGGGAACACCCATGGACATGACAACCGATATAGGAGCAGGCGGCAGTCATCTGCCTTACCGCTGGCGTCCCATGGAGTTTGAGTATCAGGGTTGGGAGTATGTCAACGAGCGTGCCATCGCGACCCAGCAGACCGGCTGGTGGTATGTGGCCCAGGCCCGTCCGGACAAGAAGAACGGCGTGTTCTGGTTTGGCGTGGATGATGCCGCCACATCTCCGCTCATGCCTTTCTTCAGCTGCACAAACAGCGTTCCTGAGTGCCTGAAGGACGGAAACGGTTCACTTATTGAGTATTCTGAGACATCTATGTACTGGGCAGTAAGCCGTATAGCACAGTTCGCTTATCTGCGTTATGACAAGATAGGTGCCGAGGTTCGCAGTGTCATTGATGAATATGAGAATGACATGATTGCCAAGGTGGATGCCGTAAGTGACTCGGAATCTGTCGAGTCTCTGTCATCGTTCGGCATAGACAATGCTACAGGACTGTTCAAGAGATGGCAGGATCTGGATAAGTATCTTCTGGTAAAATATATTGACGGAAACATTAAGCGTCAGAATGAGGACGGTACGTTCATGACCAACGGCTTCAGCGACGTGATTCCCGAATACCCGATACAGGAAGACTACTCCGAAAAGTGGAAGGAAAACGTGGTTCGTGACAACGGTGACGTACTGCGCATACGTAAATAATATTAAATAACGGGCGCATACTTGCTCCATTCACTCAAAATAGGTACTTTTGCAGGTTGAAATTTCACAGCATGCGTAAGACTGCGTCCATAATATTGATCTCAACCCTTGTTCTGGCAGTGTTGTCGGGCTGTTCAGGCTATAACAAGATTCTGAAAGCGTCTGACTACAACACCAAGTACAGTCTGGCCAAGACATACTTTATGGATGGTCGCTACACAACCTGCAGTTCAATACTTGAGGAGTGTGTGGCATACCAGCGCGGTACTGAGCAGGCTGAGGAGTCGATGTTCCTTCTGGCTTCGTGCTACTACAACCTGGAAGACTATCTGTCGGCATCCCAGTATTTCATGGCTTGCTACAGATCGTTCCCCAACAGTACGTATTCTGAGAACTGTCTCTTCAGGTCAGGTAAGAGTCTCTTCCTGGATACGCCGGATCCGCGTCTTGACGCAACCAGCACCACAAACGCAATCATGCAGTTGCAGAGGTTTGTGGAGACATATCCGGAGAGTAAGTTCCGTGCCGAGGCCGAGGATATGATCTACACCATGTATGACCGCCTGGTGGAGAAGGAGTTGGGAACGGCAGAGCTTTATTACAATATGGGCAATTATCTGGGCAACAATTACCGCTCAAGCATAATTGTGGCACAGAACGCCCTGCGTGATTACCCTTACTCAAAGTATCGTGAGAAACTGTCGATACTGGTGCTTAAGGCAAAGTTCCAGATGGCTCAGGAGAGCGTGCTTTCCAAGAGGGATGACCGCTACCGTGACGCCATTGACGAGTATTACGCTTTCAAGAATGAATTCCCCGAGAGTTCATTCATGAAGGAGGCCGATAAGATGTTCCGTATCGCCACCAAAAACTTAGGAAACAAGAATCAAATAATAGAAGAAGACTAAAATGGATTTCAAGAAGACAAATGCTCCGACCAACACAGTAACCCGTGACCTGGTCAATTATGTAAAGGACACCGGCAACATCTACGAGAGTGTTGCTATCATGGGAAAACGCGCCAACCAGATTGCCGTTGAGATGAAAGAAGAGCTCAAGTCAAAGCTTGAGGAGTTCAGCTCAACCACTGACAATCTTGAGGAGATGTTCGAGAACAGGGAGCAGATTGAGATTTCACGTTATTACGAGCGTCTTCCCAAACCGACCCTGATCGCTGCTCAGGAGTTTGAGGAGGGTAAGATCTATTTCCGCAATCCCGCTAAGGAGAAAGAGAATCTTTGATGAAGATAGAACTCTACCTCCATCAGGTATGGCTGGCTCTCATCTGTGTATTGATGTTTGCCGGCCTTCTTCTTCCCATCGGACAACTGTCCAATGCGGAGGGGGCATCGGCGGAACTTACAAATTTCCGTCTCAATTTCATTGAGGGTGACAGCGCAAGCGCCATGTGGGGATTGGGTGTGATTATGATTGCAATCCTTGCCGTGGGCGTGTTTGAGCTGCTGTTGTCCGGTTTCCGCAATTTCGTGCTTCAGAAGCGTCTTCTGGTGTTTATGATGCTGCTTACGGTAGGCTATTATATACTCTTTGTGGTATATGTCCTGCTGGTTAAGGGTGATGCTTCATTCGGCCCCAGGGTGGCTGCGGCATTCCCGCTCATCAGTCTTGTGCTGGAGTACATGACTATAAGCGGCGTCTCCAAAGCTGAAGCTGCCATCATAGCAAAAGCGAGCGGATTCAGACTCCGCGATTAATTCAGGATATTGAAGGAGTAGGTGGCGCGGACAGATATCGTGCTGTTTGCGCAGCGTGCAAAATAATCCTTCTTTGTTATTCCGTAGATATTACCCAATCCGAAGTAGTATCGGCCTTCAATACCGAAGTTTCCCACTCCGGTATGCAGTTCAAGTCCTACGCTGGCGGTTATACCGTAGTCCAGTTTGTTCTCTATGTTCTTGCCGTACTGCTCGGTAACGTTGTTGGGGCGGTTGCTGATATCCCAGGGGCCGCCGCCTCTTATCTCCTTTTCATTTAGCAGATAACTTACCTGCGGGCCCAGATTGATATGGCCCTGTACGCCGCGGAACTCACGTCCGAATCCCAGATGTGCCAGGAAGGGTATTTCAATGTAATTTGCAACGCGTGTATATTCGTTTCCTGAACCGTCCTCAATAAGCTCGGTCCAGCCTCGGCCTGCTATATTGCACTCCAGCTGAGTACCGCATATGAGGAAGAAATATCTCTCGGATATATGGCGTATGCTGATGCCGTATGTGGGCCCCAGACTGGTAGTCTGCTTGATGGTGGGGATGAATGACACCCGGCTTGTGCCCATTCCGCCGTTGACGCCTATGGAGACTGTATGGCGCGGATCACCCACCTGAGCCGATGCGATGACCGATACAAACGCCAGAGTGAAGAGTATGGAAAGTGCCCGCTTCATCATCTGTCAAAATCCTTCTTCTCGACTTTGTAGTCGTTTGATAAGTGAATAAAGAATACCTTGCGGTTTATGAAACCTCCCCAGTTGTTGACGCGCTCAAACTTGAATCCAACGTGAACGGGATCTGTCTCAAGGTCATTCAGGTGGTTCTCAAAGTCCTTGCCGTATACGGCCAGTCCCTTAAGGAAGTAGTAGCCCGTATCATAACCGTAAGGTGCGAAACTGGGATAACTTATCATCATCTGACGGCTGAATGAGCGACGGAACAGGGTGTTGAAATCAACTGACTCCTTGAGCATGTTGTTGGTGTAGAACCAACTGTAGAACCATGTGTCAACCTCATAGAACTCTTCCAGATGATCTGCTGCGTATATCTGATACTTGGGATATCCGAACAGGTGAGTCTCAATTTCGGGGTTCTTGGTGCGTGTTATCAGCTGCAGGACGGGCAGCATGGTGTTGAGCGGTCCGCTCTCATCGGAGTTGATAATGAATACGTTCTGCTTGCCGGGTACGATGGTGTCCAGAATCATCTGGAATGCGGTGTCGACCATGAGTGTGGTAAGAGGTATGTCATGATCGGCCAGAACCTGCTTGAGTCCGTCTATGAATTCGTTCCTTTTGTACTCATCGGCATCAAGCAGTATCACGTTGGGGTTGGTGAACTGCTCCAGGAAGTGGTTGTAGATCTCCTGGTTGAAGTATGACTGCGGGGTGTTGAGCTGGAA
>DBYT01000112.1:800-9172 GCA_002309915.1 Bacteroidales bacterium UBA1179 | reverse complement strand
GGGTACCTGATGCGCGGTTGACCATCGGGCCATCTGGGTTATCTGGTTGGTCCATCTGGGGCCGAATACGATATCCACGTCATCAAGTTTGCCGCTCTCCAGCAGCGGGGTCAGGGAATTGTCCTCACCCTCGGAGTCGAACACTTTGAGATTTACGGCTATGTTCTCTTCCTTGAGCCTGTCAAGAGCCAGAAGCATGCCCTGGTAGAACTCAACCATCTGTTTCTGGAGCGTGGTTGTTGAATCGCCGAGCGAGAAGGGCAGGATGAGGGCGGCGGTGATGGTACCGTCCGATTCATTCCGGCGGCTCTCGTTCATGCTGAACAGCATGCTGTCGGGAAGGGCCTCCATGCGGTTCTGAGCCTCAAGGATACGCTTCTTGCGATGCTCTATCTCTTTGCTTGAGAAAGGTATGTTTACTACGGCGCCCTGCTTGAGCTTGGTGTATCTGTATTCGGGATTGGCCCGGAAGAACTCATCCTGTGTTATGTTGTAGTTGCGGCATATGCGGAACACGGTCTCACGTTTCCTGACTACATGAGTGGTCTTGTAGACGGCGGTATCAGACTGGATGGTCTGTGCATCGTCCTTTATGTCCTGAGGGGCGTTGTCACCGGCATTCTCGATGGTTGAGGCCAGCGGGTCCTTATCGGACGGGGCGGGGATGGTGATGACCTGGCCTATCTTGAAATTGTCGGCTGAGAGGCCGGGGTTGGCGTCGCAAAGTTCCTTGACCGATATGCGGTTCTGGACTGCCAGACGGAACAGTGTCTCGCCTTTCTGGACGGTGTGGAACTTGCCCGATGTGGCGGACGGCTTCTTGTTGGGGATACGCAGTTCCTGGCCGGTCTTTATAACCTTCTCACTGCCGGGATTGAGTCTGATGATATCATCCTCGGTCACGCCGTACATTCTTGATATGGAGTAAAGACCCTGTCCCTGGGTTACGGTATGCATGAAATAATCCTGCGCTGATGCCTGAATGCTGAAAAGCACTGACAGCAATACCGTTGATATGATTGTTCTCAGATTTCTCATAAGTGGATAAGTTTCAGAGGGCAAAAATACAAAAAAGCGTTTAATCTACGTTTATATATTATTATCTATAACAATGGCCAAAGTTAGAATCAAAGTATATTTTGAGTACCTTTGCGTTTTGAAACGAGACTGTATGAAAAAGAGTGGTTTTCTAAGGTTTTTGTGTGCCGCGGTCATGGCTGCGACACCCTGTTTCACTGCCCTGGCCGGCACTCCTCAGGTGCAGGTCAAGGTCATTCTGGTATCGGCATCGGGCGATTCGACCGTGATATCTCCGGGTGAGGATTCTCCATCGGAACTCAACGCTCCCCTTAGGGCCAAATTCATATCGGAACTGGTGACCGATGACGGCAAGTCATATGTGCTGTTCCCCGAGTGGACTGTCAAACGTGAGGACAGCCAGACATCGGTGGAGACGGATTATCTGAAACGTCAGGATAGGGTGACCGAATACGAGTTCACTGATAACGGCAAATTCCACGTCTATTACGCCTGGTCATACCGCGAAACCGGTGAGACAGAGACCGTTATGGGTGCCGATGTGGCTCCCATGAAATTCACTATAGGTGACTCTGAGATACGTCTTTTCAACGCCTTCTCGCCCAACGGCGACGGCATAAACGACGTATACAAGATATATGTACGCTCCATCGTGCAGTTGAACGTAGCCATATTCAACCGTTGGGGGCAGACCATAAAGACAGTATCGGGCAAACTGGATCAGGTGCTCCCTCCCGATGCCCAGCCCGACAACGACGGCGGCTACCTGTTTGAGATCTGGGACGGCACCTATCACGGCGATGTGGTGAATGACGGAGTATATTACATTAATGTTCAGGCCGTTGGCGCCGGTGGCCGTGTGTTTGACAAGAAGGCCGATATAAACGTGCTCAAGGGACTCGGATTGGGGAATTGATTTATAATGGAGAAGTCTAAGATTGTAGTAACTGGTGCCAGGTCCAACAACCTGAAGAACATAGATGTGGAGATACCGCACAAGTCGCTCACGGTGGTAACCGGACTGAGCGGCAGCGGCAAGTCGTCACTGGCTTTTGATACCATCTATGCCGAGGGTCAGCGCCGTTACATTGAGACTTTCTCGGCCTACGCACGCAATTTCCTGGGTAACCTGCAGCGTCCTGATGTGGACCGCATCACGGGACTGAGCCCTGTTATATCCATAGAACAGAAAACTACTAACCGCAATCCTCGCTCAACCGTAGGAACTGTTACGGAAGTCTATGATTATCTGAGACTTTTGTTTGCCCGTGCAGGTGAGGCGTTCTCTTACCTGAGCGGTGAGAAGATGGTAAAGTTCACCGAGGAGCAGATAGTGGAGCGCATAGTATCGGACTATGAAGGACAGCGTATCTATGTGCTGGCTCCGCTGGTGCGTAACCGCAAGGGCCATTACAAGGAGCTGTTTGAGAGCATACGCCGCAAGGGATACATCAATGTTCGTGTGGACGGTGAGATGCGAGAGGTAAAGCCCGGCATGAAACTGGACCGTTACCGCAACCATGATATAGAGGTGGTGATTGAGAAACTGGTGGTGAATGAGAAGTATCGTCCCCGTCTGACCGACAGCGTGGCTCTGGCCATGAAGCAGGGCGACGGCATAATGATGGTGCTGTCCATGCCCAAGGAGACCATACCCGGCCGTGCAGAGCAGGGCGTACTCAAACATTACAGCAAGCGGTTGATGTGTCCTACTACAGGTATCTCATATCGTGATCCCGCGCCCCATAATTTCTCGTTCAACTCTCCGCAGGGATTCTGCCCCAAGTGCAAGGGACTGGGTTATATATCGGCCGTTGATGAAGATAAGGTGCTTCCGGACCGTTCGCTTTCAGTCCGCAAGGGTGCCATAGCTCCGCTGGGACCGTTTAAGAATACGCTTATATTCAGGCAGATAACCGCTCTGCTGGCCAAATATGACTATACACTGGATACTCCCATATCGGAGATGACCAATGATGTGGTCGATGAGTTGCTAAATGGCTGCGACGAGCGCATAAAGGTGCAGATAACCGGCATTAACAGTGAGGCCGATGCTGTTTTCATGGAGTACGAGGGCGTGGTCAAATACGTGCGTTCGCTCCAGCAGCAGACAGACCTGACGGCTGCCGAGCAGAAGTGGGCCGATCAGTTTGCGGTTACGCGTGTGTGCCCCGAGTGCGGCGGTGCACGTCTTAATAAGGAGGCTCTGAACTTCCGTATTGACGGCAAGAACATATACGAGCTGGCATCGATGGATATTCAGGATCTCTATGAGTGGTGCTGTAATGTAGAGCCGCGTCTTAGCGAGCGCCAGCGCACCATTGCATCCGAGATTCTCAAGGAGATACGTACCCGTCTGGGATTCATGCTTGAGGTGGGTCTGGACTATCTGTCCCTGAACCGTCCTGCCGAGTCTCTGTCGGGCGGTGAGGAACAGCGCATACGTCTGGCTACTCAGATAGGCTCCAAACTGGTCAATGTGCTCTATATCCTTGACGAGCCCAGTATCGGCCTCCATCAGAGAGATAATGTTCGCCTGATTGACTCACTTAAACAGCTGCGTGACGGCGGCAACACCGTTCTTGTGGTGGAGCATGACCGCGATATGATGCTGGCTGCCGACTGGATAATAGACTTAGGACCCCGTGCCGGCCGTAAGGGTGGTGAGGTTGTTTTCCAGGGTACGGTTGATGATATGCTTAAGACCGAAACCCTTACTGCCGGATACCTTAACGGTAAGCTTGATACATTTGAAGGCGTGCTGTCGGACCGCCGTGCCGGTAACGGACAGAGCATTGTGCTGCGCGGCTGCCGGGGCAATAACCTGAAAGGCATTGATGTGGAGTTCCCGCTGGGCAAGCTCATATGCGTGACGGGCGTATCGGGCAGCGGCAAATCAACGCTGGTAAACGAGACCCTGCAGCCCATACTGTCACAGAAGTTCTACAGGTCCCTGAAAGAACCTCTGGCATATGACTCTGTTGAGGGTATTGATCTGATAGACAAGGTGGTGGATGTGGACCAGTCGCCCATAGGCCGTTCACCGCGTTCCAATCCCGCTACTTATACGGGCGTATTCAGCGATATACGCCAGCTTTTTGTGGAACTCCCGGAGTCCAAGATTCGCGCTTATAAGCCGGGCAGGTTCTCATTTAATGTGAGCGGCGGCCGTTGCGAGGCATGCGGCGGAAACGGCTACAAGACCATCGAGATGAATTTCCTGCCCGATGTGATGGTGCCCTGTGAGGTCTGTCACGGAAAGCGATACAACCGCGAAACTCTTGAGGTTCGCTACAAGGGCAAATCCATTGCCGATGTGCTGGATATGACTATCAATATGGCTGTGGAGTTCTTTGAGAACGTTCCCACCATATTGGGTAAGATAAAGGTGCTGCAGGATGTGGGCCTTGGATATTTGAAGTTGGGCCAGCCCTCAACCACCATATCAGGCGGTGAGAGTCAGCGCGTGAAACTGGCAACAGAACTTGCCAAACGCGATACCGGCCGCACCCTCTATATCCTTGACGAGCCTACCACAGGTCTGCATTTTGAGGATATCCGCGTGTTGATGGGCGTGCTTAACCGTCTGGTCGACAAGGGCAACACCGTGATTGTGATTGAGCATAACATGGACGTGATCAAGCAGGCCGACTGGATCATTGACATCGGCCCCGAAGGAGGTCGCGGCGGCGGCATGATCGTCGCTCAGGGCACCCCCGAGCAGGTCGCCTCCTGCGGCAAAGGCTACACCTCCCGCTTCCTTGCCGAAGAGCTCTCCCGCTAAAATGATACCAAAGGGGTCAGGCCCCATTGGTACTATTTTGATGGGCTGTGGAGGGACATGAAGAGGACGGCGGCAAGGCAGAGGATTATGCCGATGACCATGCGCGTGGTGATGGGCTCCAGAAAGAGTAAGGTGCCGATGAGGATGGCGGTTACGGGCTCGAACACTCCCAGGATAGCAGTGCGGGTGGGGCCGATGTTTCGGGTGGCTATGGCCAGCGTGAGCAGGGAAATCATGGTGGGGAATATGGCCAGACCTGTCAGGCTGAGTGCTGATTTCCAGGTGCTTACTCCATTCATGAATGGCACATGGCTGGTGTACTGATAGCACAGGAATAATACGGTTCCAACTGCTAATGCATAGAATGTGAGCGTGTGATTGGATATGTGGCGGATGCGTGTGGAGCGGTTCACTATTACCAGATAGAAAGCGTAACTCAGGGCCGATAGGGCAGCCAGAATCATGCCGCCTGCATGCAGCGACAGTTTGCCTGAGGGCAGGCTGAGCAAGATTACACCCACAAATGTAACGGCAATTGCTATCCAGGTCTGCCAGGTGGGGTAAGACTTGAGCACCACCATTATCAGCGCCACAAAAATGGGGTAGAGATAGACCAGTGTGGTGGCCAGCCCGGACGGGATGAACCTGTAGGATTCAAACAGGAACAGACTGCTCAAGGAGAAGAGCAGGCCAAGCACCACCAGCAGTCTGAACTCATCGGCCTTGACGCGGAAGGATTCACCTTTCAGTTTCATCCATACAGCCATTATTACGACCGATATCGCGTATCGGAAGAAAAGCATTGTGGGTATGGAGACGCCATCGGCCAGCAACGGCTTGGCAAACAGCGGGTTCATTCCGTATGACACTCCGGCTGCTATTCCGGCTGCCATTCCTATTGCGATGTTGCTCTGTTTTTTCATTGCGGGTGCAAAGATACGATGGTTTTTGCCAAAGTGTCCCACATCAACCCCGCTGAGAGTGTGCTCTGGGGCCGATGGGCGTGGGACACTTTGGCGAAATTCAATTTATACCCTTTTGGGGTGGATACGTCCGGTGTTTTGATTATCTTTGCGCCAAAAGGGTATAAATTATGGTGCAAATCAGCGAGTTTGTAAAGAAGAACCGTAAGGAGCTGCATCTTACTCAGCCGGAACTGGCGGCTCGTGTCGGAGTGGGATTGAGGTTCCTGCGTGAGCTGGAGCAAGGAAAGCAGAGTCTCAGGATGGACAAGGTGAATCAGGTCTTGTCATATTTTGGAACCACGTGCGGCGTGGATGTGGCTTCATCGGCCAAGTTCGATATCAGGAATTACAGGCTGTCTTCTTTGGAAGAACCTAAAGAATATATGCTTGAGGAGATAATGCATCAGGTGTGTGAAGCCGCGACATGGTCATCGGCCCATGCGGCAGAAGTTTTAAGGAAGAAATTTGATGAGATCTGATACAATGAAAAAGAAACCGGTATTATGCATCGTTGCAGGTCCAAACGGATCGGGCAAGACAACTACTACAGAGCAACTGCTCAAAAACGAGTGGGGTGCTGACAGTTTTTACATTAACCCCGACAACATAGCTAAGGAGGTGTTCGGAGACTGGAATTCGTCCGACGCTGTACTGAAAGCTGCTCAGAAGGCTACCGAGCAGCGTTATGAATGTCTTGAGAATGGTGTGGATTTTGTGTTTGAGACGGTGTTTTCATCGGACGAGAAGATGAAATTCCTGCGCAAGGCAAAAGAGGCCGGCTTTTTTATCAGGATATTCTATGTATGTACCGAATCGCCGCTTATCAACATTAACCGTATAGCACAAAGATATTTGAACGGCGGTCATGAAGTGCCGATATCCAAGACCATATCCCGTTATTTCGGCTCGCTCAAGAATCTTGCGGAGGCGATAAAAATAGCTGATAGAGTTTACCTGTACGACAATTCCGTTGAAAATTCCGCTCCACGCTTGATACTCAGAACATCAGACGGCAAGATTGCAAAAAAATATACTGACGATATTCCTCTTTGGGTGAAAAAGGTAATTTTGTAATCAGATAGAACCTTTGCTTATGAGAAAACTTTGTTTGCTGGGCGGAGTGATTGTTTCCGCTCTGTTGATTGGGTGCAAAGACACCGTTGACGAATCAATATTCCTGGTTGATGCATCGCAGGCCGTTGAGGCCGATCTTACTGATGTGGCAACTGATTTCCGCATCATTCGTCTTAAGTCCGATGAGCCTATTGACGGCATATCCAGGTACTTCTTTTTTGACAAGTGGATTCTGGGACTTTCCGAGTTTGAGGGAAGAGGCTATCCGCGCGTAAGCCTGTTTGACAAGGAGGGTAATCTGGTATCGGTCCTGAACCGTGTGGGACGCGGGCCGGGAGAGTATCTGGGAATAAACAAGATCGTATCGCTTGATGAGGAGAACGGGGTTCTTTATGTCGATGCCTATATGGATGCATCCATGGCCATACTCAAATACTCCGTTCCCGATTACACATATCTGGGTAAGGTCGATTTTGGCGAAGGTTATGAGATCAGGGATATCGGCCCGTTGGACAGCGGAAAGTTCCTGGTTCTGCTGAATCATGACGGTGACGGAAATGGTTATTATTCGGGCGTTGCAAGGACCGTGCTTTTTGATGTGAACAACCTTAGTGATACAGTCGTTATATATACTGATTCCTGGAACCACCACAACAACTTGTTTGAGAATTTTGCTTATGGTATCAACCGGCACAATCCGTTACTCAAGACAATAGGATATGTGAATACGATATACAGAATCCAGGACTACAAGCTCAAGCCGGCCCTGAGGTTTACATTCGGAGATAACGGCGTTCCCCAGAAAATCTTTGACGATTTTGAGAAGGATCCCGATCATGAACGTAATGTCTCGGCAATTGACGGCGGTGTGATGGATTATGTCCTGAACAATGACGGCTGCCATCTTCCGTATATCTTTTATGCGGCCCAGAACGGTGAGCTGATCAGTTTCATGTATCTGGCCTATGACGAGTCGAAAGGATTCGGCTTTAATTCGTTCTTTTATGTAAATGACGGACATAAGTCGGCGAGCTACAGCAAACTGAGAATTCCCGGACTCAACGAGACCGCAACCATAAGCGCGATTGACAAAACCAAGTACGTTTGGGAGATTCCCGCTACGGGTAATCTGGTTGATGAATCAGTCCCGATGTCCGGTCTGGCCCGTGAGATTCTGGATTCTCTGGCAGTCCAGAATGATGACAATCCCGTACTCCTGGAGTATCGGTTTACCTTCTAAGATCCAAAATTATTTTTTTGTTGTCGCTGAGGGTGGTTGCGATGAGGTAGCGGGGACCTCCGTCGCGGAGTTTGAGGCGGCGCTGGAGCGCGGGGGCTGACTCTGGGAAGTTCCTTACTGAGAGGTTGGCCTGGGTCTTTGTCAGGGCTGACAGCGAGCGTTTGTCAAAGGGGATAATTCCCTGTATTTGGAATGTGCGGCCGGGGAAGTTCTCCGGCTTTTCTTTGCTCCAGAACAGGTGGGTGTCCGGGTGGAGCAGGGCGGTGCCGGT
>DBYT01000112.1:0-735 GCA_002309915.1 Bacteroidales bacterium UBA1179 | reverse complement strand
AATGGGCAGAGGCAGAGCGTTATCGGCGCTTTTGGCCGATGAAACCGCGCTTTCCGGAGTTCCGTCGGCTTTTATGTCCACTGCGATGATGATGGGCTCGGCTTCAAAACCGCGCTGCATGAGCAGGGTGATTTCCTTGCATTCTCCCTCCAATCCTACGATGAAAGCAGAACTTACGTGTTTGAGCTCGGTAAGGGCGCGGCTTATGTCCAGCATGGGCGAGAGTTTGACCATGACGTTTGGTGCAATGCGGAGCAGATCATCCTGCAGGGCTACGGTATCAGGTTGGCAGTCGCTGATGGATACCAGTTTGCGGCCGGCATCACCGCGGCGGGCAGGATCCAGGTATATAAGGTCCAGACTGTCAGCGGTCAAGCTGGCAATATAATCCTCTGCTGTACTGTGATTTACCTCAATCTCCGGCCGTCCCAGAGCCTTGAAGTTTGCACGGGCGCAGTCGCAGAGTTCGGCCGACATCTCATTGTAGTGAACCTGGGAGGCAGAACGGGAAATAAAGAAACAATCTACACCCATTCCACCGGTGATATCGGCCATCTTGAATCCGGAGCCAAGACGGTTCTCTATGAATGATGCCTTATACTGAGCTATATACTGTGATGTACACTGCTCAAGCGACAGATGACGTGGATAGACAATACCCTCAGTGGCAGCCCAAAGCGGTACTTTCAAGCGTGCTGCCTGCCATCCTGATATCTGAGTGAGGGCATACTGCAT
>DBYT01000134.1:8583-10869 GCA_002309915.1 Bacteroidales bacterium UBA1179 | reverse complement strand
GCCACATCTATTCCGCGTCGGTCAGGTGAGTCTGTCATTACAAAACGGTAACCGGCCTCACGCAGCGCGGAGCGTGCCGTAAGGTCTTTCAGAACCGTCTCATTCTCCACCTCACAAAGGCCCACCAGCGCAGGTGCCTGGTCCTCATCGGCCGCAACAATTACCTTGGAGACAGCGTCCAACTTATCCCAGTAGCGGGATTTTGTCCAGTGATACTCTCCATCCGGAGTATAGTCTTCATCATCCTTGAGGGGATCATCCTCAGGGTCAAAAAGGTTCTCGGTATTCATGAACATGACTGTCATGCTCTGTTGTGAGCACAACGTCAGGGGAATCAGGTTGCAAACAATCAGGAAAAGGAGAAGTCGTTTCATTTTTTAATGTTAAGGTTGATATTGGAAGCAGCCCGCATCGGCCCCTGAAGGAGGTCTTGGTACGCCAGCCAGGTCGGTGGACCAGATGACGGATAGCGTATCGGCAATGCCTCTTGCGGGTGACAGGGAATCAAGTGCAAACACAGAACGGTAGCCCCTGTATGACATATCGATGAAATTGTAGGGGCCGAATATCTCTGAATCGCGGTTATCAAAGACCACGTTGCTGTAACGGGTATAGACAGTGTCACTGACCATGAGCAGCGAATTGCTGACACTGTACGGGGCGGTCTGCTTTACCGAATCGGCTAGTAGCGTGACAAACTCGGTCTCATGGCGGCCGGTTATAATGCAGTTGCGGAACTGAGCCCCCAGCAGCGGAACGCTCCATCCGTCACGGCTGTCAGATAGCAGCACCGCCTGGCTGCCCATGTTCCAGATTGAGAATCCGGCTATAGTGCAGAACGTGAATTCGGACCATCCTCCCGTAATGTCCACGCATGTCACGCCGGCATTCGTTATCTGTGAGTTGGCCACCTCTATACGGCATCCGGTAGCCTCTATGCAGTTTATGTCAACATTGTGTATGATGCTTGATACAACGCTCAACTTCAACTGGCCGGCATCGGCGCTGTCAGCCAGGATGCCCCAGCTGCCGCCGTGTATGTCACACCACTCCAGACGGTTTGAGTAACTCTGGCTGCGCAGTCTTATGCCGCCCCACTGTCCGGCCAGCATATCGTACTGAATATCCTCCAGCATATTGTCAAGGCGGTCACCGCGCATAAGTATTACGCTGTCACGGCTGCCCAGCGCAATCAGACGGCCGGCTACATCAAGCCGTGCGTCCTTGTGAAAGTAAAGCCTTGTTCCGGGTGAAAGCGTCAGGGTGGCGCCATCGGCCACGTAAAGACTGTCATAGATGATATACGGCAACTGTGACGTGAGAGTCTCATCGGCCTCAATCCTTCTGCCCTTGAGCCGTACGGCATTCTGTCCGTGGGCCGACAGGCTGACCCACTGCACAACCCCGCTCTCAAGCACGAATCTGATGGAGTCAAACGCACTGAATACGCCAGTCCGGTCATCGGGGGTGATATTGACTGACACATAACAGAAAAGGCTGTCACCGGCCGGTATCTCCAGTCCGGAAATGACTGCGCCGCCCTCGCCGTCCAGGTTCATGCGGAAAGGGCTGGCCGCACCGCTGCCCATCAGCGCATCGAAACGCAACCCCACATCGTTACGGTTGTATATCCTGAATTCGGCCGATGCCGACGCCACGCCCGTGAACACAGTGTCAAAACGCACGGTATCAACCGAGAATCCCAGCACGTAACCTGAGTCAGTGCTGAATTTCCAGTCATCCGTGCAAGAGCAGATTGCCAGCAGCGGAAGGAGTATATTCAATAACAGGAAGCGTTTCATGTTGTTTTGGTGCGCTAAGTTAAAACGTAAATCATAAAATAAAAGTATATTCGCGCCCAAATATGAAAGGCAGGTTTCTCAAATTCCTAAAGGATTGGATGCTGGTGATTGGAATGATCTCCGGCGCGGGGGCATATCTCATCTACTCACAGATACCTTCAATCCATAGCGCAGGCCCTGTTCTGGAGGCAATCTGCCGCCGGACACAGCCCATACTGCTTTTCCTGATGCTGTTCATCAGTTTCTGCCGTATTGAACCGCGTCAGCTCAAGTTCAAGCGCTGGCATCTGCGCAATCTGGCAATTCAGGTACTCACCTTCCTTGCCCTCTGCTTCACGGTTATTTGGGCCATGCACAGCACATCGGCCGCTGCCGCATGGATACTGCGTCACCGCGTATTCTTTGAGACCGGCATGCTCTGCATGATCTGCCCCACAGCCACGGCATGCGCTGTCGTAACCGGCAAGCTGGGAGGTGATATGGC
>DBYT01000134.1:2606-8528 GCA_002309915.1 Bacteroidales bacterium UBA1179 | reverse complement strand
CTGCTCTATCCGCAAGCCGGAATAACCTTCATCGCGGCATTCAGCCGTATTCTGGCCAAGGTATTCCCGCTTCTGATACTACCCTGTCTCACCGCATGGACAGTACGCTGGATAATGCCCCGGTTCCACCATTGGGTAGCATCCAAGATCAACCTGAGTTTCTATCTGTGGAGTGTGGCACTCACACTGGCCATCCTTATGAGCACCCGTGCCATCATCCACAGCCGCTGCAACATAATGACCCTTGCAGGCATCGCACTTGTCTCCATGCTGTGCTGCATCTTCCAGTTCGCCGTAGGACGACGCACCGGACGCAGGGACGGCAGCCGTATCGAAGCCAGCCAGGCGTTCGGACAGAAGAACACAGTGTTCGGAATCTGGATGGGGTACACGTTCTGGAACCCTCTTGTATCGGTAGCAGGCGGCTTCTACACCATCTGGCATAACATCCACAACACAAGGCAGTTGTACAAAGCAAAGAAATAACTACTTTTGCAGTGATGCAATTCACGGATAAGGTAAAAGAGTTCATCAGCAGCAACGCGCTGCTGGAGGACGGTGCACACGTTATCGTGGGCCTTAGCGGAGGTGCCGACAGCACTGCTCTGCTCCTGGTTCTTTTGCGTCTGGGTTACAAGTGCACAGCCGTCCACTGCAACTTCCACCTGCGCGGTACCGAGAGCGACCGTGACCAGCAGTTCGTAACTGACCTTTGCAAAAAGCTGGGAGTAGAACTGAAAGTATGCAGTTACGATACCCAATCCTACGCCAGACAGAACGGAATCTCAATTGAGATGGCCGCCCGTGAACTGCGTTACGCTGATTTTGAGCGAATCATGAACGATACAGGGGCCGATGCCGTCTGCATAGCCCACCACCGTGATGACTCCGTCGAGACCGTTCTGCTCAATCTCATCCGCGGCACCGGAATCAAGGGCCTTACGGGAATCAAACCCCGCAACGGCCATATCATCCGCCCCCTGCTGTGCGTATCACGTCAGGAGATTGAGGATTGGCTCCATAAAGAAGGCCAGCCCTACATCACCGACAGCACCAACCTGGAGACCGATTACACACGCAACAAGATCCGTCTGCAGCTGCTGCCCCTGATGCGCACCATCAACCCCGACGTTGACAACGCCGTAACAGAAACCGCAGCACATCTGCAGCAGTCCTATGCCGTTTACCGCAACGCGATGGACCAGGCAGAGGCCGATATCATCAAAGAGGCCGATAACGGATTCACCATTGATATTCCCGGACTTTCCAAACTGCCGTCTGCAGCCGCATTCCTATTTGAGGTACTCTCCCCGCTGGGTTTCAACAGCACCCAGATTGACAGCATAGCGTCATCCGCACAGGCCCGGCCAGGGATTCAGTTCAGGTCGGCCACCCATATTCTGGTTAAGGACCGAAAAACATTCAGCGTCCGTCCCTTAACCGCAGGCAATGAATCCATTACCATAAAAATTGAACCCGGCGCTACCGTTTCCCTACCCGACGGCAGGACTCTTGAGATATCTACTGCCCCTGCCGGGACTCCCATTTCAAAAAAATCCAACATCGCCACATTTGACATGTCCCTGTTGCGTGAAGGGACACTGACCATCCGTCCTTGGGCACGGGGCGACCGTTTCGTACCTTTCGGAATGCACGGCAGCAAGCTTGTGAGCGATTACCTCACCGACATCAAAACCAATTCAGCAGAGCGTCAGAACCAGCTTGTAGCATCTTTTAACAAAGATATCATCTGGGTACTGGGACACCGCACAGACAATCGTTACCGCGTTACCAGTCAGACCTCTACCCAACTAATTCTGAGCCTCAATTAAGCCAGATCGGCAATACTTTTCAACAATTCGTAATATTAATCTATTTAAATATTACGTTATAATTATTAATTATTAACTTTGCGGCGCCAATAGGACTTAGATTAGAAAGGACCAATAAATGGACTATAATTTGACATATCCCAATTTCAAACATCAACCTAATTTTTTTACAAATCATTTTATTTATGAAACAGAAACTGTTTGGAGCAGCCTCATTGGTTGCATTCATTCTGTTTGGAGCATCATGCTCTAACCAGGAACAGTCAGAGTTCAATCTGGACTCTATCCAGCAGAAGGTTACAATTTCTGCTACAGTGACTTACAGCACTGGCGTTGATGTAAACGCCACAAGCTACTCAATCGTCACCTCAAAACCCGCCGCAGGCAGAAGGGTGTTCATTGAGATTCCTTATGCCCAGTACACTGGCTTAGCCACCACTACCGGCAACAAGATTTTTGAGACAGTAACCGATGAAAACGGTAAGTTCTCAATCACCATCCCCACCACGAGTACCGGTATCACTGGTACAATCCGTTTGGAGGAGTTCACCGACATTTTCAACATCTATGAGAAGATGGGAGCCGACGGCAAGCCCATATTCAAATCAGAACTCCGCAACTACAAATTAACATATGCTTTCCCGGCAAGCGCTCTTATGCCCGGCGGTCTCCAGTTCCCCGAGGAACTTGTATACGATAACGAGAAGATTGACGTTGACCAGTTCTCAAACAATGTTACAATGACCGGTAATGTTAATCTGGCTTATGAGACAGGTTTCCGCAAGGGTGCCTTCAAACCGGCCACCAACGCAAACGTAGAGTTCACCATTATCTACAATGCATCAGACCCCACCAAGGCGTTCGAGCTCAAGTTCGGTACCACAACCGATGCACAGGGTAACTATTCAATTACTCTCCCCGTTCAGTCTCTTGCTGACGGTTTCAACATCAAGGCCATTAAGGTTCTTGGCATCGGCGAAAGCCAGTTCAATCACTACGACACCGATTCAACAACCATTAAGGTTTATGGTGCTTATGAGCTGCAGAACTTCGGTAACATCCCCGTTGGCGGTTCTCTCGCATTCAAGGATATCATTGACGGCGTAACCTATAACCTGGGTGCCCAGAACCTTCTGTTCACACCTTATTATAACGCAGGCGTGACCGATGCAGCAGACGCCAAGCCCAACAACTGGGATGACAAACTGATCGGTTGGGCTGCAGGTATGGCCGGTTTCGACGAGTCATACTCAAAGACCGCCACACTGACCGGTAAGGTTTACATGCCTTATCTGACATCATTCGGCGAGGGCGCATACCGTAACGAACCTCAGACCATCGTGCTCACCGCTGCCACTCCTTACGACAAAGGCCTCACAGTCATTACCGATGCTCAGGGTAATTTCAGTGTTGATATCCCTGTTCAGGATGACAAAGCCATTGACTTCAGCGTAAAACTGGCCGAAGAGGTTCAGCCTTTTGAATTCATCGATTCAAAGGACAAGACCATTGTTCTGCGCGAGGGTAAATACAACAGCAAGACCCAGATTAAGAAGGAGGGCGCCGAGTGGTACGAGCTTGGTGATTTCTACTTCAAATATTCTCCCAAGGACGCTGAAAAGCCTTCAGAATGGAATGCCGATCTGATTGGTTGGTACAGAAGCTCAGAGTATGACAAACCCGTTCAGGTTAAGGGTAAGATCCTGTTTGCCGTAGAGACATCATACGGTATCGGTGAGTATCAGCCCCAGACACGCATAGTATCTATTAAGACCAACGAATCACCCGCACGTACATTTGCCGTCAAGACAAAGGCTAACGGTGCTTTTGACTTCATGATTCCTCTTAAGAACGAGCTTGACCAGCCCTCACTCTCTCTCTCATCAACGAGCTACGAGACAAACGAGTACGTACACTTCCCCAAGTACAATGACAATGCTTCAAAGTTCCTGGTTGTAAAATACACCAAGAAGGCAACAGCTTACGAGAGCAAGGAGGACAAGGAGGCTTGGAACAACATGGGTACCACATATATGTATGTCAATGCATCAAATGTAACCAACAAGCCTTCAACATTCAACGACAACCTGGCCGGATGGTTCATCAAGACTGACGATAATGACGTTGCCTATCAGTACTCTGTAAGGGCTACAGGCCAGGCTCTCAAGGCAGTTGAGACCTCATTCCTGACAGGTGAATACAGGCCTGCCAAGGGACAGCTTGTAAAACTCAGCCTCTATTCAACCAACATCTCTGTTCTCGCAAACAACTCAGGTGCCTTCTCATTCAATGTTCCTCTTAAGAACACCGGTGATGAGACCACCATCACAGTATCAGGTACAGGATTTGACGAGGATCACTTTGAGCATTACGTAAACGCTCAGGACAAGAAAAAGATTCTGGACGGTAGTTATACCGGCGAGAGCATCACATCTGATGATGCAGAATGGAATGATCTGGGTACCGTGTACTATAAGTTCTCACCCAAATCACCCGATGCTTTCTGGACCAACTATACTCAGTACATCGCAGGTTGGGTATATATAAAGGGTCGTAGTGTAAGAGAGCAGAACGTAACCGGAAAGGCATATTTGCCCTATGAGACAAGTTTCCGCAACGGTGCTTACGCTCCTGCAAGGAGATTCCCCGTTAAGATTCAGGTAGGTTCAAGTTCACCTTACACTTATTATGTAACCGCTACCGATACCCTGGGTAACTTCAGCATTCCCGTATGGCAGAAATTTGCCGGTGATATAGAAGAAATACAATGGCTTGATCCTGTATTCAAGACCGAGGATCTTGACATGAAGTTCATCCACTATCGCAAGCCCGGAACCTCAACCACTGAGAAACTGTCAGGTAAGATCGTTGGTAAGCAGACCATCAGAAAGGGTGATGCCAAGTGGCATCAGCGTGGTGAGCGTTGGTACAGATTCTACGATCTGGCAGATGCCACATTGTACACCGAAAGTCTGGCTGGTTGGGCTGTCAAGCCTCTGGATTGGACACATACTCTCACCATCAAGGGTTCTGTAAAGCAGGCTGCCGAGAAGAGTGACGGTTCATCTTATTCAGCTACATGGGAGAATTGCTCCAACAATATCTTTACTGTAACTGTTACCGGATACGGCTCTTATAAGGTTGCAACAAACTCATCAGGTGCATTCCAGTTCAATGTTTATGACACCAATACTGATGAGCCCGCCTCTGTCAGTGTTTCAATTGCACTTGACGAAGCCGATACATATTTCAAGAACACGGCATTCAAGCACTTCAAGACTCCCACTCAACAGGAAGCCATCAGCGGTGACTACTCTAAGGCCCCATACACCCCCGGTCAGAACAAGGAGGGTACAGGCACCAGTTTCGTATACACCATGGACCATTCATTCAAACTCATCTTCACACCCAACTCGACTCCCACAAACTGGGGCGATTTCGGATGGAGTTCAATATACTCTGAGGATTAATGTGTCATCTAATGAACCAGAAAGTATTAGTTATGACAATTAAGAAAATAACATCCCTTCTGATACTGTCAGTGCTCCCTCTGGGAGTCCTGACAGCCCAGGAAGACAAAGATTACCTGCCCAAGGCCGGTGATCTGGCAGTAGGAATTGACATGCAGCCCGTTTACAGTTTCTTTGGCAATCTTGCCAATGGCGACGCAGGTAACGGTCTGGGGCAATTCGGCGGTGAGGATCCTTTTGGAATAGGCATATCCATTATGGGTAAATACATGCTTGACAATACCACTGCCCTGCGCGTTAATGTAGGTATCGACAAGAATACCACCAAGACCTACTCATACAGTATAGACGATAAGGAACTCTTCCTCAACCCGCTCTCTGAGGCTAAGGTTCAGGACCTCAACAAGTTCAAGAACTCTACATATTCAATAGCAGCAGGTATTGAGTTCCGCAAAGGTGAGAATCGCATCCAGGGCTACCTTGGAGCCGATGTCTTGTTTGGTCTCGAAAAACAGCATTACCAATTCAGTTACGGAAACGCCTTGACTGACGTAAACCAGAACCCTACCCGTACTGCATACAACAACACACCCGGTGGTTTCCCCAATGCCCCCGATATT
>DBYT01000134.1:2430-2564 GCA_002309915.1 Bacteroidales bacterium UBA1179 | reverse complement strand
TGGCAGGTGTTGCAGGCAGGGTTGGTGTTGAGTATTTCGTAGTGCCTCAACTCTCATTCGGTGGAGAGGTTTCACTCGTGATCGCCAAGACATTTGAAAAACTCTCTTACACCAAGGCCGAGGGTTACAACCCC
>DBYT01000134.1:0-2369 GCA_002309915.1 Bacteroidales bacterium UBA1179 | reverse complement strand
ATCTGGGCGGTAAGCTCTTCATGATGTTCTACTTTTGATCAGGAATAAGTCTAAATGCGAAAGCGGACCGTCTCTTAGGGGCGGCCCGCTTTTGTTTAATTGGGCAGTTTGCAGTATCTTTGCCAGCCTATGACAAAGAACAGCGAATATACGGTTCCAAAACAGGTATTGCAGAAGCGTTTCCTTCTGCGTTCTGTGCTGTTTGTATCCTTGTTCTCAATGCTGTTCATGTCGCTTTATCAGCCGTCATTCGCCTACTCCACGACATGGTTCGGCTTCCACTCCTGGAAGCAGGCCGGCGTTACCGCATTCTTTTACGCTGTAGCTATTTCGACTCTTATCGTAAGCAAGTTGCTCCTGTTCGGATACAGCCGTTCTCACAGCGTCAGCGGCAAGCGTATGATTGTCTGGCATCTGATAGAGTTCCTTGCAATTGCAACCGAGTATTACATCTTTACGGTCTCCTTCAAACTGGGAACGGTCGAGATTCCGCAGTTGCTGTTCAGGATACCTTTATGCGTTGCCCTGATACTGGCCATCCCCTACTCGATAATCTGGTTCTACGCCCAATATAAAGCCAAGAAAGAGGAACTGGAACTTTTCAAGATAACACACAAACGGGAGATAATCGAGTCCGATCACCGACTCATACAGTTCCGCGACAGCCAGGGCAAACACAAGATGTCACTGAGTGAGGATTCCATATTTTACATTGAATCGCAGGACAACTACGTTCAGATTTTCTATGACCTGGAGGGCAAACTTTCCAGTTATCTGCTCAGATGCAGCACCCAGAGAATCGAGGAGGATCTGGTAGGAACATCTATTGTCCGATGCCGCCGCTCGTTCCTGGTCAACACTTCCAAGATTGTCCGATACGGAAAAGAAAAAGGCCATTTCACCGTAACACTCGACCAGCCGTCGGGCAAAACCATCACGGTTACTCCCGCCTATTACCGCACAATACTTACACAGCTTGACAGACGTTCGCTCTGATTCGGCCGATGAAATCAGGCTTTTTTGTCTTTTTCCTTGAAAAACACCGCGAACAGCAGTGCCACGGCCACCATGTACCCGGCAAACACAAGCCAGGCCGAACTCCAGTCCGGTATGGGATTCATGAACACGTAACGGTCCATTACAGCCCCCGCACCGATCATTCCGACTGTTGCACCTACTCCGTTTGACATCATCATAAAGAGTCCCTGGGCGCTGGCGCGTATGCTCCCTTCAACATTCTGCTCCACATAGAGAGAACCTGCGATATTGAAGAAATCGAAAGCGATTCCGTACAGAATGCAACTCAATATGAACAGCAGAACGCCGGGCATATCGGGAGTGCCTATACCGAACAGGCCGAACCTGAGTACCCATGCAATCATGGACATGAGCAGCACCTTCTTAATACCAAAACGTTTCATGCAGAAAGGAACCAGCAGGAAGCAGAGTGTCTCCGATATCTGCGACAGTGAAAGCAGAGCGTTTGAGTTCTTGACTGCAAACGTATCGGCCATAGCCGGATTGGACGAGAATGAACTCAGGAAAGTGTTGGCATAACCGTTGGTGATCTGAAGGGCCGAACCCATCAGAATGCAGAACACAAAGAATACGGCCATGTGTCTCTGACCGAACAAACGGAACGCACTGATTCCGAAGGCTTCGGCCACACTGCGCTCAGCACGTTTTCCACCGGTGGGACACTCGGGCAGAGTAAGTGAGTAAATACACAGTATCAGTGAAATTATGCCCGACAGAATGAGTTGTGTATATGAGTCCTGCATCTGGACACCACCTATTTTAATAAAGTTGACGGCCAGCATGCTGCATATAAAGCCCACTGTTCCGAACAGACGGATAGGCGGATAATCCTTGACCGGATCCCCTCCCGCACGGGTTATTATACTGTATGAAACCGAATTGGTCAACGCCACGGTGGGCATGAAAAACAGTATGCTCAGGGCATAAAGCGGATATAAAGAATCGAACATAACCTGGTCAGTACCAAGACAATATAGTCCAGCCGACAGCATAAAGGCGCCTGCCAGCAAATGACACACGGCAAGCAGACGCTGAGCCTGGATGTACCGGTCAGCAATGATTCCCACAAGTGCGGGCATAAAAAGCGAAACTATACCGTTGGTAGCAAAAAACCACTTGATCTGGCTACCCAACCCGGCCTGGGCCAGATACCTTCCAATCGATATAAGATAAGCACCCCAGACTGCATACTCCAGAAAAACCAGAGTTATCAACCGAAACTTGAGTTTTCCACCGATGTTATTTGAAAACCTGTTCATAACTTTTCCCGTAATCGGACGCTAAGATAGCACTTAATCGTGAAAGATATGGTATCTTTGTATCTAAAGAAC
>DBYT01000053.1:4450-13173 GCA_002309915.1 Bacteroidales bacterium UBA1179 | reverse complement strand
TCTCTCAAGCAGAATTTCTATAAGCTGCAGCGCGCTGCCCAGGAGGAGCAGATTGCCGCATTTGTGGCCGGTGGAGGTACAGCCCAGGATTTCAAGCCTGAACCTGATCCCCTTGAGGAACAGTTCCGCAAGCTCATGAACATAATAAAGGAGAAGAAAGCCGCCGCTCAGGAGGCTCTGGAGGTTGTCCGCAAGGAGAACTACAAGAAGAAACTGGAACTTCTGGACCGCTTTAAGGCTCTTATTGAGAAGGCTAATACCGAGGGTGCATCATATAATGAATTCAAGGCTCTCCTGCAGGAGTGGAAAGAGATAAAGGAGGTTCCGGCCGATAAGGCCAACGAACTTTGGAAAGCATACCAGCAGTACGCCGAGCAGTTCTATGACATACAGAAACTCAACAACGAGTTCCGCGAGTATGATTTCAAGAAGAACATGGAGGCCAAGATAGCCCTTTGCGAGGAGGCCGAGCGCCTGGCCGATGAGCCTGATGTGGTGGCTGCTTTCCGCAAGCTCCAGAAACTGCACCAGGACTATCGTGAGACCGGCCCTGTGTCAAAGGAGTCAAGAGAGGAGATCTGGAACCGCTTCAAGACTGCATCGACCGTAATCAATAAACGTCATCAGCAGCATTTTGAGGAGATTAAGGACAAGGAGAAAGAGAATCTGGACCAGAAGACCGTTATCTGCGAGCTTCTGGAAGGTATTGAATATGACAAACTGACCACTTTCCAGAGCTGGAACGATAAGACCCAGGAGGTTCTGGCACTCCAGAAGAAATGGAAGGACATTGGTTTTGCCCCGGCCAAGCATAACCAGAAGATATTTGAGCGTTTCCGTGCCGCATGTGATACATTCTTCAGCCATAAGGGAGAGTTCTTCAAGCAGGCCAAGACCGATATGGTAGCCAACCTTGAGCGTAAAACGGCTCTCTGCGAGCAGGCAGAGGCTCTCAAGGACAGCACTGACTGGAAGGCTACCGGTGACAAGATGGCTGAACTCCAGAAACAGTGGCGTGAGATTGGTCCCGTACAGAAGAAATACACCAACACCATCTGGAAGCGCTTTATCGGAGCCTGTGACTATTTCTACGAGCAGCGTGACAAGAACACCTCATCCAAGAAGCATGAGGAGAACACCAACCTGGCAGCCAAGAAGGAGATTCTCTCCAAACTCAAGGCGTTCAATCCCGACAACCTTTCTGACGATGATATTGCAGCAATCCAGCAACTGGTTGACGAGTGGAACGGCATAGGATTCGTACCCTTCAAGGTAAAGGATAAGATTGCAGCCGAGTTCAAGGCTGTGATGGAGCCGTTCTCCGGTGTGGTTCGTACCGGACGCGGACGTCAGCCGCAGCGTGGAGGTGCAGGCCGTGAGGCAGGCTCACCTCGTGAACGTCTGATGCGCCAGTATGAGCAGAAGAAGAATGAGATTCAGACCTATGAGAACAATCTGGGCTTCATGAACGCCTCAAGCAAGGCCGGCAACGGTTTTGTCGATGCAATCAAGTCCAAGATTGAAACCCTCAAGCAGGAAGCCGATGAGCTGCTTGCCCAGATAAAGGCGCTGGACGCTGAGGAAATTGAGAATTGAGAATTGAAAATTGAGAATTGTAAAAAACGAGCGAAAAAACTTTCGCTCGTTTTTTAATGTCGCGGGTTTTACGCAGGTGCTTGTTAATTCTCAATTCTCAATTTTCAATTTTCAATTGAATTCGACTAGGATTCGGAATACCTTGCCCGGGGCTTCAACCCATTTCTGCATGGCGGCGAGAGCGTCATCGGGCTTTACTACAGCCGATATGAGCTCGTCCTTGGGACAGGTGCCGCGCTGCAGGTAGCGTATTACCGCCTCAAAGTCAGACGGCATGGCGTTGCGTGAGCCGTGGATGTTGATTTCCTTCTTTACAAAGAGTCCTGTGTGGAAGGTTACGTCATTCTTGGAGTAACCAATGCAAACCACGCGGCCTGAGAACGCAACCTCATCTATAGCAGCCTGATATGTGGGTACGCTGCCCACTGCCTCAACCACTACGGTCGGTCCCAATCCACCGGTCAATTCAGTTAATTTTGCGTGCAGGTCCTCTTCTTTCGAGTTGATTGTATGGGCTGCTCCAAGGCGGCGGGCCAGAGCCAGTTTCTCATTGTCCAAGTCAACTGCAATGACGGTGGCGCCGCGAAGTGAGGCACGTACTATGGCGCCTACTCCTATCATTCCGCAGCCGAATACCAGGACTGTATCAGAGTCTGTCACCTGTGCGCGTGATACTGCATGGAATCCTACGCTCATGGGCTCAATCAGGGCGCAGTCACGAACGCTGATGCCCAGGGCGGGAATAACCTTCTGCCATGGCAGTACTATATAGTCACGCATGGCGCCGTCGCGTTGCACGCCCAGTGTCTCATTGAACTCACAGGCGTTGGGGTGTCCCGAACGGCATGCGGCGCAGTGTCCGCAGTTGGTGTAGGGGTTCACTGTTACGGTCAGCCCGGGATTCAGGAAATCAGGAACTCCGGGACCTGCGCTCTCTACGGTGGCGCCTATCTCGTGACCCGGAATGACGGCCTCCTTGGCCATCAGGTTACGTCCCAGGAATGTATTCAGGTCTGATCCGCAGAATCCTACATATCCAATTTTGAGGAGCACCTCACCGGCACCGGGGGTAGGCTTTACGGCCTCCTCGACAATCATTTCTCCCTGAGCGGGAATTCTAATCTGTTTCATTCAGTCTATTACTTTATGTCCCTTCCAGCCGTACCATGCGCAGACGGCAAAGCAGATGAGCGGGATGAAATATGCTATATTGGGGTTAGCCATTGATTTCTGTACGTATGCGGTCAGGATGGGAAGTATGGAGTTACCCACAATGGCCATTACAAGGAATGCCGATCCGCTCTTGGTGTCACCCTTGAGGTCGGTCAGTGCCAGTGAGAACTGGGTGGGGTACATGATTGACATGAAGAATGATATTCCCATCATAGCATATACGGCTGCCTTGCCGCCTACTATGCAGACGAATATGCAGAGCAGCACGTTGGCTACGCCGTAAAACACCAGCATGTCTTGGGGACGGAACCTTACCATCAGGGTAGTGCCTATCCATCGGCCCAGAAGGAAGAACAGCATGTAGAACCCGAAGAATGTGGTGGCCTGGCTGTTGCTCATGCCTACGTAGTTGATGCAGTATACCAGGAACAGGCTGTTGACTGCAGTCTGGCCGCCGTTGTAGAAGAACTGTGCTATGACGCCGTTACGCAGGTGGCTGCGCTTGAGTACCTTGAATGAGATGAGTCTGGTGCCCTCCTTGTCATCATCCTCGGCCTGTATGCGCGGCAGGCGGGTAAATATGAATACTACCGCAATGACTATGAGTACGATGGCAAAGATCGCATAAGTCATGCGGAAGGTATGAATCTCCGATTCCACCGATGTTTCCGTACCGGTTCCAAGTATTATCTTGCTCAGGAACATGGCGGCTATGAATGCGCCCAGTCCGTTGAATGCCTGCGCCAGGTTAAGACGGCGCGGTGCTGTGGCGGGATCACCCAGTTCAGTCACGTAGGGGTTGGCGGCAGTCTCCAGGAAGCACATGCCTATGGCTACGATGAAGAAGGCGCAAAGGTAGAGCGGGAAACTGTGCATGCGTGTTACAGGCAGAAACAGAAGTCCGCCTACGGCAGCTATGAGCAGTCCCAGTACAATGCCGGCCTTGTAGCTGAATCGCTTCATGAACATGGCTATGGGTATGGGGAAGAGGAAGTATGCGAACCAATAGGAGGTCTCTACGAACTCGGCCCTGGCCTGGTCTATATCAAACAGGGTCATCATCTTCTTGACGACCGATGAAAGCAGGTTGTTGCTTATTGCCCACAGGAAAAAGAGGCAGATTACCATTGACAGCGCAACGGTAAAGGTTTTTGATTTGGTGTTCTGACTCATTCTGACATGTTTTTGATGTAAGGTAAATCTATATCAGTCTCTATACCGTAGAATTTCACTGCGTTGAGTCCCAGGAAGAGTTCCTTGGATTCATCGGTGAGTTCAGGGGTTTTCAGTATGAAATCATATGACATGCGGTAGGTGATGGCGGTGATGGTGCGCGGGTAGTCCGAACCCCACATGAGCTTGTCCATTCCAACCTCATCGGCTGCCTGGCGTATGGCCTTGACGGCTCCTTTGAACGGGTAGAATTCATCGTTGAAAAGCCAGGTTATGCCGCCTGATTCTATCATGACGTTCTTGTGGCGGGCCAACCGTATCTGTTCCATCCAGCCGGGAACGGTCACCATTCCAAAGTGTCCTACCGCAATCTTAAGGTTTGGGCACTCCTGAATGACCTCTTCCATCTCAGGAACCTGGACCGCTCCGTCCTCAAGTGTTATTGAAAGAAACACACCGCTCTTTTCCATAAGGCGGAACATCTCCATCATCTCGGGGCAGGTCAGGCTGACGCGCCCCTGCGGAGTCTGCAGACGGTGTCCGGGTATTGCTATTCCCTTGAATCCCTGTGCTATCAGTTTCTTTACATCTTCCAGATAACCGGGTTTGCGGTAATCGGCCATGCCGCATACAATGAAACGGTCGGGGTGGCGTTTCTGAACGTCGGCCAGGTAGTCGTTCTGGATGCCGTCAATAAACTCCTGCACCACTACGGCGGCTGTCACCTGGGCGTAGTCCATGTTTGAGAGGAATATCTCGGCGGTGTTGCGTCCGTCAATGATGAACGGGGGGACCATCTGCCGGATCTCGCCCATGAAAAGGGAACGTCCGTTCTCAAGAGTGCGTATGGGCATGCCGTTTACCACGGTGTCCTGACGCAGCCACAGATGTGAATGGGTGTCTATTATCTTGATCATGAGTTGCACCAGGTAACCCTCTGCTGGTTGCCTATTATTTCACGAACTTCAAATACCAGATCCCAGTCAAGAGGTTCCTGCACCACCTCTATGTTACGCAGCACGTTCCTGGGGTTGGCCGAGCTGAAGAGGGTGGTTGCTATGCGCGGATTGCTGCATGAGTACTGGACTGCCAGTTTCTCTATTGATGTGCCGTGGGCCTTGCAGTGCTGCGCAGCCTTGGCGCATGCCTCAACCAGAGGTTTGGGCGCGGGATGCCAGTCGGGGACACCGCGCTCGGAGAGCAGGCCCATGGCAAGCGGTGAGGCGTTGATGACGCCTATTCCCTTCTGCTCAAAGTAGCCCAGATAATCGTTCAGCTTGTCATCGTTCAGGCAGAAATGGCAGAAGTTAAGTATGCTCTCAACTGTACCTGCGGGAGCGTGGTCTACAACCCACTTGAGGTTTTCAAGCTGAAGGTCTGTTATACCTACGTGGCTTACCACGCCTTTGTTGCGAAGTTCCACCAATGCGGGAAGAGTTTCATCAACTACCTTCTGCAACCCTCCGGGCAGACCTGCCTGAAACTCTATGTCATGCACGTTGATAAGGTCAATGTGGTCGATGTTGAGGCGCTCCATGCTCTCGTAAACGCTTTCAGTGGCGCGTTTTGCGCTGTAATCCCAGGTGTTGACACCATCCTTTCCGTATCGGCCCACCTTGGTTGACAGGAAATACTTGTCACGCGGGATATCCTTGAGAGCCTTGCCCAACACCGTCTCGGCTTTGTAGTGACCGTAGTAGGGGGAGACATCTATAAAGTTCAGTCCGTTATCAACTGCGGTGAAAACGGCGTTTATAGCCTCCTTTTCATTGATGTCGTGGAATACTCCGCCCAGGGATGATGCACCGAAGGCCAGCCTTGCCACCTTCATTCCGGTCTTGCCGATCTCGTTATACTTTAAGCTCATAATTGGTATGTAATTAGGTTATAATTAATCGTTGAAATGGGCCAAAATGAATTCGCGGCACTCCTCCATCAGCCACTTGGGAGTTGAGGTGGCTCCGCATATTCCTACGGACTGCGCCCCTTCCAATGCCTTGAAGTTTATGTCCTGACGGCTCTCTATCATATAGGAGCGGGGATTCACGTTAAGGCATTCGTTGAACAGCACCTTGCCGTTTGAACTCTTGCGTCCCGACACGAACAGTATCACGTCATGCCGGCTGGCAAACTCACGTATGTTCTCGCGGCGGTGTGACACCTGTCCGCAAACGGTGTTGTTATGTATGAACCGGCGTCCTTCAGGAACCCTCTCTGCTATCTTTTCTATCAACTGGTTGTAGCCCGATGCAGACTTGGTTGTCTGTGAGTACAGGAAAATGTCCTTGCTGAAGTCAATCCGGTCCATTTCATCGGCCGATTCAATGACCGTGGCGGTACCGTCGGTCTGTCCTACAAGACCCAGCACCTCGGCATGTCCCTTCTGTCCGAATATGATTATCTGCTGGGTGGAAGGGTCAAGTTCCTGATACTGACGGTGTATGCGCTGCTGCAGTTTGAGCACCACAGGGCATGTTGCATCAATCAGGGTTATTCCGTTCTTGCGTGCGGTCTGGTATGTGGATGGGGGTTCTCCGTGTGCGCGCAGCAACACCTTGGCTCCGTGAAGTGTGCTGAATTGTTCGTGATTGATGGTCTTGAGACCCATGTCCTGGAGTCTTTCACACTCTATCCCGTTGTGCACTATGTCACCCAGACAATAGAGTTCGTCGCCGCTGCGCAACTCCTCTTCGGCCTTGCCTATGGCTGAAAGCACTCCGAAACAGAATCCGGACTCAAGGTCTATCTCCACCCTCATGATTCAATCGGCTGCTGCTTTAAGGTACTGTTCCATCAGCCACTTGTCCTGCTCCTCTATGGTCATGTCGCTGTTGTCAAGCACTATGGCGTCATCGGCCTTACGCAGGGGCGATACTGCGCGGTGTGAATCAATGTAGTCACGTTCACGCACATTCTTGAGCACATCTTCATATACGGGATGCTCTCCTTTCATCTCCAGTTCGTCAAAACGGCGGCGGGCACGGATCTCATCACTGGCGGTTACAAAGACCTTGAGCTGGGCGTTGGGGAACACGGTGGTTCCTATGTCGCGGCCGTCCATGATTATGGCGCCGGTCTTGCCCATCTCTCTCTGCAGTTTTACCATGGCTTCCCTTACAAAACCGATGGCAGAAATGGGGCTTACGTTGCCCGATACCTCCATGCCGCGTATCTGACGCTCCACATTCTCACCGTTCAGGATGGTGTACTGCTGGCCGTTCTCATGGCCGAATGTGATCTTTATCTGCGGCATTTCATCCCGTAACGCCTCCTCATCTATACCGTTGGGGCCGATGAAACCGCGGCGCATGGCATAGAGGGTGACGGCGCGGTACATGGCGCCGGTATCTATGTATGTGTATCCAATCTTTTTTGCGAGTGCCTTGGCCATGGTGCTCTTGCCGCACGACGAATGGCCGTCCATAGCTATGATTATCTTTTTCATATATTGAATGCGAAATTGCAGATCAGTGATGACTCCGATACCTGGTATTTCCCGTAAGAGAGGTCAAACATGACCTTTCCCAGTCTGAGGCCTGTGCCTATGGACATGCCGGTAAATCCCTTGCTGCCTTTACCTGCCATCTCGGCGCGGGTGCGCAGGTTGCAGCCCATTGCCACATAGAAGCGCTCGGTCAGGTTGATATCGGCTCCGAGTGAGAAATGGCGTCTGAATATCTCTCCGAAACCTTTGCTCTCACCCTCTGTGAAATAGAAATCAGACTTGTTCCATCTGGTCAGGTTGTCCATTGACACGGTGAACCTGAGGGGCGCATGCTCCGGACTCCAGCTTATGCCGGCAGATACGTCAAACGGCAGTTTCTGGAATGTGTTCTCAAAAGCCTTGATCTGGCCTCCCAGATTGGTGGCGGCCAGTCCTATGGAGATATTCCTGTCCTCACTGAGCCATAACAGTCCCAGGTCAACCCCTATGGCGACCGATGTCATGGAAGCGTATCGGGATGTTATCAGGTTACCCGTGACGCCTCCGCTCAGGTTATCGGTAAGCATATATGACCAGGTGGCTCCCACGGCAATGTCCTTGGCCGAGAAGGTGCCTGTCACGGTGCCGTCGGCCGATGTCTCTTTCATACGTCCGTAACTGACGTAGCGGGCGTTGAAGGCGTAATGCGAGCGTTCGTCAAAGCTGTTGGAGAACTGTGCTCCGGCTACGGTGGTACCGGAGAACCAGGTCATGGCGTTCAGACCCAGCAGACGGGTGTCATTTGCCGATAGAATGGCGGGATTTGCAATGAACAGCACCGGACTGGGATCAAAAACTGAAACCACCTTGCCGCCCAGTGATGAGTTGTGGGCCGATACGGGCAGGCGCAGGAACTCAAAAGAACTCTCCAGGCTCTGCGCCCGGACAGTACCCGCTCCTATCAGAAATGCGGCCACCGCTGTTATCAGGTGATTTGTCTTCATCGGGGAACAAATTTAATTAAATCGAGTCGAACATACCATTATTTATAACGTTTTTTATCCGCCAAAAAGACGTATTGCAGGAAACGTCCCGTTTACAGAACAGAAACAGGGATTAAGTATTAAAAAATAACAAAAAAGCCCTTTGACTTTTCAGATTGACAAAAAGTGTACTATTTTTGCCGGAAGTTATCAAAGGTGACAAATAACTAAACTATTTATAAATTATGGAAATCAAAAAGTCTGAACACGCTGACCTTGAAAGGGGCAAGAGCACTTCACTCCTGATTGGATTCGTAATTGCTCTCGGTGTCATGTTCGTGGCACTTGAGTGGACCCAGAGAGAGGTTGAGGAT
>DBYT01000053.1:0-4422 GCA_002309915.1 Bacteroidales bacterium UBA1179 | reverse complement strand
AAGAAGACCGTTCCGCCTCCACCAGCAGCCGTAACCAAGGCCGATATCATCGAGATTGTAGAGGATGATGCTGATATCGAGGAGGATATCATGGCTTCAACCGAGGATAACGTTGAATGGGTAGACCTTGATGACTATGATGTAGTTGAGGTAGAGCCCGAGCCCGAGGAGGAAGAGATTTTCATGGTTGTTGAGGACCAGCCTGAGTTCCCCGGCGGTACTGCAGCTCTTCTGGAGTATCTCCGCAAGAACATCAAGTATCCCGCTATCTGCCGTGAGAACAACATTCAGGGCCGTGTACTCGTAACATTCATCGTAAACAAGGACGGTGCAATCGTTGAGCCTGAGGTTGTAAAGAGCGTTAACCCGTCACTTGACAAGGAGGCTCTCCGAGTTATCTCCACAATGCCTAACTGGAAGCCCGGTTCACAGCGCGGTAAACCCGTACGTGTAAAGTACACCGTACCTGTAAACTTCCGTCTTAACTGATTTCAGGATAGAAAGTTATATTGCGAAGAGGCCAATTTTTGGCCTCTTCGCTTTTTTATTCGCCAGGCTTGTGTTATATTTGCGGGCAATGAAATCAGCAAAGCAGATACAAGAGTGTTTTGAGAGCTACCTTCAGGGGCTTGATTATTCGCGCCGTCCCGATGAGTTGTATGCTCCTATAAGATATGTCCTTTCGCTTGGAGGCAAGCGCATCCGTCCCACATTCCTCATAATGGCCTACAATATGTATGCCAATGACATTGAAAGTGTTTTCAGTACGGCTGCAGGCATGGAGATATTCCACAATTTCACACTTCTTCATGATGACCTTATGGACAGGGCCGATATGCGCCGCGGCAAGCCTACCGTCCATAAGAAATGGAACGACAATACCGCCATCCTGTCCGGCGACGGCATGCTGGTTCTTGCTTACCGTTATCTGGCAGAGGCATCGGCCACTGATCTTAAGAAGGTCCTGGCCCTGGCCAATGAGACCTTTACAGGTATAATGGAGGGTCAGCAGTATGACATGGAGTTTGAGACCCGTGACGATGTACGTGAAGAGGAGTACATAGAGATGATACGTCTCAAGACATCGGTCCTGCTGGCTGCATGCGTTCAGATGGGTGCCATGCTGGGAGGCGCTTCACAGGCTGATCAGAGGCTGCTGTATGAGTTCGGCGAGAAGATAGGTCTGGCATTCCAGCTTCAGGATGACCTGCTGGATGTTTACGGTGACCCTGCTGTGTTCGGCAAGAAGATAGGCGGCGACATACTTTGCAACAAGAAAACTTACCTTTATATAAATGCATACCGTCTGGCTGACGGTAAGCAGAAGAGTGAACTGGACCGCTGGGCTGTCTATGAGGGCAGTGACCCTGATTCAAAGATAGCCGGTGTGCGTGCCATATATGATGCGGTGGGTGTCAAGGCGCTCTCCGAAAGACTCATCAATTCACTCTTTGATGAAGCGATGACAAAACTAGATCAAGTCAATCTGCCTGCCGACCGCAAATCCCTGCTCAGGGAGTATGCCGGCAGTCTTTTGAACAGAGTCCTTTAATAAGTCCTGATTACTATGCCTTACCGAAGATTACCCAACACTGACAAAGCCAGAATCCGTTCCCTGGAGACTGCAATCGCCAAGATCCGTAACAGTGATTATTATGCTCCCGTGCTGTCACCGGAGCTTCTTACCAATGCCGAGAAGAAACTCCAGCGTTTCAGGGAGGCGGTTGACAGATATAACAAGACTCTTGAGACACAGGTCAGTTATTCCAAGTCTGAAGCCTATCAGAATAAACTCAAGAACGCCAAGATGTATGTGTCACATTTCCTGACGGTGTTCAACATGTGCGTAAAACGCGGTGAGATGAAGGCGACTGACAGGAAATACTACTCCATCTCCGAGAACTCGGGTGAACTGCCGGATATGTCGAGTGATATCGCGGTAATACGTTGCTGCGAGAATACCATCAGGGGTGAGAAAAACAGGACTGACAAGGGTGGCATACCTATTTACAATCCCACCATTGCCAAGGTGGCCGTCCATTATGAACTGTTCAAGGAACTCTATGACAGGCAGAGTGAACTGCGTCAGCTCACCGATGAGGCCCTGATGGTGGTTTCACTTATGCGTCCCCAGGTTGACGAGGTGATACTTGACGTCTGGAACTCTGTCGAGAACTATTTCTCGGACCTGTCGGGTGACAAGAAACTCAAGACCTGCCGCGAATACGGCCTGATATACTATTACCGCACTAGTGAGAAGACTGATTGACACCCATTGTCATGTCTATGACGATGCGTTCCGTGAGGACCTGCCCGATGTGATTGAAAGGGCGCGTCAGGCGGGACTGGATCTGTTGCTTCTTCCCAATATCAATCCCGATACTTTGGATGACCTGCTCCGGGTGTGTGACACATGGCCGGATTTGTGCCGTCCCATGATAGGACTGCACCCCGAGGATCTGTCCGATGATTTCCACAGCCAGCTCTCCGCTCTTAAGGCCATTCTGGATGATGACCGCAAGGAGGGAGGTGCCCGCCGTTATATAGGAATAGGTGAGACCGGACTGGACCTTTACTGGGACAAGAGCCGTCTGGATGACCAGATAGTATCGTTCCGTGAGCAGATTGAGTGGGCCCTGCAGTATGACTTGCCTATTGTCATTCATTCAAGGGATTCCTTTGATCAGCTTTATCAGGTATTATCGGACTACAGGGACAGGGGATTGAGAGGCATATTCCACTGTTTCTCGGGCACTGAACGCGAGGCTCAGGCTCTTATGGAGTTCGGCGGTTTCATGTTCGGCATTGGCGGTGTGCTGACCTATAAGAAATCCACCCTGCCGGCCGTGCTGCCGCTTATTCCCGTTGACAGGGTGGTGCTGGAGACTGACTGTCCTTATCTGTCACCCGTACCTTTCCGCGGAAAGCGTAACGAACCCTCATACATAGTGAATACACAGGAGGTGATGGCCCGGACTTATGGCCTGGATGCCGATGAACTGGCGCAGGTGACATCGGCCAACGCCCGTCGTCTTTTCAGACTTTAGTGCATCGGGTACAATAACTGCGCGGATAATCCGTTTATTCTATGTCGCCTCCGGAAGATGCGGCATTTTTTCTATGAGAAAATTCAGGGAATTCAAACGGATAAGGACAATCCTTATAGTCGCAGCAATAGTAATTGCCGTTTCATCGCTGTTTGTTTCACAGTCGCTGGTTAAGGATCTGTCACGTGAGGAGCACTCCAAGATGGAGTTGTTCGCACAGGCATATCAGTCACTCAGTGATGCCGATGAGAACACGGACCTGAGCCTTGTGCTGGCCGTGATGTCGGGAAACCAGACCATTCCCGTGATTGTGGTTGACGAGACCGGTGATGTCAAGAGTTTCCTGAACATTGAAATCCGCAAGGCCGATACGCTTGCCTACCTGAACAGTTGCATTGAGCGTATGCGCAGCCTGGGCAACTCAATCAAGATCTATTACGACGAGTCAGATACCGAACATTACAATGAGGTATGTTTTGACGAGTCCCTGCTGCTTAACAGGCTGACGGTATATCCTTATATACAGTTGGGTGTTGTTGTCCTGTTCGTGCTGATTGCCATATTCGCATTGCTCAGTTTCAAGAAGACCGAGCAGAACCGCGTATGGGTGGGTCTGTCAAAGGAGACGGCACATCAGCTGGGTACGCCCATATCGTCACTGATGGCCTGGAACGAACTGCTTAAGGATAAGTACAAGGATGACGAACTTATAGCTGAGATGGAGAAGGATGTGAACCGCCTGCAGATGGTGGCCGAGCGATTCTCCAAGATAGGCTCCATGCCCGAGCCCGTCCAGGCCGATATGGTGGGCGTGCTGGACGGCGTGATAGACTATGTGGAGCACCGCTCTCCCGCAACGGTCAAATTCATCCGCAACTTCCCCAATCCGCCGGTCAATGCCAAGGTCAACGCATCCCTGTTTGGCTGGGTCATAGAGAATATCTGCAAGAATGCGGTTGACGCCATGAACGGCAAGGGTAAGCTGACAATTAAACTCACTGAGGATAAGAATTATGTGACTATCGATGTGACCGATACCGGCAAGGGTATAGCCAAGAACTCATGGCGTTCGGTATTCGATCCCGGCTACACCACCAAGGAGCGCGGCTGGGGTCTGGGACTCTCGCTGGCCAAGCGAATAGTCACCGAGTATCACAAGGGCAAAATATACGTCGCCCACTCAGAAATAGGCAAAGGAACCACATTTCGTATAGAACTTCCCAAGTGACACTGGGGACGGTTCTTTTTGGCGCATGGAATCTTGATAAACGAGCTACTTTACGCACGTGCCAAAGAGAACCGTCCCCAATGTCAGCTTCAAAAAAAATCTTAATCCTTTTCTTATTGCTAAAATAATATCGTATCTTTGTGCCCC
>DBYT01000057.1 GCA_002309915.1 Bacteroidales bacterium UBA1179 | reverse complement strand
TCGCCGATGTTCTGGATGCGGGCATTTCCGATGATGCCGCGGAGGGTAACTGAATTGAGCTGTTCCATAATGTGTCTGAATTAAAGGGTTACTGAATTCAAGTTTCGCATGTTCCAGGATAATGTTGTTCCGGGCTCTTCAAGGCGAAACTTGAATAAATAATATCCTTTTCTGACCCCCACCTGCTTCCTCCCCTTCAAGGAAGGACCCGGTTGCGAGCGGCTGAAACTGAAGTTTCACATGTGAAACTTCAGTGTTTTTTGGCCACCCGAAAAAGTATGGGGTTTCACCGCGGGCGTGTTGCCATACTTGCGGCTTGAACGGGTAGCGGAATGCATGCGGTAGATCTCTTCCGTCCGTATTGTGACAACTTTGCAGCAAATTGGCCCTACAAAATGTTCTATGTGCAAAGTTGTCAGCGAAAAACGCATAAATGAGCAAAAATGAGGACAACTTTGCAACTGGAAAGGCCCACAGGAACGATTTGCTGCAAAGTTGTCAAAGAGTAGCCACATTCGGTTCCGGTTCGCAGCCAGTTTGTAAAATTTCGGCCACCGTTTCAATGGCTATGGTTGCAATATTGCCTGTAGATTCGATTATGTGCATTATAGGCAGGCAAATCAGCTGAAAACGGCTAATTGTCTGCCAATAATGCAAAGATATGCCGTTCTCAGGCCTACAAATGCATTATTGGCAAGCACCCGGATATACGCATCCGGTAATCAATTGATATGATTTGAAGTCTGTAAGCCGGTTCAGTGGAAATCCAGTGGCTGAGGATAATATTTCAGGCGCGCTTATGTGGCTTTCGCCAAAGTGGGATGCATACATATGGTTTCTGCTTCATGTAGGGTACATCATTGCCACTGTCCCCTTCATATCAGCGGGGTCGGAGGCAGTCATCCGGGCTAGAATGCTCTGAGCCGTGCCACCCGCTTTGGCGTCACTAAGGGGCATCATTGATGAGAAGTTCTTCCTCTTCTGATTTGCTGATATCTACGCTTACCCCCACTGGTTTTCGGGTGAGCCTATTTAATCCAATAATTACCTGACTTGGCAAAGAAGACCGGCTCCGCAATGCAGAGCCGATCTTCTTAGTTGAATGTATACAAAAGATTACAGCTTCACGCTTACCTTCTTGCCCGTGTACCTGACGGTCTTTGCCGGTTTCTCCACACCGTCCCTGATAAGGACAACACGGAACTGGCGGTTCTGTATCATGCCTTCATACTGGCCACTGCGTGCGCCTATTGTCAGGCGGCCGCTCTTGTCGTTCCAGTTGAAGTCAATGGTTGTGAATGCGCCGTTCTCGTAATTGTAGTTGTCAAATTCATCCTCATACAGGCAGAATGTACCGTTTGCACCGGCATAGACGCGTATCTCAAGATCATCCCAAGGCTTTTCCGTCGAATACTGGACATCAGGGCCGATGGGCAGTATGCTGCCGGCCTTCAAATACATGGGAACTGTCCCGAGATCAACTTCACGTTCAATCTCCTCTCCACCCTTGTACATTCTGTTGGTATCGAAGTCATACCATTCTGCACCTGCAGGCAGATAAACCTTCCAGGTCTTCTTTGCTGTGAAATCAACGTCACCAATGCCTGATCGGGCCTTGCTGACTGCCTGTTCAGGGGTATAGAGGGCGTTCAGGACGGGTGCTGCCAGTATTTCACGTCCGAACATGAATTCGGTACCCATGTCCCAGACATTCCTGTCATCCTTGAAGTCCATTATCAGGGCACGCTGGAATGTTCCGTTGTTGGCACTTACGTCATGTGCGGTCGAATAGATATAGGGAAGAAGGCTGTAACGTCTCTTCACGGCTCCAAGCAGGGCATCGAACACGGGTTCTCCGGCTTCACCGTAATAGTACAGTTCGCGCGGAACCTCAGTACCGTGGCTGCGCATCATGGGGCAGAAAATGCCGTACTGCATCCAGCGCGTGTAAAGTTCCTGATACAGCGGGTTCCTGACGGCTGACCAGTCCTGCGAACGGTCATTGTAGCTGTTTGCAAAGAAACCGCCCAGATCGCTGTTGAAATTCGGGTTGCCGGTAAGTGCGAAATTCAGACCGGCGGGCACCTGCTTGCGCAGACTTCCCCAGTTGGACTGAACGTCACCAGACCATGTGTTTGAACCGTAGCGCTGCTGTCCGGCAAAGACCGAACGGGTCAGGATCAGCACGCGCTTGTCATTGTGCACGGCACGCTGGTTGTCATATACGCCACCTACAGCAAGCAGCGGATAGGCATTGCGCACACGGCGCAGGGGGCCGGCAGCGGTGGGGAGATCAAGATCAGATTCCTTGAAATCCAAATGGTCTGGTTCAGTGGAATCCATCCACCAGCCGTCAATGTCAAGGTCATACAGACGGGTCAGATGGTTCCAGTATATGTCACGCGCCTCCTTGCTGAAAGGATCATAGGGACGTACGCCTGACGGGTAATCCCTTCTGGGAGGCCAGTCGGTAAGACCGCTCTGGGGCCATGTCTGGAAATCTATGAGCAGTCCTTTGGGCTGCATTTCGCGATACTGCTTGGTCTGGGGACCGAATGATGACCAGATGGAAATCATAAGCTTGGCGTTCATGTCATGGATACGGCCTATCCAACGCTCAGGATTGCGGAATTCGTCAGCATTGAATTCCATTGCGTTCCACAGGTAGTTGTTGCCCCAGTACTGCCAGTCCTGGATCATGCAGTCAATGGGCACTCCCAACTGACGGTATTTTGTCAGAACCTCAAGCAGTTCGGCACTTGACTTGTAGCGCTCACGGCTCTGTATGAAACCGTAACTCCAGAGAGGAAGCATGGGAACGGTGCCGGTAAGCTGGCGTATGCCAGCTATCACACCGTCTGCGTTTCCGCCGTAAATGAAATAGTAGTCACCCTGTCCTCCGTTGTCCGATACAAATGAAAAGCCCGAATCCGATGAACGGAAGGTAGTGGGTGAATAGTTGTCCCAGAAAATTCCGTAACCCTTGATGGACTGGATGATGTTGGTATAGTCATCCGTGTTGCCCTGGATCATGCGGCGGTCCGTTCCGCGCATGTCCATGCGGCCTTCCTGCAGAATGCCCAGACCGTAAATGGGTTCATCAGCATCGGTTTTGAATGACTGTGTGACACCTCCATCTTCAGGAGCGGCACCTTTCTTTGCGACAAAAACACCTTCTTCAAGCAGAGTGTTTCCTTTGCTGTCAAGGAAAGTCACAACATTGTCGGAACTGACACGAACGGTCAGTTCTGATGACTTGTAGACCTTTGTGTCACCATCCCTGGACTGTGACACTTTGACCTGCTGAGGCTCCATAATGACAGAATAATCCTGCCGTGGAGCGTCATTCCAAGTCTTGTGGATACGGACAATGTCAGGCGTATAGAACGTGACACCGGTCTCGACCTTTACCTGTGCGACTGCTGCAACTGACATCAGTGCAAAGGTGAATGCTAACTCAAAATGTTTTATATTCATAAGCATTAAACATGTAAGTTATCTCTGCGCAAATATACTATTTATTCAAGTTTCGCAAGTTCTCAAACGGCCATTTTTAGCCGATAAATTTCGCAAATATGGGCAAGCTCTTCAGATTTATTGATTACAGCGTCGTAGATTTCCTCATCTGTGATGTTGAAGACGCTGGTCACGGCAATGACCATCTCCATAACTGCGCCCCAAATTCTTTCCACTATTGTCAGTTCCATTGCTCCGGAGCAGGTTTCTCTGAACAGGGCTCCTATAGTTTCATATGCATTAAACCGCTTTACGACGGACAGAAGGTTGTACTGTATAGCGGCAAGCGAAGCGCATGCAATCTGGGATGCAAAATCCCTCGCCTGACACTTGCCGAGTCCCAACAGGCTCTTGCTGTCCTTGAACACGACTTCCAGAGACCATCTCTGGGCATAAATCCGGTAGGCTTCGAAGAACTCCAGCTTAAGGTCTGTGGTGATCAGTCCGTTCCATGCGCCCTGCCTGCCGCGTCTTATGAAGAAAAGGCGGACCTTGGTGTCCGCAAAGACGACATCAGCCACGGCGTAGTAGCATTTGAGCTTGCGGCTGTACCTGACCTGCTTCCTTCCCTTAAGAAGTTTGACAAGTGCGGGGGCAGTAAGGTCATTGCGTTCAAAACGGTATTTGGTGCGTCCCTTCTCGCCAACCTTAATCATACCGAGGTAGTCACAGCCGATATGCCGGCTTGTGGCGAACCTTATTATATCAGCGCAGGCAAACCAGCTGTCAGCCAGAATGTAGCGGAAACGCACACCTTTCCTTATGGCGCGCCTTATCATGTCAATGGTAAGTTTGATCTTGCTCTGACTGTATTTGTTGATACGTTCCTGGACGGCAGTGTCTTCAGGGCGTGTCTTGCTGTATCGTCCGGCAAGTTCCTTTGCCGTCATACTGAAGTTGCCTTTCTTGCCGGGCTTGCCCAACAGGGCGAAGTCAAGCACCATCTGGCTTATGCCGTCAGTGATGGTAAGCGTAAGGGACTTGAAACCAATGATGGACTTGTGCTCAATATGCGAGAAGACACGACCCATAAGTTCGAAACGCTTCCCGGTCTTGCTGAAATCAGTATCATCGACTATCAGGCAGGTGGTGCAGTTCTTGTGGTCGCTGCGGACACGTATCCTGGTCCACAACTGAAGGGAAAGGCGGTACAGCAGCTTGCGCCAGTTGATTCTGGCATCCTGGACGAAACGGTAGAACACGTCTTTTCCACAGCCAATCATGCTGCCTAATCTTGTTTGCGGACAATTATAAGGATTGCGAATCATGAAGCAGGGGAACAGAATGAGAGATGTCAGTATCTGCAGAAGCGAGTACTTGCTGTTAAACCGGGTTGACCGGTCAAACAGCATGCGCTCACTCATGTTGAGGCCGGATATCATGTCCATCATACTGTTCATTGCTTTTGAGGCGTCATTATTCTTGAAGAATGCGTTTATCTCTGAGAGAAAGTTCGTACCTTTGGACTTGAGCATAGGTTTGTAACTGCTAGTTTGGTCACTTTGAAGTTACTCATTTTCTGCCAATTGCAGAAATATCCTATGCTTTTTTTGTGCCCGTTACTGTATAATTTCTAACTTGCGAAACTTAAATAACACTGATTTCAAAGAACTTTTGTTCTACGGCGTCAGAGCCGCAGTATGATTTTTATAAAACTAACGAACTATTGTGATAACGCTTATTGTTTTTTTTCGATCACTAAATTATCAAGGCCTGATAAGCCTTTGTTTATCAGGCCGTTTGATAATTTTTTACGAAAAATGTTGCGGAATTAAGGTAGATTATTAAAATAATGTATCTTTGCAGTTTGTGCTAACAGTGCAAACTGAAACAAATCAAAACGAACAATATGGAAACGAAAGCCAACTTCCTGTCAGCCGTGGCATTGAGCCTGGCATTGATGACCGCATTGGGCTCGGATGAACTCAATGCTCAAAACAGATTGTACGACAACACATTCTCCCTGAGCGATGTGGAACTTCTGGACGGTCCCTTCCGTCATGCTATGGACCTGAACGTCAAGGTTCTGCTGGAATACGACACCGACCGCCTGCTCGCTCCTTTCCTGCACGAGGCCGGGCTGCCGAAAAAAGCCGAATATTTCCCGAACTGGGAGGGGCTGGACGGCCATATCGGCGGACATTACGTGTCTGCGCTCGCCATTCATTATGCCGCGTCAGGCAGTCAGGAGTGCTACGACAGGCTGAAATACGTGCTGGCGGAGCTGGAGCGCTGTCAGGATGCCAACGGCAACGGCTATGTGGGCGGTGTGCCGAACGGAACACAGATATGGAGCGAAGTCGGCAAAGGCAATTTCGGACCGCTTCATGGTGCGTGGGTGCCATGGTACAATGTTCACAAGATGTTCGCCGGTCTGCGTGATGCCTGGCAGTATGCAGGTATCGATGAGGCTAAGGAAATGTTCCTGAAGTTCTGTGATTGGGCCCTGGACATTACAAAAGACCTGACTGACGGGCAGATGGACCAGATGGTATCGCAGGAGTTCGGCGGCATGGACGAGGTGCTGGCAGATGCATTTGCCATCACCGGTGACAGGAAGTACATGACTGCCGCCAAGCGCTTTGCCCATCATCTCATACTGGACAGCATGGCTGAGGGCGTGGATAATCTGGACAACAAACACGCCAATACCCAGGTGCCGAAAGTCGTGGGCTATGCCAGAATCGCCGATCTGGATGACGATGACACATTCAAGGATGCCGCTGAGTTCTTCTGGGACAGAGTGGCCAATCACCGTTCTGTAGTAATAGGTGGTAACAGCCGCAGCGAGCATTTCCCGGCAGCAGCAGACTACAAAAGCTATGTGGAGCATCGCGAGGGACCTGAGTCCTGCAATACGAACAATATGCTCAAACTGACGCAGTTCCTGTTCAAGATGGACCAGGAGGCCCGTTATGCGGACTTCTATGAGCGCGCCATGTACAATCACATTCTTTCCACACAGCATCCGGATCACGGCGGATATGTGTATTTCACATCTATGCGTCCGGGTCATTACCGCGTATATTCTCAGCCGAACAGCGGCATGTGGTGCTGCGTCGGTACCGGTATGGAGAATCACGGCAAGTACGGAGAGTTCATCTATACTCACAATGGCAAGGAGGAACTGTATGTGAATCTTTTCGTGGCATCCAGGCTGGACTGGGAGGAGAATGGAGCGACATTCACTCAAGAGACGCAGTTCCCGTACGAGGAGAGCAGCAGAATCATGGTCAGCCTGAAGAAGAGCCGCAAGTTCAAGGTCATGGTACGCTGTCCGGAGTGGACTGACGGCGGATACAGCGTGAAGGTGAACGGTACGGAGTATGCAGCCGGTGCGGAGCCGTCATCATACGTCACTGTTGACCGTAAGTGGAAGAATGGAGATGTGATAGAAATCAGCCTGCCGATGCGCACGATAATTGAGCCGCTTCAGAACAAGGAGGAGTATCTGGCAGTGAAGCGCGGGCCAATCGTGCTGGCCGCTCGCACATCGCAGGACAATCTGGACGGCCTGATTTCCAATGACGGTCGCTGGGCTCACATCGCATCGGGCCCCCTGACACCATTGGCAGAGACTCCGATTATGATTGGCACGAAGCAGGAGATTGAGTCCAAACTGCAGAACATGAAGCCCGTACCGGGCAAGCCTCTGCACTTCACGGTCAGCGGCCTGTTCGATGACAGCAGGTTCGGCGGATTGGAACTGGAGCCATTCTTCAACCTGCATGACAGCCGCTATGCCATCTATTTCCTGTCGCTCAGCAGGTCCGGCTACAATTCCATGCTGGAGAAGATCAAGACCGAGGAGGCTGCAATGCTCGCTCTGGACCGTCGCACTATAGATAAGGTGACACCCGCCGAGCAGCAGCCTGAGGTGGATCACCGCATGCAGCAGGAGAATTCCATGGGCGGCAATCAGGACAACAAGCCTTATCGCACGGTCCGTCGCGGCGGCTCGTTCAGCTACGAATTGGCTACCGGTTCGGAGAGCGATCTGACCCTGTGCGTAGGCTACTGGGACAGTGAGGAGAGCCGTATGCCGCGCTCCATGGAGATACTCATTGACGGTAAGGTCTTCATCACCGAATCGGAATTCCCGACAGGAAAAGACAACAGGATAGTACGCAAGGAGTATAGGATTCCGGCGGAACTTGTGGCCGGAAAGGAGTTCGTCCGTATAGGCTTCCGTGCCGCAGAGGGCGGAATGGCTGCAAGGGTTTTTGATGTACGCATATTAAAATAATCCCTCAATTCCGCAAGAAAGTTTGATAATGGCAGAATGAGCGTGTCCCAGAGGCAAGGGCATGGTCAGACGTGTTGATTTTTGCTGTCAGTTCTGATCCGGATGTGTAGGATTGGGTGTGCTGATAACTTTATCTGTCCATTTTTGGGCACTTTTTAAAGTGTATTGCACGTGTGATTGGCGGTCCTGTTCAGACCGCTCCCGTTTCAACTATGTTTTGTTTTCTGTTTCAGCCGCAGAGGCTGAGGTAGATTTGCCGTTTGGTGTATAGCGTTAGCACATCCATCCTTCCCGAGCGTGTCCATTTTGCCGGTACGTTAACGAACCTGCGCACGAAGCGCTTTATCCTTGTTCCACAATCAATGCCTTCGGCGCGGCCTCGGAGTACGTCGAGGAAGTACAGGTAGAAGTTCTTCAGTATGGCCGTAGCAATCATGAACACGGTGTTTTCATTGAGAAAGGAGAACGGCAGATGTGCCCATCCGAAGTCATTGTTCAGGCAGTCGAAATTGCGTTCGCTCGCTCCGCGCTTGTTGTAGTACTCGATGATGGCCTTCTCGGAGTTGTCCCAGTCGTTGGTCAGGATGCATCTGTACACATATTCGGTACCGAAGAGACTGTTTGACTCTTCTCCTGCAACTTCATCGCTGAGCTTTGTCCTCTGTACCACAAGCCTCAGATTCCTGTCGGAGAGGAACGAGTCCCACTTGAAGGATGTCACACCGCAGCGTATGTGCCCTGTTCCCTTGTCCGAACTGTTGCGTATCTCAACTTCGGTCCAGTCTTCGTGCTCCATGAAGTCGGTCCTGCGGGAGCCGCAGTTGTTCGCCCTGATGTAGAAGTGTTCGCAATGCTCACAGACGTATGTGATTATATCCTCGGAGAATGAACCACAGTCTGCTCTGAAGTTGCGCACGAGCACCCTTGCCTCGTCCTCCAGTCTTTGGAAGATGCGTTCCAGCGTATCCTTCTGATGGAACTTGACATTGGTGTTGCCGTCCCTGTTCTCGATGCCGACTATAAGACCTCACACGGATGCCACACCCGGAAAATATCCGAACGCATTCTTGTACGAGTACTCGGCATCCTTCTTGCCGGCAGGTATGAACTGGTGGTCGAAGTCCAGATCTATACAGTCACCTGGAGTGAGTTGTCCTGTGGCCTTCAGACACCTGAGCATCAGGGAGTTCATCTTGGAGGCGACATTGAACTTGTATGCCTTTCCGGACCCACTGCTGTGACTGGTGTTATTCTCGCTGAGCTTGCGCAGTGCGCGTTCTATCGTATCCGAACTTGCGATTCTTATGCCGTGTCCGTCCCAGAAGGGCTTGATGTCCATAACATCCTCGATGCAGTCTCCTCCCGTGAGGTAGCAGCCAAGCAATGAGGCGAAGATGTCTCCGTGGCTGAAAGCGAGAAGCGTGCCGCGAGGGCCGAGGGTTCTGTCGATGACATTCCGTACGCCGGACTTGTCGAATGTCTTGAAAATTGAAAATAAACCGCCGAAAGGGTTGATATTGTCGGATTTTGTCTGTAATTTCGCCATGTCAGTGATAACACTTTTATTTGTAATGCAATCACTAAGTTAGGTGAAATTTCTGACATTGTCAAGGCCTGGTAAGCCTTTGTTTATCAGGCCGTTTGACAATCTTTTACGAAAAATGTTGCGGGATTAAGGATTTAGTTTTTTACGACCAAGAGAAAATATACTGGAATATCCAAGACAAAAAAGAATGACAACCTCTCGAATATGAAAATAAAAAGTTTAGTTTGTGTTCGGGGTGCGTCGCACTTCAAAGTATAATTCACGACTCAAACTTTATTAATATGAAGAAATGTTTTTTGCTGTTCCTGTTGGGTGCGGTCTGTTTGGTAAACGGCAATGCCCAGAATAATGTAGAAAGTACTGGAATTGAAATTGTAACCAAGTTGGATAAGCCCTCAATCCCATTCAATGAGGATGATTTGTGCGGGTATCTGCTGGTCTATTTCAAGGATCAGGACCAGTCTGCCTATATGGCAATAAGCAACGACGGTTATACCTTTACAGACATTAATAATGGAAAGCCTGTGTTCTTAGGCTATGAACTGGCCGAACAGAAGGGTGTACGCGATCCCCACATAACTCGAGGGCCGGATGGCGCTTTTTATCTGGCCATGACTGATCTGCACATATTCGGTCAGCGAGCCGGTTACCGAGATACAGAATTTGAGCGTCCGGCCGAGAAATACGGATGGGGTAACAACCGCGCTCTTGTCCTTATGAAATCATACGACCTCATACATTGGACTCATTCAGATTTCCGTGTTGACAAAGCCTTTCCGGAACTTGGAGATATTGACTGCTCATGGGCACCGGAGACGGTATATGACCCGGTGGAAAAGAAAATGATGATTTACTTTACCATCAGGTACAACAACAGGGAATGCCATCTCTATTACTCATATCCCAACGATGATTTTACAAAGCTGGAGACAACTCCTGTAAGAATAACTGACATAGGTGGACTTGACGGAGATATCACAAAGGTAGGAGACAAATACCATCTGTTCTATGTCTCTGGAGCCAAGGTGCTCCATTCAGTTTCAGACAGGATAAACTCAGGTTATCCTATAGAAACAGGACGCATTGATCCCGAGAAGGTTTCGACCGAGGCTCCGAATGTCTTCAAGCGGCTTGGCACCGACAAGTATGTGCTTATGTACGATGTCTATGGTGCCCGTCCAAGCAATATGGGATTCAGCGAGACAACAGATTTTGTGAACTATGAAAATCTGGGTCACTTTAACGAGGGCGTCATGAAGACTACAAATTTCACCAGTCCAAAGCACGGAGCCGTCACATACCTTACAAAGAAAGAGTTGGAGTCAATCAAACAGCATTGGAACATAGAACCACTTTCCAAATAGTATGTAGAACACTTGCAACTATTTGAAAATTAATCTATTCGCTTTAATATTTGGCACAAGGAAAGCTAGTTTTTCCGGCACTCGTGTGCATATTTTTTCCCGGAGAAATCAGCAAAACCTCGATAAAGATAAAAGAACTATCAGCGAACACATCAGCAATATCTTCAAATAATGAATATGAAAAAGTCTCTGCTGGCACTTATGCTGCTGCCAGCTCTCTGCATGGCGCAGAACCCAATAATACAGACATCGTTCACACCGGACCCAGCTCCTATGGTATATGGCGACAAGCTGTATCTGTTCGTAGATCACGACGAAGACGATGCTACAAACTATACCATGAAGGACTGGCAGTTGTACTGTACCGAGGATATGGTTAACTGGACATATCTGGGTACGCCGGTTACAACCGCTACCTTCCCGTGGGCAAATCAGGGGAACCGCGCTTGGGCGGCACAGTGTATTGAGCGTAACGGCAAATTCTACTGGTATGTCAGCATTACCGGTCCCGGATATGGAGAGACCGTATCGGTAGCTGTTGCCGACAGGCCAGAAGGACCATATGTAGATGCCATTGGCGGGCCTCTTTGCCATGGCCTCGGATTCATCGACCCAACCGTGTTTATCGATGACGACGGGCAGGCGTACCTGTTCTGGGGTAACAGGAACGGCTGGTACGGACGCCTGAACGAAGATATGATTTCGTTTGTAGATGGATATAAACAGATTCCAGGCATCCGCGATCCTAAGGCCTTCGGCCCTCTTGTTCCTAAGATGAACTATGGAAAAGGCGTAAAGGAGCTCGAGGCAGGATATGAGGAAGGCCCTTGGATCACCAAGAAAGGAGATCTTTACTATCTGACCTATCCGGCCGGTGGAATCCCTGAGCACATGGCATATTCTACAGCCCCTACCCCGGATGGTCCTTGGACATATCGCGGACGTATCATGGACGAGACTGACGGCAGCTATACAATTCACGGCGGCGAGGTGGAATACAAGGGACATCACTACATGTTCTACCACAACGGCGCGAATATCAACGGAACCAGTTATCACAGATCTACCTGTGTAGAGGAGTTTACCTTGAACCCTGACGGCACCATTCCGTTCATCCCTCAGACAAAGGAAGGCGTAGCCCCTATAGGGACTCTCAATCCATACGAAAGGGTAGAGGCCGAGACTATTGCCCACAGCTACGGTCTCAAGACAGACCGTCTCAGCGGTGACAGGCACTATGTTACCAGCATCCACAACGGTGATTGGATTAAAATCCGCGAGGTGGACTTCGGCCAGAATCCGGCTACACTGCTTACTGTCGAGACCCTTAATTTCAAGAATGCGGGCTCAATCAATTTCTATATCGATGATACCTACGAGCAACGTCCGGTTGCCTCTATTCAGGTTGACGGTGTGGCAAATGTCAAGACAGCCAAACTCATGACTCCGGTTACCGGAAAACATGATGTGTATATCCTCTTCCATAGCGATCAGGATGGGGAGCTCTTTGACTTCGACTGGTGGAAGTTCAACAATACGCTGAACAATCCGATTATTCAGACAAAGTACACTGCCGATCCGGCTCCTATGGTATATGATGGGAAAGTGTTCCTATACACTACCCACGATGCCGACGATGCTCTCGGTTTCAAGATGAATGACTGGCTCCTCTATACCTCCGAGGACATGGTTAACTGGACCGACCACGGTTCCGTAGCATCCCTCGCCGATTTCAAGTGGCATGACGGAGACAACGGGGCGTGGGCCCATCAGGTTGTGGAGAGAGATGGAAAGTTCTACATGTACTGCACCATCCATCAGCATGGCATCGGAGTTCTGGTGGCCGATTCTCCATATGGCCCGTTCAAGGATCCGATCGGGAAACCTCTGGTATGGCAGGTTGAATACGGTGAGGATATAGACCCGACCGTTTTCATCGACGACGACGGCCAGGCCTATATGTATTGGGGAAATCCTAATGTGTATTGGGCAAAGCTGAACAAGGATATGATTTCCATTGACGGAAAGATCACCAGACTCGACTATAAGATTCAGGATTATCAGGAGGGACCTTGGTTCTACAAGAGGGACGGCAGGTACTATCTTGCATTTGCTTCTACCTGTTGTCCGGAAGGAATAGGTTACGCTATGAGTGACACTCCTATGGGACCTTGGGAGTATCAGGGACATATTATGGACCATACCGGCAGATCGAGGGGAAATCACCCTGGAATCATTGATTACAAGGGCAAGAGCTATGTTTTCGGCTTGAATTACGATCTTTGGCATGAGGAGTCATTCGGCCGCAACGAGAGAAGGAGCGTTTCCGTTGCCGAGTTGCATTATAATGATGATGGAACCATTCAGGAAGTCCCTTATTGGCAGGATGCCGTTCTCGGGCAGGCCGGAACATTCGATCCGTTCCGCAAGGTGGAAGCCGAGACCATGGCCTGGGGATACGGTCTCAAGACAGAGACTCTTCCAGGAGGAGGAATTGCTATCAACAATGTTGACGAGAGCGAGTACATCCTCATAAAGGGAGTGGATTTCGGAAAGAAGGGAGCCCGTTCGTTCAGCGCAAGTGTACGCAGCGAGGGTCAGCCGGCATTCATTGAAATAAGGCTTGACGATCCTAAAGCGGAGGCGATAGGTACTCTCGAAGTCAAGGAGACTTCCGGCCTGTTCAAGACGCAGACATGCTCGCTCAAGGGCCCTGCGGGTGTTCACGACCTGTATCTGTATTTCAGGGGCAAGGCTCCGGAGGGGCCTGCACGGCCGGCAGGCGGAAGGATGATGGCCAGACGTGAACTTCCGAAGAATCTTCTTGCTATTGATTGGTGGAGAATTAAATAAGAGGGAGGTGTGAGGCGGTTTCGCCGAACAAGTTTCCGGCATTTTTACTGCGGCCCGTTGCTTTGAATACTCTTAAGCGGCGGGCCGCTGTTGTCTTCGTGCCTATGTCAACAAGAAGCTGGTCCTTGCCATCTCCGTCCGAAGCGATGCCAGAAACTCCGAATATCCTGTCTGCATGATTGCGGATGACACCGACATTCCTAAGACAGGTCGTAAAGGCGAGATGCTTGGACGCGTTTACTCCCATGTTGCAGGTCGCGGAAGCATCCTTGGTCACAAGGGACTCTTCCTCTGTCGTACCGATGGTCGCACCCAGATGCTTGTTGACTTTACCCTTCAGGGAGAAGAAGGTAGAGTGGCTTCCAAGCCCCAGGGCCTTTCCAAGAAGGATATCGATGCACGCTACAACAAGGAAAGGGATGCCGAATCCAAGGTGGAGAAGCGCAAGGCTGAGTACTTCAAGGACAAAATCAGCAATCTGAAGATGATGCTCAACAGGGCGTCCATCGAGCACATGAGCTTCGACTATCTCCTTGTTGACAGCTGGTTCACCTGCAAGGAAATGGTCAAGTACATAAGGCGTAAAGGCAGCAAGGCTCACTTGCTGGGTATGATCAAGATGAGCAAGACCAAATATGCTGTTGGCGGGGAGGAAATGACTGCCACAGCCATCGCTTCCGCAATGACCAAGAAAAAGGCTGTCAAGTACTCTCGTTCTCATAAATTCTACTACTTTGAGACAGATGCCGTCTTTGCAGGCAAGTCTGTCAAGCTCTTCTTCTATCGCTTCGGCAAGAAGGGCGAATGGAAAGCTCTGCTGTCAACAGACACTGCACTTACGCCCTTCAAGGCCTATCAAACATACTCAATGCGCTGGGCTATTGAGGTCGTCTTCCACGAATGCAAGAGTCTTCTCAAGCTGGGCAAGTGCCAATGTCGGGACTTTGGCTCACAGATTGCCTCAATATCGCTTAACATGCTACAATACAACTTATTGTCATACGTCAAGAGGTTCGAGTCTTATGAGACCATCGGAGGTCTGTTCCGAGAAATCACTGAGCAGACTGTCGAACTCTCAATCACAGAAAAGATCTGGGGTCTCATCCGGGAGATAGTGTCTGCAATCGCCGACTTCTTCTCTACAGACTTTGATGAACTCTTGACTAACATCATAAACGAAAACAAACAACTCAAGGCGATGATGGGCGTGGTCCAGCAACTACAACTGGTGGCCTAAATCACTTGCGAAACTTAAATTACTGAATAATTTCTGATGCCGCATCAGCGCCTTCACCGTGGCAAGGAGGCAAGGGCCGGAGGAGAAATACTACCCGCAGGTGTGGAGATTTCTCTTGAGGTGCATTTCACCCTTTCTGACTCCACGTGAAGGAAATACCTTTGCATCAAGAAATG
>DBYT01000030.1:7115-7666 GCA_002309915.1 Bacteroidales bacterium UBA1179 | reverse complement strand
GATAGGGAGAGGTCATCCATTTTTGTGGCGAACCATTCGCCTATGTTTTTGGATGAGGTGGTTCGTTTGGAGCCTTGTGAACTTATGTACTCGGTGGTTACGTACTCTCCCTCAAAGAGGCGCCAGCGGCGGAAGGTGGAGTTGGTGACGCTGGCCTGGGTCTGTCGGTTGAAAGTCCATGAGCTGCTCACTCCTTCAATATGGGGCGTGACACCCTGTCTGAGCAGGGTGATGTGGCGTGCCATATCAAACGGGAACCAAGTGCCTCCGTTGCCGCCCTCACCGCTTACTACAGCCTGAATGGCATCATTGAATGAGGTTAACCGGTTGCGGAGCGGAGAGTTGTAGAGCGTGGCGGCGTAGGCTATGATATTGATGGCATCATAGAACTGAGCCTCTCCGTTCAGGGGCTCGGAGCCAAAGATTTTCTGATATGCCTGTATGAAACCGCTTTCAGGAGTGGCCGACAGGTCAACGCCTTCATAACCGTCATACTGTACGGCATCGGCTATGCGCTCAGATACGAATCCGTCGGAGCAGTATATCCTGAA
>DBYT01000030.1:6554-7078 GCA_002309915.1 Bacteroidales bacterium UBA1179 | reverse complement strand
TCACGGTCAAATGCTATTGCATCATCCTCGGTCGTGGGACTGAACAGGAGTATGCGAGACTGTTTTTCGGGATCAGGTCCGCATATCTCCTCCACGCAACGCCGGATATCGTCCGTATTGCTGTAGAGATGTACTCCACTTACCTGTAGGGAGTATTCTTCGGCTATGAAACTGAACCATTGCACGTAGTCGCTGGTGACGTCATTACGGCCGTCATCCTGTGCAAGCAGTTCAAGCGTGACCTGACCGTCGGTATGCAGGCTGGCAATCTCGGATATTATGATCTCCAGTTGTGTTATGTCACTCTCGGCCAGGTTCCAGATGTATGGTATGTTCGCAAACTTGCGCTGATACTGTACATAGGTGGCCGATGGCGTGAGCAGGGGTTTATGGTACTCGGGCATTCTGGTGAGTTGCAGGGCCATCTGCTCGGCTCTGATGGATGTGGTCGGTCCTATTATGGCAATGATGGTGGTGTCCCGGGCTATCTGTTGCATGTAATCGTCTATGTCCGGGGCATCCTG
>DBYT01000030.1:6151-6509 GCA_002309915.1 Bacteroidales bacterium UBA1179 | reverse complement strand
AAGGGCGAAATCGGCTGTGCGCTCCCAACGTGCCTGCTCGCTTTTATGCATGAGCACCGCAACCTTATATGTACGGTCCGATGAAGAGAGTCTGTCATCCTTCTCAGGGACGCAGGAGCATATCAGTACCGCAGTTATGCAGCAGAGGGCGCGTAATGCCAGACGAATATATTCAGTTGTTCTCATACTCTTGCTCTTTGCTGACAGCTTCATCTATAAACCGGTTATACAGGTTCAGGAACGTATCCGGGTCCCGATATTCATAGTCCATTAGTGTGTTGTGCCTGTAAAATGACGGATGGAGCATGATTTGTGCGGCTCCCTGGCTCATGTCGAGGGTGCGGCTTGCCGGCCAGTC
>DBYT01000030.1:4395-6103 GCA_002309915.1 Bacteroidales bacterium UBA1179 | reverse complement strand
GGTACACGCGGGGAGAGTGCGCTTTGGTCAACATCCATACCTATGACAAGTCCCAGATTGTTCTGCTCGTCATTCATAGCTCGCAGCACACCTATGTCCGATCCTCCCAGCAACGGGAATACCATTTCACGGAAGGTTGAACTGCTACGTATGCGTCTGGCCATCATGCGGTAGGCCGAGTCGGGCATGGCCCATCCGGATTCGTCATCGGCCAGATAAAGGACCTGTGCGTTTTTGCCTTCCTGATGATGGGCGTTGTAGCCGGCCATGAATCCCATAATGCTCTCGTCCAACAGAGGATTGTTCCTGACTGCCGAGAGAATGAGAGCGTCAAAACCGCCGGACATAGCTCCGCAGAGGTAGCTGGCCCCGTATCGGCTTACCTTGACGGTTGACAGGCCATCTATGCGGGCACTGCTCTCAAACAACAGCACGCGGCTGCCCTTGCCAAAGAGTGTGACGGGGACGCGGCGAGCCATCTGCTCGTATACGGAACTACCCAGAATGAGCACGGCAGAGTCTTTGTCGGCATTGTCTGTGAGCCACTGCCGGTACATCTGCTCAGCCTGGGTGGTATCCTGGGGCTGAAGCATACGGACGGGTGTGAATGTCTCAATGATGAAAGAGAAGATACCTTGGGCTGCTGCGTCGTTATAACCGTTGTCACCTAAGCCGTTGGGAGTGACGAGGTAGGTTACTGCGGCCTGCCTTGTCACTCCCTCAAGGAAATCTGAATGGTCCTTGCTGCATGCGGTCAGCAGGAGCAGGATCGTAATTGTTTTAATTATCCTTTTCAATCGTCAAAATTTGCCTCTTCTAAATGATACTTTTGACAGAACTCATCAAAGGTACTTGCGTCAGTGTCGTGGAAGGTAATGACCCATGGACTTTGGAAACTGTACCATTCTTTGACTTTCCATATCCACTCATCCAGGAACTGATCCAAAACTATTGAATTACCCCATTTCTTTTTGTTCTCATCACGGGTATGGGAATTGTTCCTGTCATAATTATTGGGATCGACCTGGTCACAATCATAGCATACCATTACTGACTCCACTCCTTTGTGGTCAGAAGTTATCCTGGTACAGGGAGTCCTTACAAAGTGCCACTTATCGTGGTCCTTGCTGCCGTGTGTATCGACCCAGCAATGGTCATCGCCGGTTTTGAAGAAAGGTGTCTTTCCGCTGAACCAGCCCTCGCCGTACAGGAAGTCATGCAGTGCATTCTCACCTCCTAGTCGGCCGTTACTCCAATGACCTTCCTGAAGTCTGGATATTTGCCTGATCGTAGATTCGGCGGCGGGGTTTTTCCTTCCGTCATAATCATACATATATCCGCGCAGACATTCAATCAGGTGTTTGCCTCCGTCTGCATTTCCCCACCATTCATCATAACAGTTACGTTTCTTGTGTGAATGACCGGCGGGATAAACCGGTGTTACCGTCCAGGTATCAAAGCCTATAAAGTAACCGGTGCCTGTCTCGCCGCAGCCCTTGACACACAGGAAATAGACATCTTTTCCTCCTCTTCGGCCAATAAGGACAGTTCCCTGGCTTATACCGCCGCAGGTACCTGCATTCTCAGGCCAGGCATCGGACCTGAAGAATGTTATTCTGGTTATATCGGGGAGTTCTTTCAGGTTGACATCGATATATGCCAGATGACCGTTCTGATGGTCCGGGATATATCTTACGGACCCGTGGCT
>DBYT01000030.1:3473-4243 GCA_002309915.1 Bacteroidales bacterium UBA1179 | reverse complement strand
AGGGTGTCATACTCAACCTGGCATACGTGACTGATGAAGTTCATGGCGGCATACTCATCGACCTGCTCGGAGGTCATATCGTAGCCTGCCATTTCCTTTTCGTCAGGATCGGTATTCCCGACAATCTTATCATCGTCTTTACATGATGTCAGGTGACAGGTTAAGGCTGTCATCAGGAGTATGGAGAATAGAGTTCTTTTTTTCATTATTGTCTGTTTTTATGTATAAACTTCTTGTTACGGTATGGTCGCACCGGATATTTGTTGCGATGGGTTTTGGTTACCTCGGCTTCCTGCCAGGTGTAGTCGGGCTTGATCATAAGCGCTGTTCCGTATGAGCCGTCATCACGGAAGGGTATTACACATAGCTCGTCCACATATTTGAGCTCGACTTTCTTGGGTACCTCGCCGGTGAGAACATCCTTTCGGACCACATAGCCAAAGAATTCGGCATTGAATCCGGACATCTGGTTCTTGAACAGCGCCTTGGGGTTATTGCCCACATATTTAAGTAGACCGTACATCTCGTCCGATGTGGGAAGGTACCAGTGATTCTGGTCATTGACAGTGAAGTTGAGATGGTTCTTTAATGATGAGGCGACCTCATGGAATACTTCGGTGAACAGTATGGAGGATCCTTTTACATTGTAGAAACGTTCTACGGATGAGCCGTTCTGGTCAATGAAACCCAATGTGCCGTTGATATAGGTGCGGGACCAGAATCCCGGTCCTATCTTGACGATGGGGTAGTTGCCCTTTCCGTCTACACCG
>DBYT01000030.1:2546-3418 GCA_002309915.1 Bacteroidales bacterium UBA1179 | reverse complement strand
GGGTAGAAGGCACCGTCTATATAATATAATGTAGTCAGACGGTCACCGGGCTGGTAGCCTTCAAGGGGTTGGACATAACAGCCTCCCTCATCGTCAAAGGTGAGTGATGAAGGGGCGTTCTCTCCGTCACCAAGGAAGATACCGCGACGGATGTTGGTGATGCCTCTGTAGATGGGATAGAAGACGGTGATACGGCGGTCACCGCGCAACTCGGGCACATATTCATTGCATACCTCGACCTTGGGGAGTCCGTCATAGTAGATGATCTTGGCCAGGGTGCTTTTATCGGATGTACCGAACTGAGTCATCTGTTCATTGATATCAATCTGGTAGTAGTTGTCAAGTCCCAGTTCCTGCAGGCGGTTGCCTACACTGCCGGCCTCACTGAACGATAGAGCCAGTATGTAATTGATTATCTCTACGCGGGCCTTTTGGTTACTGAAAAGCTGCCAGATGGGCTGCATGATACAACGTACCATAGAGACGCTCTGCGGGTCATCGTTGCGTATGCTGTTGAGCCATTCACCCAGCATGCCGGGATCCACCTGTCCGTAACGGTCTTTGGTGCTTGCGTGTTCCCGCAATGAGCGGCAGGCCTGGTCGGTACCTCCGAATATCTCGAAATAAAGGTCGCCACCGCTGCTGCATATGTTTTTGGCCGATTGGAACGACTGATTGTCCTCCTTTACTACACCGTTCTTGACCTTGAGGTATTTCTCGACAGTTTCTGTGGAGCTCTCATTGGAGATGAAATTGACGGTATAGTCCAAACGTCCGCCCAGGTCGGTGTAGATTACCATATGAGTGCCGTACTTTGAAACGAGTTTTTTTACGTTCTGGGCAGTGGGCTTGTCGTTCACCTGGTCATAAAG
>DBYT01000030.1:1493-2533 GCA_002309915.1 Bacteroidales bacterium UBA1179 | reverse complement strand
TCACGAATGATGCTTTGTATCTTTCCTTCATCGACATAGCGTGTGGCTACCACCTTGCTGAGTGAACTGTAACCGAAGGTCTGTTGTGACAGGTCATATTCCTTTACGCTCTTGAATTTTTCGACGCTCTTGTTGCAGAACAGGAAATCGACCTCGGTCGATGTCTGCTTGCTCATCCATGATGACATCTCCTCGATGCTGTAAGAGCAGTGGAACTGGAAGTCCTGCTGTGCACGACCTTCCTCTGCAATGATGGTGCCCCAATTCTGCTCGGCCTGAACCAGAAGCTCGTAGTCCAGTATGGGCTCGGTGACGCTGGCTGGATTCATGTAGTCAATGAGCATGTTATAACCATAGCCGACACGGGCCTTACGGCTCAGCGAATCACCGGCCAGGGAGTTGGTGCCATCCTCGGACAGGCTGTGCTGATGGACGGTAAGCTGTGCTACCTGTTGGTCCGATGAGCCCTTGATGCTCAGGTTGATGAAGCCGTCGCGGCTGCGGGCTCCTTCATTGGAGTCTATGTGGAAGGTGAGCCTTCCCTGATTGCTTACGGTATCGGCTTCCAGACTTATCCACTCAGTCTGTGTACTGACATTGATATTCCTGAGGGCATAGTCTTGGGTGTTGACCTGGACGTCAACGCTGTAGTATCGCGCATCGGACCCTGTCTCAATTCGCTGCTCGCTGATCTCTATCGGTGCGGTCTCAACGGGTGGCAGGATGTTGTTGTCCTTACAGCATGAGGCAGCCAGTACAGCGGCGGTCAGATACAGATATGTTTTAAGTAACGGTTTCATATTGGTTTACAGACTGACCTCAGTGGGGTTCCAATAATAAAAGTACTCACTCTCTTTCTTGCGAACCATGCGTCCGTTGCTGTAGCTCCAGCCCGGAAGTCCTTCCAAACGGCCGCTCTGGTCTGTTCCGTTTTTCTGCTTGAGGTAGAAATCCTTTCCTTTCTTGTATGTAAGGAAATAGGGCTTGCCGGTGTCCAGAGTTCCCTCCTGGGTTATTGCCAGGGGCCATTCGTAGCCTAT
>DBYT01000030.1:0-1475 GCA_002309915.1 Bacteroidales bacterium UBA1179 | reverse complement strand
GGTATGCCGTTGGTCATGTAGATCATTCCATCGGTGGGAACGGGGTTTTTGGTGTCTTTATAAACCATGCATCTGTTCTTAAGCCAGCAGACGTTGTAGGCGGTGTCACCGTAAAATGTGAAACCGCAGCTAAGGTTTACATGCTGGTCATAAATGGGATAGACTACCTGTACCTGTTTCTGTCCGACGTAAGGGATTTCTATTGTTTCACGGCAAACGGTTGCCACATAACGTCCCGATGATATGATATTGCAGACATCGGGCTGATTGAAAGAGACTTTGCTTCCACCCATCTTGCATTCTACCTTTTGAGGCAGGCTGAAGCTTGTGTTGCAGTAATTGTGGTAACCGCCCTCATAGATAAGGTCCTGGGCGGTTCCTTCAACTCTAAGCATGACACGTTTGGCTATTTCNNATTTCCTTATTGGGAATGAAATCCCAGATAGGTGTTATCTCCATGTCGGTCATCTCAAGGTTGTTATGGGCGTAGTCTTCGGGGTCATAGTTGAGACTGTTCTGCCAGCCGGTGACATATTGTAACATATCGGGTGCCTCGCCGAATCGGAAATGCAGTATCTCGTTGGGTATGGTGCTCAAGTCTCCGCCCTTGACTTTGACATAGCAATCGGCACTGTTCAGCAAGTTGTATTCGGTGATATACTCCTCACTCTGCGACATATGCTTGAATATAGATGACACTGCATTACCTATACTTTTCTTTGAGTAAACATCATGGAGCGAATCGCGCTTCATGGTCATCTCAAGAATGATGGAGCCGCCCAGATTCGCTCTTGTGACGACATGTGAGCCGTAGCACATCAGGAAAGAGTCAATGGTTGCCTCATCGGAGTGTTTTTCCATCCATCTGATTGCCTCAAGAAAATTGGGAGTAAGCATATCCTGACCGTCGCCATCCTCAATCAATGCCGATATTGATCCGTCTTCCAGCTGCATACTCATTGCCGGAGCAATGTATTTGAATTCACAGAAGAAATCGTTTGTCTGTCCCTCTTCCCATATTTCAATGTGGGATTGGGCATCGCCGTTAAAGAGTATGAGTTTTGCTTCCACATCAGCATCAAAGGAGGAATACTGCCTGTATTGACTATGACTGAAAGCTGTGTTGCATTCAAAGGTGACTTGGTTATTGGACGAAAAGCGATAGAGTCTTTCATGAACCTCTTGGCTCTTTCTCTTAACTGCGTCAAAGTCAAACACCCTGCAGTGGACATCCCTCAGATTGCATCGTTGCCCCCAGACTCCATCGTAACTGAATCCAACGCCGTAGCATCGGCGGAAATCCTGCATTGTAAGTGCATCCTGCTGAAGAGCACGGGTAAAGGGAGATCCCGACTCCGGAATGTCGCTTTGTATGGAGGGAACGGCATAATCTCCATAACAGGCTGACAACCCTAAGGCTGTCAGCACTGTCAGGAAGATTCTTATGATGCTTTTGTCAAGACTCTGCATTTTTT
>DBYT01000109.1:1603-18499 GCA_002309915.1 Bacteroidales bacterium UBA1179 | reverse complement strand
TATTGCGTTAATCACTCTCCTTGCTATAATGAAGCACCGAAGCCGCCCTGACCAGTCACTTCTCAGTAAGAAGCATCCGCTCAGTAGGATTGATAACATCAGCGCGGTAACCCAACCGCGGCATACCCAGAAAGCAAGTGACGCAAAGCTGCTCCTCGGAAGGATCGAGCCTGTGCCCGCAAACCTTGCAGTAATGCGGAAAAACAAACTCAAACAGTTTACGCAGAAGCCCCGGGCGCTTGAAACCACCCGACTCCATAATCAATCATCAGAGGAATCCTGCAGGTTCAGAACCTTGCGCACAAGCGCCGGCTCATATCCGCGACTGCAGACAGATTTCATGGTCTTCATCTTGCGCTCATACTCAGTTGCGCCCTTAGTCTGGCGGTAACGTGAGGCGACGACATCCTTGAGAGCCGTCAGATACTCATCCTCGTCAATACGGGACAGAGCCTCATCGGCCACACCCGCAGGGATGCGTTTCTGCCATAGAGCCTGGCCAATCTTTACCCTCCCCCACTTGGCAAAACGCACCTTGTCATGGACAAAGGCAGCGGCATAACGGAACTCATCAATGTATCCCTCCTTAACCAGATGACGGATTATCCGCTCAATGTCAGCGTTCTCCGCCTTGTGACGCTCCAGCATCTGCCTCACCTCCTGGCAGCAGTGCTCGGCACCCGAGCAGTATCGCTCGGCAAGTGTCTTTCCTTCAGATTCTGTCATAGTATAGCTTTTATCATTCGTGGTTTTCCAAATATATCATTGCGGACCTGAACATCACGGTAGCCCGCACCCATAAGCATATCCTTCATCTCCTCCACCAGGAGGGGATTGATCTCAAAATAGAGCTTTCCGCCCGCATTAAGGTTCCGATGTCCGAAAGCCGCAATAGCCTTATAGAAAAGCAACGGGTCTGAGTCCGATACAAACAGAGCCAGATGAGGCTCATAATCCAGCACTGTATCCTCCATCTGAGCCTTCTCAGACTCCATCACATAAGGAGGATTGCTCACAATCACATCAAACCTGGAATCAACGGAGGCGTTAAGAATATCCACCTTGCGGAATTCAACCTCGGTTCCGTTCAGGCGGCTGTTCTCCCGAGCCACCTCAAGGGCGCCCTCGCTGATATCCCAGCCCTGCACCTTCCACCCCGGAAGGCGGTGAGCCAGACTTATGGCGATGCATCCGCTGCCGGTGCCCACATCCAGAAGAGCACCTGATTGAGCCGCATCCTGAGCCACCCAATCCACAAGTTCCGCAGTCTCGGGACGCGGAATCAGGACCCGCCCGTCGACCTTGAAAGTAAGACCGCAGAACGGGGTGGAACCAATCACATACTGCAAAGGCTCACCGGCTGCCAGACGCTCCAAAGCCTTATCCAGTTTTGCGGTATCCGCGGAAACATTCTCTTTGGTATAAAACGAAACGGCACTGATGCCCAGATACTCCAGACACAGTGCCTTCTTTATCGATTCAAGCTCTGCCGCAGCATACCGGCCGCCCAAAGCACCTTCTATGCGCTGCAGAATCTCTTTCATAAGGTTATGCTATTTCCAACGCCACCTTCATCATATTGGTAAAGCTGCTTCGGCGCTCCTCGGTCGATGCATACTTGCGGTGAACCAACTGGTCCGATATCGTGCAGATGGTAAGAGCCTTCTTACCTGCGGCAGCGGCATTGATGTAGAGTCCGGCAGCCTCCATTTCGACAGCCTTAACGCCGAACTTACCCCACTCCATCTGCCTGTCTGATTCATCATAGAACACATCGGCACTGTAGATATTGCCCACTTGGAACGGGAATCCGTTTTCGCGTGCCACCTGAGCGGCTTTTTCAAGCAGTTCAAAGCTTGCTATCGGGGCGAATTTGGCAGGGAATCCGTACTGGTGACCGTAATCGGAGTCCGTGCAGGCAGCCTGGGCAAAAAGCATATCGCCTATCTGCATGTCAGGACTCAAGGCACCGGCTGTTCCAACCCTGATGATGCTCTCCACATCAAAGAAGTTGAACAACTCGTAAGAGTAGATACCTATTGAAGGAATACCCATTCCGTGACCCATGACCGATACACGCTTGCCATTGTAATAACCGGTATATCCCAACATTCCGCGAACCTCGTTGAAGAGGACCGGGTCAGTCAGGTACTTCTCGGCAATGAACTTGGCGCGGAGCGGATCGCCGCACATGATAACAGTCTTGGCTACATCATCATACTGCGCTGCAATATGAGCCGTGGGGGTATCTTCTCTACTCATAAGCTTATAATTTTTCCTCGAGTGCCGGTGAAACCAGGCAACCCTCTATGAAATCAATCTTCTTTACATTGTGGCGGGCCGGTGCAACAATCACCTTATGGCCCTCAACACTGATACGTCCTTCCGAGAACCACTGCAGTGCCTGCGGGAAAATGCGGTGCTCCATGCGGTGAATCTGCGCCTCCAGCTCATCAACGGTTCCGTTCACGGGAACGCCAGCCTGAATAATCACCGGACCCGCATCCAATTCCGGAGTAACCAGATGAACCGAGCAACCGGTAATCCTTACCCCATGCTCGTATGCATCGGCAATAGCCGTAGCACCCTTGAAGCTTGGCAGAAGTGCCGGATGCAGATTCAGTATCCTTCCCTCAAAGGCATTAACAAAAACCTCGCTCAAGATCCTCATCCAACCCGCCAGGGCAATAGTGTCAACATCATATTTCTTAAGGGCCTCAACCACCAGTGCGTCATACTCGGCACGGTTTCTGTGTCCCTTGGATGGTATTATCTCTACGGGTACTCCAAACTTGCGGGCACGCTCTATGACACCGGCGTCCTCCTTGTTTGTCAGCACCACCTTTACATCGGCATCCAACTTACCTGCACGCACGGCCTCAATTATAGCCTGCGCATTTGTTCCGTTGGCCGATGCCAGTATCGCTAATCGTATCATAGTCACAAAGGTACAAAAAAAGGCGCGCGATAAATCATCGCACGCCTTTTTTCAATTTCTGCATTTATTACATCATGCCGTCCATGCCGCCCATTCCGGGAGCCATTGCAGGCATGGGTTTGTCTTCCTTCTTCTCTACGATCACGCACTCGGTTGTCAGGAACATACCTGCAATAGAGGCGGCGTTCTCAAGAGCCACACGTGTAACCTTGGCGGGATCTACCACACCGGCCTTTACCAGATCCTCGTAGCGGTCAAAGCGGGCGTTGTAACCAAAGTCACCCTTGCCCTCCAGAACCTTCTGAACTACTACTGAACCCTCCTTACCTGCGTTGAATACGATCTGACGCAGAGGCTCCTCGATAGCACGGCGGATAATCTGGATACCGGTGTGTCTCATCGGCATTGTCACCCTTCAGCTTGTCAAGAGCGCTGATTGAGCGGATGTAAGCAACACCGCCACCTGCTACGATACCCTCCTCGATTGCGGCACGGGTAGCGCACAGAGCATCGTCAACACGGTCCTTCTTCTCCTTCATCTCGGTCTCAGAGGGAGCACCTACCTTGATTACTGCAACACCGCCTGACAGTTTGGCAAGACGCTCCTGGAGCTTCTCCTTGTCATAGTCACTTGTGGTGGTCTTGATCTGAGCCTTGATCTGAGCTACGCGGTCTGCGATCTTGGCCTTCTCACCCTTACCGTTAACGATAGTGGTGTTGTCCTTGGTGATGGTAATCTTCTCGGCTGTGCCAAGCATATCCATTGTAGCCTGCTCCAGCTTAACGCCACGCTCCTCGCTGATTACGAATCCGCCTGTCAGAACGGCGATATCCTCAAGCATCTCCTTACGGCGGTCACCGAATCCGGGTGCCTTTACAGCGCAGATCTTCAGGCCTGAACGCAGACGGTTTACAACCAGAGTGGTCAGGGCCTCAGAGTCAACATCCTCGGCAATGATAAGCAGAGGACGGCCGCTCTGTACTGCGGGCTCCAGGATAGGAAGCAGGTCCTTCAGATTTGATATCTTCTTGTCATGGATAAGAATCAGAGGATTCTCCATAACGCAGTTCATCTTCTCGGTATCGGTTACAAAGTATGATGACAGGTAACCGCGGTCAAACTGCATACCCTCGACAACGTCGATGTATGTGTCACGACCCTTGGCTTCCTCGATGGTGATTACACCGTCCTTAGAAACCTTCTGCATAGCCTCGGCAATGTGCTTACCGATCTCGGCATCATTGTTTGCAGAGATAGTGGCAACCTGCTCAATCTTGTCAAAGTTGTCACCTACGGCCTTTGACTGCTTCTTGATGTTCTCGACAACAGCTGCAACGGCCTTGTCAATACCGCGCTTCAGGTCCATGGGATTGGCACCTGCGGTAACGTTCTTAAGACCTACATTTACGATGCTCTGAGCCAGAACGGTAGCGGTTGTTGTACCGTCACCTGCATCCTCACCGGTCTTTGAGGCAACGCTCTTTACCAGCTGTGCGCCGGTGTTCTTGAATGAATCGGCCAGCTCAATCTCCTTGGCTACGGTAACACCGTCCTTGGTGATCTGGGGAGCACCGAACTTCTTCTCGATGATAACGTTGCGGCCCTTAGGTCCAAGTGTAACCTTGACTGCATTTGCAAGCTCGTCAACACCCTGACGCATCAGGTCGCGGGCATCCATATTGAAAAGTATCTCTTTTGCTGCCATAATTGTATCTCCTTATTATTTTTCAACCACGGCCAGGACATCGCTCTGGCGCATAATCAAATATTTCTCACCCTCAACTTCAAGCTCTGTGCCTGAATATTTGCCATACAGTACCTGGTCACCCTTCTTGAGAACCATTGCCTCATCCTTGGTGCCGTTTCCTACTGCTATTACCTCACCCTTAAGGGGTTTCTCCTTGGCTGTATCGGGGATAATGATTCCGCCGATGGTCTTCTCCTCGGCTGCTGCCGGAAGAATCAGAACTCTGTCTGCTAACGGTTTGATGTTCATATTCTTATTGTTTTAGTTATTTGTTTGCGACTGTAAAGCCCCTTATCGGGCAATGGGGTAAGAGCCAAAAATATGCCAAACTGCCATTAGGGTGTAAAGTGTCACCAGTTATGACAGTTTGGCACAGTATAGGTTTACTTATCTGACATTCTCCGAGAGGAAATGCATGAGCGTATCGGCTTTCATGTCCCGCTGGAATGAACCCTTATGGAAAACCGATATGATTCCCGTCTCCTCGGATACCACCACTGCCACGGCATTGGTCTTCTCAGTTATTCCCATGGCTGAACGGTGACGCAGGCCGAATGACTTGGGCAACTCCTCGGACTGTGATACCGGCAGGATGCAGGCGGCCGATTCAATGCGGTCACCCACAATGATCATGGCGCCGTCATGCAGCGGGCTGTTCTTGAAGAATATGTTCTCTATAAGGAACTGGTTGATGTTGGCATTCACCGCCTCGCCTGTGGCAATCACATCGTGAAGTTCATCGGTCTCACCTATTACAATCAGGGCACCCTCCTTATTGTGGCTCATGCTCTCGCAGGCCTTGGCCACAGGCTCCCACTTGGTCATATCCTGACCGTTACGACGCCTTACAAGCCAATGGAACAGCTTGCGGGTACGTGTTGAGGTGCCGATGTCACGGAAGAAATGGCGGATATCATCGGCAAACAGTACGATAAGGGCAATCACGCCCACATCGACCAGTTTGTTCATCACGGCGCCCAAGAGTTGCATTTTGAGGACTTGTGACACTACTATCCAAACCAGGATGAACACAAGGATTCCTATGAACATGTTGAGCGATCCGGTCCTCTTCATCAGTTTGTACAGATAGAAAAGGAGCAGCGAGACGCACACCACGTCTATGATGTCCTTGATACCGAATGATACGAAATAGTCAACCATATCTTATTTGTTGTCTTTTAATGCCTGCATTATGCGGACGGTATGGGAGGCCTCCTCAACGTCATGAACGCGTATCCAGTCTGCGCCTTGCTCTATGGCCACCGTGTTCATCACGATGGTAGCCGGAAGCGCCTGCTCAGGAGTAATCTCAAGCAGTTTCCACGCCATCGATTTACGCGACAGGGCCGACAGAACCGGCAGTCCCAGTTCACACAGCCTGCGCTGATTGGCAAGTACGGTGTAGTTCTGATGCACGGTCTTTCCGAATCCGTATCCCGGATCCAGTATCACCTTGCGCTTTACATCCACACCGGCCTTCTCCATTATCCGCAGCCTCTCCTCAAAGAATGACATCATCTCTCCCACAGGATCCTCCTTTATGGTTTCCGACCACATGAGCACATACTGCGCACCCGTATCGGCCACCACCTTATACATGTCATCATTGCCCCCGTAAACATCGTTGATGATACCCACCTTCCACTCCTTTACGCAGCGCTCCGCAATCTGCGGACGGTAGGTGTCAACTGAAAGCAATATATCGGGGAACTCAGCCCTGATAACAGGAAGTCCCCATTCCAGGCGTTCCATCTCCTCCTCGGCCGATGCCTGCACGGCATTAGGTCTGGTGGAGCATCCGCCTACGTCAATGGCATCGGCCCCATGGGATATCATAAAGCGGACTCTTTCCAGAAGAGTGGTTTTGTCCTGCACACGTGACCCGCTCCAGAAGGAGTCAGGAGTCACGTTTATGATTCCCATTATCTTGGTCATATCACTTCTTCTCTGCGTCCAGGAAGGCCTGAATCTGCTCGGCGATCTTGGTCATACCGGCAGCTGTGGGGTGATTCATGCGCTTCTCAATGCCCTCGACTGCGATTACGGGAACATTGTAGTGCTTGCAGATCTCCCTCATTGACTCACCCAGGTTCTCTGACATGCCGTCATTCAGAAGTGAGTAAATCTTCATGTTGGGATACAGCTTCTTGAGGTTGTCAAGCAGGTATGCGAATGCCGGACGATAGAAATAGAGGTCCTCCTTGGTCCAGTTTGAGTATTTATAGTCACCGAAAGGCTCGTGAGTCCAGTCATCGTTGGTACCGCCGAATATGAACAGGATATCGGGAGCGCCGATACGGTTCAGACGTGATACGAATGCACGGTCTGAGTAGTCATCGTGGTTGTAACCGCGGCAGCAGACGGTACTGCCTGAGAATGAATCGTTCTTCTCAAGAACCCATCCGTTCTTCTCGATTACCTGAGCCCACCACTGCTGGCTCTGCTCTGTTACGCCGCAGAACTGGTTGGGATAGAATGTGTCATAATACTTGGGCATGGTACCCGTGAATGTCGAGTATGAATCACCCATGACGGAGACCTTCAACTGTGCGGACATCACGCCGCAAACAAGAACACATGCAAAAAGAGCAAATAGTTTTTTCATAATTATAAATTGGTTATGGTTTTTGTTAATCCTATGCTGTTGGAACCCTTGATCAGGATTGTCTTACCGTTCACAGGTTCACTTTGCAAAGCACTGTTCACTGCCTCTACATCCGGGAAAAGCCTGAATCCGGAGTCCCCGGCCGCACCGGCGAACTCACTGCCCACCAGCCATACCTGAGTAAATCCGTATTTATGTATCTCCTCTACTATCCTTCTGTGCTCGTCCTGAGAGACATCACCAAGTTCACGCATATCGCCTAGAATAAGCATCTTGTCCTGAGCCTTGATCATACTGAAGTTCTCAAGTGCGGCAGCCATGCTGGTAGGGTTGGCATTGTATGCGTCTACCACCAGATGGTTGCGTCCGGTCTCGGTCAGCTGTGAACGGTTGTTCTGAGGCATATAGTTAGCCACTGCATCCGATGCATCCTGCTCCTTGACTCCGAACTTTAGGCCGATGGTAATGGCGGCAAGAGCGTTATCAACGTTATATGCACCTATCAGGTTGGTCTGGACCGTGTGCCAGTCACTGCCAGCCCTGCGCCAGCGGAACTTGACGAATGGATTGCACTCCAGCACCTCGCCCTCAACCAGCAATCCCTCCTGACCGGGTTTTCCGTACTCGGTAAGGGGCAGCCCCTTGCACATCTGCTGCAGATGCTCATTGTCACGGTTTACGAACGCCATGCCGTTATGCTCACGCAGCCAGTCATAAAGTTCACCCTTGGTGCGCTTAACCCCTTCGAATGAGCCGAATCCCAGAAGATGAGCCTTGCCCACATTCGTTATAAGTCCAAAATCCGGCTGGCTCACTTCAACCAGTTCCTTTATGTCACCCGGATGGCTTGCACCCATCTCAATGATGGCATACTCATGCTCCGGTTTGAGTCCCATTACGGTAAGCGGAACACCGATGGAGTTGTTCAGGTTACCCTGGGTACAAAGCACATTGTAGGTGGTGCTCATAACCGCATTGGTCAGTTCCTTGGTCGTGGTCTTGCCGTTAGTACCGGTTATGCCTATGACAGGAGTACCGAGAGTGCGTCTGTGAAGAGCCGCAACCTGCTGAAGCGTGGCCAGTACATTGTCCACAAGAATCATCCTTTGATCCTGGGAGTCAAAGAGCTCCTTATTGTCCATAACGGCGTAAGGACAACCCTGCTCCAACGCTCCGCGAACGAATTCATTTCCGTCAAAACGCTCCCCTTTCAGGGCAAAGAACATGAGCCCGGGTCCGCATTTGCGGCTGTCGGTCGTTACACCGGTACAACTGCGGAGTTTATCGTATATCTCTTTCACCGTCATAGTACTGCAAAAATAACAATTTAAATACCATATTTATCCACAAAAAGGGGCCGATTTCACCCCACAAACTCACAAAAAGCCGACAAAAGTGCATTTTAAGTACATTTTTTGGTGTTTTTTTTGCTGATTTAACAAATGTTCCCTACTTTTGGCGCAATTAAGGACTAAATAAAGGACTTTTTAAGGACTAATCATATAAATAAAAAGGATACTAACAATCAATCTTAATTACACAATTATGAAAAAAGTTTTATTCGCAATCGCAGCTCTCGCTCTTTGCATGACTGCTAACGCTAAGTATTGGTTCAGCGGTTCAATCGGTTTTGACAACCTTTCACTCTACACCACTACTGACAAGGCTAAGACTCTTGATTTCTCACCCTCATTCGGTATGGCTCTTGAGAACAATATTGAGGTAGGTATCGGTCTCGGCATTGTAGATAACCACTACTACAGAGCTGACAACTCAGTTCAGCAGGCATTCTCATTCAAGTTTGCTCCCTTCATCAGATGGACATTCATTGAGGATGGCAACTTTGACATGTTTGTTCAGGGTGGATTCGGCTATAAGGTAACATCACCCAGCGGCTTCAACTTCTGGGAACTTTCACTGAATGTATCTCCCGGTGTCCGCTACCACTTCTCAGACAGCTGGTCAATCCAGGCTCTCTGCAGAGGTTTCGAGTTCGCACACATGAGCGAGCCTGAGGTTGCCGGTTATCCCGCAGAGCTTTACAAGAACAAACTGGGTCTGAACATCAACACCGCTATGGAGTTCGGTCTCGTATACGAGTTCTAATCTGAACACCCAATAAAAAACAGCCGGCCAAATGGTCGGCTGTTTTTTTGTACAGACGGGGGGAATCGAACCCCCACATCAAAGATACTAGATCCTAAGTCTAGCGCGTCTACCAATTCCGCCACGTCTGCAAAAAAGCGCGTCCCACAACTGGAACGCGCTGCAAAAGTAACTCTTTTTACGATAATTCCAAAGGCGTCATTTGATTTCCATGACGCTCTCCATACGGAGCATCAGTGCCGGACTGCGCATCTCACGCATCCTGGCGATTGCCGGGAACATATCGCTTATGGATGGCTGGTTATCCACGCGTGAAGTCAGGTTCTCCTCAGGATCCTCGGGAGTATTGCCTGAAAGCATCTTCAAAAGCGAAACCTCCTTTACAACCGGATATCGGCTCAACTGATAATCGGCCTTTGTCAGACCTACCTTTGCGGCTGCATAACTGATAGCGTCGTAAAGACCGCCCAGGCTGTCCACAAGACCGACGTTCAGGGCATCGGCACCGGACCATACACGTCCCTGACCGATAGCGTCCACGCTATCCTTTGAAATGCCGCGTCCGCTTGATACCAGACCGGTGAAATCATCATATATCTTCTCAATCTGCTTCTGGACATAAGCCACCTCGGTCTCATCGAGCATGCGCATTCCGTTCATCATATCGCTGTGTGACGATGAACCTACGCTCTCAATATTGACCTTGACATTCTTGCGGATGGCATCGCCCAGGTTGGGAACCATTCCGAACACGCCTATAGAGCCTGTTACGGTACTCTCATCCGAGAATATATAGTCTGACTGGGCCGATATCCAATAACCGCCCGATGCCGCGTAATCACCGTAACTGGCAATGACCGGCTTCACGGCACGCAGCAGTTCCAGTTCACGTCTGATAGCCTCCGATGCCTGGGCACTGCCGCCGGGAGAATTCACGCGGAACACCACAGCCTTCACCTTACTGTCCTCACGTACCTTACGGATCGTATTGGCAAGTTTTGTACCTACTATATCGGCATCCGAACCGCTGTCCACAATCTCTCCGTCAGCATAAATGACCGCAATTCTGTTCTTGCGGCTGCCCTTCTTTATCTTGGTGGCGTACTTGTTGATCTTTACAAAACCCACCTCCTGGATTCTCCTTGCGCCGTTCTGCTCGCAAAGGTATTTGTCAACCTGGTCCTTGTACCAAACCTCGTCAATAAGACCTTTGGCCTTATACTCTTCAGGGTAGCAAAGCTCCATATTATCAACCCAGCCGTTGAACTCCTCCTGTGTGAAACCGCGTGAAGCGGCAATCTGCCTTGACATGGTGTTCCACATCGAGTTTATCAGGACCTCGTTCTGCAGACGATTCTCGGGGCTGGCGCTGCTGCGCACGAACATCTCGCCTGCAGCCTTATACTTGCCGTGACGTATCAGCTGGACGTCAACGCCAAGGGCATCGAGCAGATCCTTGAGGAATATCATCTGACTGCCTACACCGGTAATCATGCTCTCCGATGCCGGATCAAGGATAATCTTATCGGCCACCGATGCCAGATAATATGAGCCGTTGCCAAAGTTGCCGCAGTAGGCAATGACTGGTTTGCCCGATTTGCGGAAACGCTCCAATGCGGCGCGAAGTTCCTCTATCTGGCAAAGACCTGCCGAGATATTCTCAGGGGTCATATAAATCATTCCTATGTTCTTATCCTCGGCAGCGGCGTCAATGGCCTCTATGTAAGAAAGTAGCGTGACAGAACTGGAAGTACCCTTCACCATCGACATGATGTCGAATGATGAACCTGTGTTACGCTCCGCAATGGGGTTGTTGAAATCAATCTTCAGAACTTTAGCCTTTCCTGCAAATGCCATAAGCGGCAGCATGGCCAGAACAGCTGCTGCAAACAATCTCGCTTTTCTCATATATCAAAAGTTTACCAGTTTGTCATTGATGAATGCGCGCGCACTCTCAATATAGGTGTCCACGCCTGCCTGGACATCCTCATCTTTCATATCCACGCGTATATGCGGAGCGACACCGAATTCCACATGATTCATGTCGGCGTCAAAAGTGGGGGCCGATGAGAACCTCACCACCCATCCGTTGGGAAGTTCCGATGACATGGGCATGCCGCCTCCGCCTCCCGTGGTATCACCCATAAGCGTCACGTTCTCAAGCGGTTTCATGATGCAGGCAAAGTCATTGGCACTGCTGAAACAGCCGCGGTTTGTCAGCACGACTACAGGCTTTATCCACCTAAGGTCATGCACGGCTGGACTCAGTTCATTCCTGTGCAGCCTGGAAAAATCGTTGTGACCGGGACCGTTCTTGTAACAGGTGTAGCTCACCGTCACCTTCTTCTCGGTAAAACGGGATGCCAGCGACTCCGATGCCGTAAGCTGTCCGCCGCCGTTGTCGCGTATGTCGATTATCAGGCCGTTGCAGAGAGCCATATTGTTGAACATCACATTAAGCCTGCTGTCAGACATGGCTTTATCAAAACTCTCCACTACCAGATATCCGATGTTGTCCTCAAGAATACGGTAACAGTAACCGTTACCGCCTATGATATAATCTGCACCAAGATACCTCTCCTGCAGGTCTTTTGAGAAGTTGGCCGGATAATCCGTCTTCCAGCTCCAGTTACGTCCGTAGTCATACGCGCTGGTCAGGTTTACATGACCGTCACGCAGCTCGCCTATCATCTTGCAGAGCACCTCAAAGAGAGACCTGTCGGACATATCGTCCGAAATGCTGGCGGCATACCTTGTCTTGACCTCATCCCAGTCAACGCCAAGTTTATCCTTCTTGAGGTCGAAGAAACAGTAATGCTCATCCATTATGGTCCACAGAGCCATGAAATTGCCCCGGGGAGTATTGGAATATTCGCGGTCGGGAGCCTCACCGCTCCACGAGCATGAGATAGGAAGCAATGCCGTTATCAGCACCGCCATCACAATGACCGGGTTTAAACGCTTTCTGTTCATCTGTCCCACTTTTTAGTCTGATACCTCATGCCGAAACCTATGGTAAACATGGTGTTGGCCATAAAACGCGAATGACCTCCAAGACGGTTCCTTATCCCGTCGACAGTAAAGCCTACCCTCAGACGGCTCTCCTTAATGGGCAGCACCAATGCCATCTGCTGTGTGAAAACCAGGTTATTGAACGGAGATATGAAGTGAAGGGCCTTGCCGTACTCTCCGTACTTGTACATATAGAAATACGGCTGGTCATAGTCCGGTGCGAAACCGATTCCTGCAAGCGGGGCATAGAAGGTGGCCAGAAAGGCCATATCATATCCCAGGTTCCTGAAACGCAGGGTATTGTCAATGCAGATACCTCCGCCTGCATAACCCTCCAGATTGACAGGATTGTTGGAATTCTGCCTGTTATACAGGACTCCCAGCTCACACATCACGGCCGGACCCACCAGAAAGTCATAATTGCTGTATTTCAACGCATGCCACATGAATCCGGCGTAATCACGGCCGCTGAACACCATGGTGCTGCCTCCGTTACGGGGATTCTTCATCATGCCGAACACGATATCGGAATGCATACGACCCTGCGAGAACAGTTTTTCCGGTTCATAACCGGTCCAGTTGTCATTCTCAAAGCCTACACCCCAACCGTCGTAGGAAGAACCGGAAAGATAGGTGTCACGTGCATGGACGGTACCCGCCAGGAATGAAGTGACCCTTACGGTCTCAGAATACTGCGGCATGTCCCACACAATCCGCCGGGCCGTAGCCTGCAGAGGGAATGCTGTCAGTATTACTCCAAGAAGTACGGAAGACAACCACCTAGAACAGCGAGAGCTGTCCGTCATCGACCTTTTCTGTATTTTCATCATCCGTCTGAGCGGAATTGTCATTGTCATCGGTATCGGCCTCAACCGGTTCAGGCTCAGGCTCAGGTTCCGGCATGCGCAACGGCACAAGCTCCTCGACATCCTTCACGTTGAATGCGGTAACCCTGCGTCCGCGTGCCTTGACACCCTTTACGCCTACAAAGCTGTCGGCATCAATCTCCATCGGCTCACGGAAACTGTCGGCGCCGCCCAAGGTAACCAAAAGACGCGGATAAACAGTATCTGTCAACAGCACCATGCGGTTTCCCTTCTCCTCGCCCAGGATATTGATGCGTTTGGCCGAAGGATCCAGGTTGAATCTCTTAAGGTAGAGGTAACCCTTCTGCGAAGCATCGAACAGCACGGCAGTCCACACCTTGCCCGGATTGTATTTCTCAATCCTGAGCAAGCCCTCGTCAAAGTGGCAGTTGGCATCGGGAGCGGTGGTGTAATACTCACCGTCGGCATTGATTACCAGCAGCAGGTCATCGCTGTCAAACTCACCCAGGAAATCGCCGTGTCCGTCAAAGTCAAGACGCAGGATATCCTTATCGAACCAAACCTTGCGGCCGCCCAGTGTCGATGAACCCAATGATTTGAGTCCGATGCTCTTGACCTCATTGCGGGTAAGCAGGTTACCCATTGACTGGCGTCCCTTGATCATAAGCTCGCTGAAATCCTTGTCAAAGACAGGTTTCTTGAGTTTGGGATTGGGTTTGAGCGTAACCTTGATCACCTCGGCCTCACCGTTGTGGTTGGCGCTGAAGTACATTATTTTGGAGCCTGCCTTACCCTGGGTAAGGTCATACTCCTTGTCACGTGTCAGACCGGTGGCGGCAAAACGCTTCATGAAGTATGCGCCGTTGCGTCCGTCACGGTAGACAACGTTGTATATGGTGCGCTTGTCGTTCTTCTTGAATACGTCAAGATAGAGCACGTTCTGGCCCACGAACAGTTTGTCGGCCACCTTGACAACCTTGTATCGGCCGTCCTTGTAGAAAAGGATTATGTCATCCAGGTCAGAGCAGTTGCAGACAAACTCATCCTTCTTGAGTTCCATGCCGATGAATCCGTCGGCGCGGTTGATATAGAGTTTCTGGTTGGCCTCAACCACCTTGGTAGCCACGATGGTGTCAAAGTTCTTGATCTCGGTCTTGCGCTCGTACTGTGCACCGTACTTGTCCTTGAGCATGTTGAACCACTTGATGGTGACTGCCACCATATTGCTCAGGTCCTTGTCGATGCGGGCTATATCGGCCTTCATCTTTGCGATAAGCTCCTCGGCCTTCTCCTTGTTGAACTTGAGGATGCGGGCCATCTTGATTTCCATCAGCTTAAGGATATCCTCCTTGGTCACCTCGCGGATCATCTGCGGGTAGTAGGGAGTCAGACGGTCATCAATATGCTCGCAGGCGGCATCCATTGAGGAAGCCTCTTCAAACTCACGGTCCTTATATATACGCTCTTCGATGAATATCTTCTCGAGTGAGGCAAAATGGAGTTGCTCCAGAATCTCACCGCGTTCAATCTCTAGTTCGCGGCGCAACAGCTCCTTGGTGTTATCGACCGATTTGCGCAGCACGTCACTCACCGTCAGGAAATGCGGCTTGTTCTCATCGATAACGCAGCAGTTGGGCGATATGCTCACCTCACAGTTGGTGAACGCGTAAAGGGCGTCAATGGTCTTGTCCGATGACACACCGGGTGCAAGCGATATGCGGATCTCAACCTTATCGGCGGTGAGGTTCTCAACCTTACGGATCTTTATCTTGCCCTTCTCGCCTGCCTTGACGATTGACTCGCACAGTGTCATCACGTTCTCACCGAACGGGATCTCATTTATGACAAGAGTCTTGTTGTCAGCTTCTTTCGTAATCTTGGCACGGATACGTACCATACCTCCGCGCTCACCGTCATTGTAACGGGACACGTCTATGGCACCGCCTGTCTGGAAGTCCGGATAGAGATGGAACTCCTCCTTCCTTAGATATGAGACGGCAGCGTCACAAAGTTCATTAAAGTTGTGCGGAAGTATCTTGCAGGACAATCCTACGGCAATACCCTCGGCTCCCTGAGCCAGCAGCAGAGGGAACTTTACAGGCAGTGTGACCGGTTCCTTGTTACGGCCGTCATATGAAGCCTTCCACTCGGTAGTCTTGGGATTGAACAGCGTCTCAAGAGCGAACTTGGACAGACGGGCCTCAATGTATCGGGGTGCAGCGGCACGATGGCCTGTAAGGATATTTCCCCAGTTTCCCTGACACTCTATAAGCAGGTCCTTCTGGCCCATCTGGACCAGCGCGTCACCGATTGAGGCGTCACCGTGAGGGTGGAACTGCATGGTGTGACCCACAATGTTGGCCACCTTGTTGAAACGGCCGTCATCCAGGCGTTTCATGGAGTGCAGTATGCGTCTCTGAACCGGTTTGAGTCCATCCACGAAATGAGGCACGGCACGTTCCAGAATAACGTATGACGCATAATCCAGGAACCAGCCCTGATACATGCCCGAAAGCTGGTGCCGGATCATTCCGTTATCGTCTGTAACCGGATGATATGAAGAATGACCTGCATCCTGTCCGTCATCCGTCGCTCCGGTCTCCTCCGGCTCGCGGATCTCCTCATCAATTTCCTCTATTTCGTCGCTCATTACAAAAAACTTTGGACGCGAAATTACTGCTTTTCAACGACAATTCCCAATTCCACGGGCCCAACTTACCCCTTCCCGGGCGTCAACTTTTCAACAATTTTCAGAAATTATGCAAGCTTCATTCAAATGGCTCATTATTACCTTTTTTAAGACTGCCTCTTCCCTTTTGTATTAAATAAAAGAGTACCTTTGCGGAAATTTTCGGAAAAAAGGCTGATTATGGCACAAGAAGACGTTTTCAAAAAGATTGTAGCGCATTGTAAAGAATACGGATTCGTATTCCCTTCAAGTGAGATTTACGATGGCCTGGGAGCTGTTTACGATTACGGACAGCTGGGCGTTGAGATGAAGAACAACATCAAGACCTACTGGTGGCAGAGCATGGTTCTGCTGCACGACAACATTGTAGGTATTGACTCTGCAATATTCATGCACCCCACCATCTGGAAGGCATCAGGTCACGTTGACGCATTCAACGACCCCCTGATTGACAACCGCGACTCCAAGAAGCGTTATCGTGCCGATGTCCTGATTGAGGATCAGATAGCCAAGTATGATGAGAAGATAGAGAAGGAGGTTGCCAAGGCCGCCAAGCGTTTCGGTGACTCTTTCGATGAGGCCAAGTACCGTGCCACCAGCAACAACGTACTGGAGCACGTTGCCAAGCGTGACGCCCTTCACGAGCGTTACAAGAAGGCCATGAACGACGGCAATCTGGATGAGCTCAAGCAGATCATTCTGGATGAGGGTATCGTATGCCCCATAAGCGGCACCCGCAACTGGACCGATGTACGTCAGTTCAACCTGATGTTCCAGACCGAGATGGGTTCTACTGCCGACGGCGCCATGAAGATATATCTGCGCCCCGAGACCGCTCAGGGTATATTCGTAAACTACCTGAACGTTCAGAAGACCGGCCGCATGAAGATTCCTTTCGGAATCGCCCAGATAGGTAAGGCTTTCCGCAACGAGATCGTTGCCCGCCAGTTCATATTCCGTATGCGTGAGTT
>DBYT01000109.1:0-1594 GCA_002309915.1 Bacteroidales bacterium UBA1179 | reverse complement strand
AGCCCGGCACCGAGCTTGACTGGTTCGCCAAGTGGAAAGAGACCCGTATGAAATGGCACCAGGCTCTGGGCTTCGGTGCTGACCACTACCGTTTCCACGACCACGACAAGCTGGCTCACTACGCCAATGCCGCAACTGATATCGAGTTCCTCATGCCCTTCGGTTTCAAGGAGGTTGAGGGTATCCACAGCCGCACCAACTTTGACCTCTCTCAGCATGAGAAGTTCAGCGGCAAGAGCATCAAGTACTTTGATCCCGAGACCAACGAGAGCTACACTCCGTATGTCATCGAGACATCAATCGGTGTTGACCGCATGTTCCTGAGCGTCATGTGCGCATCATATGAGGAGCAGCAGCTGGAAAACGGCGAGACCCGCACCGTACTGCACCTGCCCGCACCGCTGGCTCCCATCAAGCTGGCCATCCTACCTCTGGTAAAGAAAGACGGACTGCCCGAGCTGGCACGTTCAATCCAGAACGACCTCAAGTTCCACTTCAACTGCCAGTATGACGAGAAGGATTCAATAGGCAAGCGTTACCGCCGTCAGGATGCCATCGGCACCCCGTTCTGCGTAACTGTCGATCACCAGTCACTTGAGGATCAGACCGTAACCCTGCGCAACCGCGACACAATGGAGCAGCAGCGCGTAAAGATTGCAGACCTCTGCAATATCCTTTCCGATACAGTATCAATAACAAGCGTCCTCAAGACACTCTGATCATGAAGCGTTTTTGGGCTATACTCACTGTATTTGCAGCCGCCGTCTCCCTGACACTCTCCTCATGCAAGGAGACCAAGGAGTTTGACGACCACGCAAACTGGCAGAAACGTAACGGCGAATACCTTTCCGGTATAGCATCGGCTTACGGCAACGATATGCCTCAGACTGCTGCCAAGGGAGACCGCTTCAGGCTTCTTTCATTCAAGCTTGATCCCTCCAAGGCATGGTCCGGCGGCAATTATGTCTATTGCGAGGTTCTTGAGCAGGGAACCGGAACGGGAACTCCCTACTACTCAGACAGCGTCCGCTTCAATTACCGTGTGCGCCTCATACCTACCGACAACTACCCTGAAGGTCAGGTCGTTGACCAGTCATTCAAGACCCAGTCGCTCGACCCGTCGGTAAACATACCCGCTTCATTCTCCGTAAAAGGGGTAATCGAGGGAGTCACCACCGCACTCATGCACATGCACTGCGGCGACTTTTGGAGGCTTTACATCCCGTCAGGCCTTGGCTACGGAACATCGGCCACAGGAATAATTCCCGGATACTCCACTCTGATATTCGAGATCAACCTGACCGAGATAGCCCGGATAGGAGAGAATCTTTCACCGAGATAATACATACCAATAATCATACCAATAACAGTTATTTATCATGGCAAAAATTAGAGGTGCCGTCACAGTTGACGCTGAACGCTGCAAAGGCTGCGAGCTCTGCGTATACACCTGCGACAAACAGGTGCTTGGCATGTCGACAGCCGTTAACAGCAAGGGTTACCACTACGCTTATATGGCCAACCCTGAAGCCTGCGTAGGTTGCACCAACTGCGGCATTATCTGCCCCGACGGAGTAATTTCAGTCTATAGGGT